>JAEUSV010000104.1 GCA_016788485.1 Flavobacteriales bacterium
TCGAAGGTGCGGCGCTCGAACTGGTAGCGGCTGCTGCTGAGGCCGTGCTCGTAGCCCAGGTCCTGCAGGTGGCACTCGCCGGCCTGGTCGCAGATCGGGCAGTCCAGCGGGTGGTTGATCAGCAGGAACTCGGTGACGCCCTTGCGCGCGTCGATCAGCTCGGGGTTGGTGGTGTTCTCCACCACCATGCCGTCCATCACGGCGGTGCGGCAGCTGGCCACCGGCTTCGGCATGGGGCGAGGGTCCTTCTCGCTGCCCTTGGTCACCTTCACGATGCAGGTGCGGCAGTAGCCGCCGCTGGTCTTCAGCTTGCTGTAGTAGCACATCGTGGGCGGCACCACGTGGCGGTGCGCTTTGTCGCGCTCGCCGATCATGCGGGCGGCCTGCAGGATCGTGGTGCCCTCGGGCACCTCGATCTCGATGTTGTCAATGGTCACCTTCGGCATGGCTCAGGCGAATGCGGTCTTCGTTCCCTGTTTGAAGGGCTCCTTCGCGAAGTGCTCGGGGTCCTTCACCTTGGTAGGGAACTTCACGTGGAACTCGAACTCGTCGCGGAAGTGGCGAATGGCGCTGGCCACGGGCCAAGCGGCGGCATCGCCGAGCGGACAGATGGTGTTGCCCTCGATCCGACGCTGGATGTCCCAGAGCAGGTCGATGTCCTCCATGTGCCCGCCCCCGTGCTCGATGCGGTGCAGCACCTTCTCCATCCACCCGGTGCCCTCGCGGCAGGGGCTGCATTGGCCGCAGCTCTCGTGGCGGTAGAAGCGGGTGTGGTTCCAGGTGCTGCGCACGATGCACTGCGCGTCGTTGTAGGCGTAGAAGCCGCCCGAACCGAGCATGGTGCCGCTCTGGAAGCCGCCGTCGCTCAGGCTCTCGTAGGTCATCAGGCGCTGCTCGCCCTTCGCGGTCCTCAGGAACAGCTCGTAGGGCACGATGGGCACGCTGCTGCCTCCGGGCACCACGGCCTTGAAGGCGCGGCCCTCCACACCGCCGCAGTACTGGTCGCTGTTGATGAACTCGTCGCAGCTCACGCCCAGCTCGATCTCGTACACGCCGGGCCGCTTGATGTTGCCGCCCGCGCTGATGAGCTTGGTGCCGGTGCTCTTGCCCACGCCGATCTTGGCGTACTCCTCACCGCCATCGTTCACGATGGGCACCACCGCGGCGATGGTCTCCACGTTGTTCACCACCGTGGGACAGTCGTAAAGGCCCTTCACCGCGGGGAAGGGCGGCTTGATGCGCGGGTTGCCGCGCTTGCCCTCCAGGCTCTCGAGCAGCGCCGTCTCCTCCCCGCAGATGTAGGCGCCGGCGCCCACCTGCACGTGGATCTCGAGGTCGTAGCCCGTGCCCAGGATGTTCCTGCCGAGCCAGCCCGCGGCGCGCGCCTCGGCGATGGCCCGCTCCAGGATGCGGCTCACGTAGAAGTACTCGCCGCGGATGTAGATGAAGGCGAGGTTCGCCCCGAGCGCGAAGCTGGAGGTGATCATGCCCTCGATGAGGATGTGCGGGATCCGCTCCATGAGGTAGCGGTCCTTGAAGGTACCGGGCTCGCTCTCGTCGGCGTTCACCACCAGGTAGCGGGGCACGCCGGGGGGCTTGGCCAGGAAGCTCCACTTCATGCCGGTGGGGAAGCCCGCACCGCCGCGGCCGCGCAGGCCGCTCTTCTTCACCTCCTCCACCACGGCCTCGGGGCTCATGGTGCGCAGCGCCTTCTCCACGCTGCGGTAGCCCCCGTTCGCGAGGTAGGCCTCCAGCCCCTGGATGCCGGGGACGTTGACGTGCTCAAGCAGCAGTTTGCGGGCCATGGTCAACGGTCGGTGTAGTTCTGCCGCTTCGCATCGGCGCGCATGCCGTCCAGCATGGCGTCGACCTTCTCGGGCGTGAGGTCCTCGTAGTACTTCGCGCCGCACTGCAGCATCGGCGCGCTGCCGCAGCTGCCCAGGCACTCTACGGTCTTCAGGGTGAAGAGGCCGTCCTTGGTGGTCTCACCGGGCTTGATGCCCAGGCGCTTGCTCAGGTGCTCCACGATGCGCTCGCTGCCGCGGATCATGCAGGGCGAGGTCTGGCACACCTCCAGGTGGTACAGGCCCACCGGGTGCAGGTTGAACATGCTGTAGAAGCTGGCCACCTCGTAGACCTCGATGGCGCGAAGGCCCAGCAGCCCTGCCACGGCGTCCATGGCGTTCACGCTGAGCCATCCGCTGTTCTCCGCCTGCGCGATGTGCAGGATGGGGATCAGCGCGCTCTTGGTGCGGTCGGCGGGGTACCGTGCGATGATGGCGCGGCACTCGGCCAGCGCGCTCTCGCTGAAGGCGAAGGGCGGTGTGCCCTCCGTGGTGGTGACGGCTTTGATCGTGGCTCCCATCACGCGTCGAGTTCTCCCGCGATCACGTTCATGCTGCTCATGGTGAGGATCGCGTCGCTCAGCATGGTGCCTTTGATCATCTCCGGGTAGGCCTGGTAGTAGATGTAGCAGGGCCGGCGGAAGTGCAGGCGCGCCGGGGTGCGGCCGCCGTCGCTCACCAGGTAGAAGCCCAGCTCGCCGTTGCCGCCCTCCACACAGTGGTACACCTCGCCCACCGGCACGTCGGTCTCGCCCATCACGATCTTGAAGTGCCAGATCAGCGCCTCCATCTCGTTGTACACCTCCTCCTTGGGCGGCAGCACCCAGGTGGGCACCTCCGCGCGGAAGGTCTTCTTGTCCGGCATCTTGTCCAGCTTCTCCAGGGCCTGGCGGATGATGGAGAGGCTCTCCCACATCTCGCGCTCGCGCACCATGAAGCGGTCGTAGGTGTCGCCGTTCTGGCCCACCGGGATGATGAAGTCGAAGTCCTGGTAGCTGCTGTACGGGTCCATCACCCGCACGTCATAGTCCACGCCGCAGGCGCGCAGGTTGGGGCCGGTGAAGCCGTAGGCCAGCGCGCGGTCGGCGGGGAAGGGGCCGCAGTTGATGGTGCGGTCCATGAAGATGCGGTTGCGCACCAGCAGGTTCTCGAACTCCTTCAGGGCCTTGGGGAACTCCGCCACGAAGGCGCGGATCATGGTCCATGCCTTCTCGCTGAAGTTGCGCTCGAAGCCGCCGATGCGGCCCATGTTGGTGGTGAGGCGCGCGCCGCAGATCTCCTCGAAGATGTCGTAAAGCTTCTCGCGCCACTGGAACACGTAGGTGAAGCCCGTGAGCGCGCCGGTGTCCACGCCGATCACGCTGTTGCAGATGATGTGGTCGGCGATGCGCGACAGCTCCATCACCACGACCCGCATGTACTCCACGCGCTTGGGCAGCTCGATGCCGCACAGCTTTTCCACCGTCATGTGCCAGCCCATGTTGTTGATGGGCGAGCTGCAGTAGTTGAGGCGGTCGGTGAGGGTGGTGATCTGGTAGAAGGGACGGCGCTCGGCGAGCTTCTCGAAGGCCCGGTGGATGTAGCCGATGGTCTGCTGCGCGCTCTGGATGTACTCCCCGTCCATCGTCAGCACGTTCTGGAAGATGCCGTGCGTGGCGGGGTGCGTGGGGCCCAGGTTCAGTGTGTTCAGCTCCCTGTGGTCGCCGCCAGGCACCACGTCGTGCTGCCAGTAGTCCGGACGCACGAGCTCGGTGGCGGGCCTGCCGGGCTTGCTGGGGTTCTTGCTCTGCTCGCTCATCGTCCGAAGAAGCTGTCGTCCTTGTCCTCGCGCGTGGGGTCCTCCAGCGGGTAGTCCTTGCGCAGCGGGAAGGCGGGGAAGTCCTCCATGTTGAGGATCCGCCGCAGGTCGGGGTGGCCGGTGAAACGGATGCCGAAGAAATCGAAGGCCTCGCGCTCCATCCAATTGGACGTGGGCCACAGGTCGGTGAAGGTGGGGAACACCGGGTCCTTCAGCGGGGTCTCGGTCTTCACGCGGATGCGGTGGCCGTTGCGGAAGCTGTGCAGGTGCGCCACCAGGCCCAGGGCATCGCGCTCGGCGTAATGCATGCCGCAGAGGGTGGTGAGGAAGTTGAAGTCGAGCTGGTCCTTGAGGAAGGCGAACACCTCGTGGATGGCGTCCTTCCGCACGGTGAGGCAGAGCAGGTCGTATTGCCGCTCATGCGCAAGGACCTTGTCGCCGAAGGTGGCGGTGAGCCGGTCGATCACCAGCTGGTCGCGGTCGGCTTTGGTGGCGAAGGCGGGCACGATCAGTCGATCTTGTATTTGGCGAGGGTCTCCTCGTACTCGCGGCTGTAACGGCGGCGCAGGCTCTCGTTGCCCACGAGCTCCTGGATCTTGAGCACCCCGTCGATGATCTGCTCGGGGCGGGGCGGGCAGCCCGGCACGTACACGTCCACCGGGATCACGCGGTCGATGCCTTGGAGCACGCTGTAGGTGTCGAAGATGCCGCCGGTGCTGGCGCATGCGCCCACGCTGAGCACCCACTTGGGCTCGGCCATCTGGGTGTAAACCTCCCGCAGCACGGGGGCCATCTTCTTGGCGATGGTGCCCATCACCATCAGCAGGTCGCTCTGGCGCGGGCTGAAGCTGAGGCGCTCCATGCCGAAGCGCGACAGGTCGTAGTTCGCGCCCATGGTGGCCATGAACTCGATGCCGCAGCAGCTGGTGGCGAAGGGCAGCGGCCAGATGCTGTTCTTGCGCGCCAGGCCCACCGCCTTCTCCAGGCTGGTGGTCATGAAGCCGGGGCCGGTGTAGCCCTCGGGCGCCTGCACGATCGTGGGCTTGCCACGTTCGCTGGTCTGGAGGCTCTTGCTGTCGCTCATGTCATTCGTCCCATTTAAGGGCCCCCTTGCGGATCACGTAGTAGAATCCGGCCAGTACCAAGGCGATGAAGATGACCATCTCCACGAAGCCGGGCACGCCGAGCTCCTTGAAGTTCACGGCCCACGGGTACAGGAAGATCACCTCCACATCGAAGAGCACGAAGAGGATGGCGATCAGGAAGTACTTGACCGAGAAGGGGGAGCGGGCGTTGCCGTACTGCTCGATGCCGCACTCGAAGTTCTCGTTCTTGTGCTTCCCGAAGCGCTTGGGTCCCAGCCATGCCGCGAAGACAAGGCCGAAGACCACGAAACCCACGGCCAGCAAGGTCTGCATGGCGATGGGAAGGAAATCGTGCGGGGTGCTCATGGGGCCGGTGGACAACGCCTGCGCGAACGTAAGGGTTCGCTTGGGCGGCGGCAAATGTATGCGGCGTCCTTTCTGCGGGGAACGCCACGTCGTGGGCTTTCCCAAGCCCGTTGTTCAAGCCGCCCGTCGACCCTTGCGCTCCTCACCCGGTCTCGAAGCTCGGGCCCGGGCCGAAACGACCTCCTCCAACGGTCGGCCGCTCAGCCGGGCCTCCACCCAGGCGAGCGGGTCGAAATGGTCGTGCACCGCATGCTCGTGCGGCCCTTGCAGCAGGGGCGTCAGGGCTTCGCGCAGCCGCTCCAGGGCGTCCCGGTCCGCCTCCGGTCCGCGGGCCTTGGCACGCTCCTGGGCCATGCGCAGGATGGCCTGCTCGACGGGCAGGTCCTCGCCGCGCCCGGCCAGCAGCCGGACGGCGTTGCGTACGGCCCCGGCCACCAGGTCCTTCTTCCCGAGGTCGAGCAGGATGAGCAGGTTGAGCAACAGCCCGAAGCGGTACACCTCGGTGCCCTCGTCCACCGACCCTTCACTTAGCTGGCGGTGGCTGTGGCGCAGGGCCTTGTCGGCCTGACCGGCGCCCAGGTGGGCATAGGCCAGCTGGAAGTGCAGGGCCGCCCTGCGCAGGGTGCCCAGCTGGGCGTCGTACTGCTGCATGCGCTCCTCGATGGCCGGTGCCTTGGCCACGGCTTTCGAGAAGGCGCCCGCGCGGGTGAGCATGGCCAGCTCAAGGCTCGCGCCGGTGGCGAACACCTTCACCTCCAGGTCGGGCGTGGGCGCCTGGGGCAGGGTGGCCGGGAGCATCTTGAACTCCTTCAAGAGGGTTTCGCTCTCGGCCGTGCGGCCCAGGCGGGAGAGCACGTAGATGCGGTTGCTCAGCACCCCGTAGAGCAGGTTCGGTTCGTTGTGGAACAGTTCCTCCGCATCGCGAAGAAGTTCGTGGTTGATGGCCAGGTGCGCTTCGCAGGTCGCCAGGTCGCCCAGGGCGAAGGCCACGACCGAGCGCACGTGGTGGTGCAGGAAGCGGGCCTTGGCCGTGCGCAACCGTCCGGGGTCCTGGAGCAGCGGATGGGAGAGCAGGGACCGCAGCGCCTGGGCCTGCGCCTCGCCCCGGGCGTGCCCTTCGCGGTAGAGGAGCATGAAGCTCCGGCTCTTGAGGGTCCACAGCTGCTCCACCTGGTCGATCTCCTCGCGCAGTGAGGCCGCATCCATGGCGATGCGTTCGACCTCCTCGGCGGCGTTGCCGGTGTAGTTGGCGCGCTCCACCATGCGCCGTTCGCGCTCGAGGACGTCGAGCAGCACGGTCTGCCGGTCGAGCTGGCGGGCGAGCTGCCGAGCGCTGCGCAGCATGCGGGCCGCGTCGGCATAGAGGGTGCGGGCGTAAAGCAGGTCGGCCTGGTGCAGCATGCGCCGCAGCCGGGCGTCGGGGTCGTTCTCGGTGTGGAAGGCGTCGAGGCTGGCCAGGATGGCCTCGTAAAGCCGGCGCTTGGTGATGGGGAAGCGGTGGGTGAAGGCCTCCCCGGCGAAGCGTTTCAGCAGGGCGGCCTCGTCGTAGGTGTCCATCGCGGCGATGGCGTCGAAGAGCGTGCGGTGGTTGCTGTGCCCGGCCACCACATGGCGCGAGGTGTAAAGCTTGAAGTAGCGCTTCTCGGCCCGGCTCATCGAGCGGATGAGCCGGTGCACGTGGTCGTGCGGGGTGTTCGCCATGGCAACCGCGGAGGTAAGGGGCTTCCGCAATGAAAAGCTACCGGGACGTGGCGGAGCGCCGCTGAGGTGGCCGGGCAACGGTAGGGGCGGTTGGGGGAACGGCGACCGGGGAAAAGAAAAAGCCCCGTTGCCGGGGCCTTGCCGAACGCCAAGGGGGTTGGACGCTCAGCGTGACTTGGTCTTCTTGTTGCGCTCGCTGTCGCCGTCGTCATCACCGTCGTCGGAGATGCCGCCGCCATCATCAGTGCCATCGCCGAGCCCTCCGCCCGCCTCGGTGCCCGTTGTCGCTCCGCCACCCGTGGTGTTCGGGTCGTCAGGACCACCGTCCATCGAACGCAGGGATACCGTGCCATCCGCGCTGCCAGGTACGACCACTTCCTCCTTGCTGCACGACGCCAAGGCGAATACCAGCACCACGGCCAGCAGGGCCAAGGAACGGTCGATCATG
The DNA here is from genome assembly GCA_016788485.1 of Flavobacteriales bacterium. GTDB lineage: Bacteria > Bacteroidota > Bacteroidia > Flavobacteriales_F > PHOS-HE28 > PHOS-HE28. The sequence goes on from JAEUSV010000104.1 coordinate 7,243, forward strand.
GCGGCAATGCACTTCATCACGAACCAAAGATAAGCGGTCGATCAGCGTTCTGCAAGCCCTGTGATCCACGTTCCGCACCATTCCTGTAAGGCAGATCGATCAAGACCCGGGTGCCCTGAACGGCACCGTCCGCTCCATGGACCTGTTCGGGCCCCTGGATCCGGATGTCGCTGAGGTCCAGGCGTCTGAGCACATCTGCACGGCCCTTGGTGATCTCGATCCCCCTGGAGATGTGGTCGCTTTCACCGGTTTTGCGTTCCCGGCTGCGGTCCACCCCGATGCCGTCGTCGGCCACGCCCACCACCACACGGCCGGGTGCACCAGGGTCCACCGTGATCGCGACCAGTCCGGGGCGCTCCATGGGCAGGATGCCATGCCAGATGCTGTTCTCCACGTAGGGCTGCAACATCATCGCGGGAAGCTGGATGCGGTGCAGGTCGACACCGGGATCCACCTTCACCTCATAACGGAACTTGTCCTTGAAACGCATGTGCTCCAGCACCAGGTACAGCTCCAGGCGCTCGAGCTCCTCGGCCAGCGTGGTGGTGTCGCTCTGGCTCGCATCGAGGTTCCGGCGGATGAGCTTGGCGAAACTGGTGAGGTACCGGTTGGCGGCCGTGCGGTCCTGCCGGTTGATGTAGTACTGGATGCTGTTGAGCGCGTTGAAGATGAAGTGCCGGTTCATGTTGGCGTTGAGCGCCTGCTGTTCGAGCTGGAGCATGCGCGAGCGCAGCATCAGCTGGCGGGTCTTCTCGCGGCGTTCCCGTTGACGCGAGCGGTAGCGCATCACCCCGTAGGCCGTGAGCGAGGCGGCGAGCACCACCAAGGCGAAGAACCACCAACGGAGCCAGAAGGGGGGCAGGATCACGAAGCTGAAGCGTTGCGCGGCGCTCCACACACCGTCGCGACCCGCGGCCATCACCTCGAAGGTGTAGGCGCCCTGGGTGAGGTTGCTGTAGCTCGCCGACCGCGCATCGGTGGGCGGCAGCCAATCGGTGTCCGCGCCGAGCAGACGGTAGCGGTAGCGCACCCGGTCGGGGTCGCCCAGGCTGATGCCGGCAAGGTCAAAGGTGATGTGGTTGCGCCGGTAGGGCAGCTCGAGGCCAACGGGCAGTCCCTGTGCATCGAGGCTGTCGCACTGCCCCTTCCACTCGGTGGGCTGCAGGAAGGAACGGATGCCCACGATGTGCAGCGAGGGGGTGTGGCGGACCACATGGGACGGTTCGCGGGCGGGGTCGTAACGCAGCAGGCCGGCGGCCGTGCCGAAGAGCATGCGTCCGCGCGCGTCCTGATGCACCGCGTTCTGGTTGCACTCCAGGCTGCGCAGGCCGTCGCCCACGCCGAAATGGTCCGCGCCGGCAGGGTCGATGAGCAGGCTGTCGGGCATGGCGCGGAACAGGCCGTTGTTGGTGCCCACCCACAGCCTGCCCTGGCCGTCCATGTGCAACAGGTCGATGTAGTTGCTGCCGAAGTCGCGACCCAGACGCACGGTGGTGAAACGACCGTCGACCAGCGCGTTGAGGCCGTTGCTGGTTCCGGCCCACAGCCGCCCCGCCTGGTCGAAGCGCAGGCAGAAGACGGTGCGATCACTGAGCCCCTCCTCACCGGCGAACCGTGTGATCGAGCGCCCGTCGAACACCTGCACGCCCTCGTCGGTGGCCAGCCATAATCGTCCCTTGGCGTCGGGCACGATGGCGCGGATGGACCTGCCCGGTCCTCCCGGGCCGGCAGGGAACCAGCTGGTGGCCCCGGTGGCCTCCTTCATCACCAGGCCGTCGCGCGTGCCGCACCAGAGCCTGCCGCGGTCGTCCTCATGGAGCGATAGCACGCGCGTGCCACTAAGCCCTGCGGTGCTGTCGAGCGGGACCACCAGGCCGTTCACCAGACGGGCCAGCCCATCGCTCGTGCCGAACCACAGGGAGCCGTCGCGCGAGCGGAGCCCGCACCAGACCGTGTTGTTGGGCAGGCCGTCCAGTGTGCTCACCATGGCCATGCCGTCCAGCCGGCAGATGCCGTTGCCGTACGTGCCCAGCCATAGGTCGCCGGCGTGGTCAGGCACCACGGCCATCACTTGATCACTGCATAGGCCGTCCTTCACCGTGTACGTGACGAAGCGGTCGCCGGCGTACCTCAGCACACCCGCCCCGTCGGTGCCGAACCACAGGTTGCCCTCCAGGTCGAGGAACCCGCACCAGATATTGTCGTTGGGCAGGCCTTGGTGCACGGTGAAGGCCCGCACGCGCGCCAGGTCGTTGGGCGCTTTGGGGTCCACCACGCTCAGGCCGAACTTGGTGCACGCCCAGGCTCGTCCCTGGCCGTCCACCACCACCGATCGCACGTTGTTCTGCAGCAGGCCGTTCTCCTCATCAAGCTCCACCGTGCTACCGTCGGCCATCAGGCCGATGAGCCCGTAGCCGTTGGTGCCCACCCACAGGTCGCCCCCGGCCGATCGTGCCAGGGCGTTCACGTGCACCGCGCCACCGGGCAGGGCAACGGGCGCGCACCGACCGGCATTCCAGGCGAGCAGACCGTTGCGCAGGCCGATCAGCAGGCGTCCATCGGGAAGGGTGAGCAACGCCCGGGCATTGGGCGCCGTGTCGGTGGGAAAGCCTTCCAGGGCGCGGATGTCGCCCTGTCGCTGGACGAGCACGCCGGCCACGTCGGTGGCGATGAACAGGCTTCCATCAGGGCCCTGGGCCAGTGCGGTGATGCGTCCGCCACGGGCATAGGCGGGAAGCGGCACCACCTCCATGCGCCGGCCGCGGTAGCGCACAAGGGAACCACCGGCGCCCAGCCATACGCTGCCATCCGGCCCGCCCAGCACGGCGTTCACCTGGGCGTCGGGGAGCCCTTCCTGCAGCGCATGGTTGGTGAAGACCTGTCCATCGAAACGGCTCGCCCCGCCCAAGGTGCCGAACCAGAGGTAGCCCGCGGAGTCCTGCGCCATGGCCCGCACCTGGCTTTGCGCGAGCCCGTTGAGCGTGGTGTATTGCGTGAAGGCGTGCTGCTGGGCCCGGAGGGGAAGGGGCAGGAACAGGAGCAGGAGCAAGGGCGGGAACGGGTACAGGGGCAGGGCAGATGCGCCTGGCCGGTACGCGGCCCGGTTACGCGCCACGGACCACAAGCGATGCAACGAGGAACGGCTCCTGCTCATGCGCGGTGCGAACGCTTCGTTCAGAAGGTGTTGATCATGGCCAGGAAGTCCGGCAGGCGGCGACGGCTCACCGGGATGAGTGCGCCGCTGTCGAGCATGGCCATGTTGCCTTCGGTGCGGCTGAAGCCCTTGAGGTGCTCGAGGTTGATGATGTACGACTTGTGGACGCGGAAGAACTTCTTGGGATCGAGGTTGGTCTCGAACACACGGATGTGCTTGCTGCTGATGGTGCGCTTGCCGTCGCGGGTGAACACGGTGGTGTAGCTGTCGCTGGCCTCGAGGTACAGGATGTCCTCGTGCTTCAACAGCACCAGCCCGTCGCGGCTGGGCACGGCCACACGGCTGCTGAGGGGCGAAGCGGGGTCGTTCATGAGCGCGGCGATGGCGCTCTGGTGCTGCTGCCCTTCGGCGGGCTCGTCCACCAGCTTGTGCAGCTTCCGCACGGCACGCTGCAGCTCTTCGGGGTCGATGGGTTTCTCGAGGTAGTCGAGGGCGTTCTCCTTGAAGGCGCGCAGGGCGAATTCGTCGTAGGCCGTGGTGAAGACCACCGGCAGGTCGCGGCCCTGCAGGCTCTTCAGGAGGCTGAACCCGTCCTCGCCCGGCATCTTGATGTCCAGGAAGAGCGCGTTGGGGCGCAACTCCTCCACGAGCCGGCGCGCCTCCTCGGCACTGCCGGCCTGGCCCACCACCTGCACCTCGGGGCAGTGGTCCTCCAGCATGATGCGCAGGTTCTCCCGGGCATCGGGCTCATCATCGACGATCAACGCGCGCATGGCCATGGCAACAGGGGTTTCCGGAAATGTAGAAGGAAGGGCGCAGGCACGCCGGACCATTGAGCGGATCGTGGCCGCGGGGGAGCGAAGCGTCAGCCGCGCACGGCCTCGAGGAAGGCCTGCACGCGCTCGCGGGCGATGGGCACCCGGGCGCCGTCCTTCATCACGGCCCAATGCCCGTCCTCGCGCAGGTACTCGCGCAGGTGGTCGAGGTTGATCAGGTGCGACCGGTGCACGCGCACGAACTGCAAGGGGTCGAGCATGTCCTCATACACCTTCAAGGTGCGCGTGTCGAGGTAGCGGCTTCCGTCGGTGAAGTGGAGCAGCGTGCAATTGCCGTCGGCCTCGAGGTGCGCGATGCTGCGCGGGTCGAAGAGCTTGAAGCCCTTGGCGTGGTCCACGGCCAGGCGTTGCCCGCCCTGTTCCTTGATCTGCCGCGCGGTGGTGCGCAGCTCCTCGTGGTAGCGAAGGCCTTCCCCGGGCCTTCCGCGCAGCTGTGCCAGCCGCTTCATCGCCTTGTCCACGGCCGAACGCAGCTCCTCGGGGTCGATGGGCTTGAGGATGTAGTCCACCGCGTTGGCATGGAAGGCCTGCACGGCGTAGTCCTTGAACGCGGTGACGAAGACCACCAGCAGGTCGGGCGCGTCGAGGTCCTCGAGGAGGTCGAGCCCCTCATGGCCGCTGGGCATGCGGATGTCGAGGAAGAGCAGGTCGGGTCGCAGGGCCGCGATGCGTTCCCGTGCAGTGGTCGGCCCATCGGCCGTGCCCGCCACCTGCACATCGGGGCATTCGTCGGCGAGCATCATCCGCAGGTTCTCGCGGGCGAGCTCCTCGTCGTCCACGATGACGGCGCGTAGGGGTGTGGCGGACATGGCGGACGAATGTAGGGGAGGGGGGCCCGGTGTGCGAACGATGAGGAATGCCTGCGTGCCGCACCCTGCGGCGCCCGCACCGTTGCTCGTTCGTCCCCTCCCCCGGTGAGGCCCGCGGGATAGCTTGGGGCATCGAACGCTCAACCCTTGTTGCCATGAACAGCGATCGTCAGTGCATCCTTCGGGCCGAAGGCCTGTGGATCTTCAACGACCAGGGGAACTGAGGCCCTTGGTCCGCAACCCGGAGCCGTGGGGGTCCGTACAAGGACCCACACGCTCCGGTCATGGCATCACACGAACCCCTGTCCATCCGCGTCCGCATCGACCAGCTCGAGCGGCTGCTCATGTTCGACTACGATCCGCGCTCGCCCGATGCGCTGTTCGACATCTGCGATGCGAACGGCCACATCCTGCGCACCGGTGAGGTCACGGGTCCCGTTACGCAGGTACGCCTTACGGGCCTGCAGGGCGAGGACCTGATCCTGATGGTGCTCGACGGGGAGTTCTCCGCTGTGCAGCCCATCCACCTGGCCAAGGCGAGCTGATGCGCCAGGATACGGTCGTTGTGCCCGCCTTCCGGGGTCCCACCCTGGTCGGCACGGCCCTTTCGCGCGAGGCGGACGGGGCCCTCACCCACAGGCTTGTGGTGGACACCACGTCCATCGAAGTGGTGGAGGTGGTCTACCGGATGTGCGCCGGGGATACCGTTCCCTGATCGGGAGCCTCCCTTTCCCGCGCAGCGCTGGCTTTCCACCGCGTGCCTTGCCAATTTCACATCGGCCGTCCCCGTGAACGGGATCCGGGAGGTGGCCAACGGAAAGACGGGTTTTGGTTTTGGACGAGTGACGATGAGGCCCCGCACCGACAAGGTGGCGGGGCCTCATCGCGTTCAGGCGGCCTGCGCGTTGCGGCCGCCGGTGATCACGAACCAGACCGCACAGACCGTGAGCCCGACCAGCAGCAGAACGTTGGCCCCCGGCCAATGCATGACCTTGAACAGGCCGCCCGTGAGCGCCGCCATCAAGGATCCGAACAACAGGGCGGGCAACTGCAACTGAACGGTCATCGGCCCGGGCTTTCGCACGAGCAGGGTGCCGAGCATGATGATGGCGAGCCCTCCGCTGGTGAGCAGGATGATGTTCGCCCCGGGCCAGTGGAGGATCTTGAAGAGAATGCCGATGAGGTATCCGGCGAAGGCGAGGGATCGGAACATGCGCATGGTGTTGGTTTTCCCATGCAATGCGACACAGGCCCGGGGGTAACGACCGTTCACATCGCCGATCCCACCGTAGCCCGTGCGGACCATTGCGGCGTCAGGCCGTTCGCATAGGTTCAACTACGGATCAACACACCCATGACCATGGAACGACCTTACTCCCGCTCAACGGTTGTCGTCGGACTGCTGCTCGCGATGGCGCACCACGCGCACGGCCAGGGCTCCGCTTTCGCCAACCTCTCCAACGGCACGGTGAACGCACGCTTCAACGCGTGGGGACTTGTGGGCATGAACCCCGCCACGGGTAACGCCGCGTTCGAGATCCCCTCGGGCGGCGGCATTCATCCGCTTTTCAGCAGCGCCCTCTGGGTGGCCGGCACCGATGCGAACAACCAGTTGCACGTGGCGGCCATGATGTACGAGACACCCACCAATGGTGACTTCTGGACCGGCCCGCTCACCGCCGATGGCACCGCCACCACCACCCCCGCCGTGGCCGCGGCCTACGACCAGGTGTGGTGTGTGACCAAGGCCGAGATCGACCTGCAGTTCGCCTACTTCAACTGCGCGGATGATCCCAACTGCGATCCGACCGTGCAATTCCCCGGCTACCAGGTCCCGGCCTCTTTCCTGGGCTGGCCCGGGAACGGGGATGTGTTCGCAGGCTACAACCTCGTCCAGGCGCCCTACTTCGACCGCAACCTCGATGGCATGTACAACCCCGACGATGGCGACGCGCCATGCATCCAGGGCGACAAGGCCTGCTTCATGACCTACAACGATGGCAAGGTGCACCCGCTGACCGGCACGCCGCCCTTGGGCCTTCAGGTGCGCATGATGCCTTTCGTGTACCTCTCCGGCGACCCCGCGTTGGCGAACACGGTGTTCCTGCGCGCCCACCTCGTGAACCAGAGCACCATGACCTACACCGATGCACGCGTGGGGCTCTTCGCTGACTTCGATCTGGGGAACGCCTTCGATGACCTGGTGGGGACCGATGCGGCGCGCAACCTGATCTACGCCTACAACGGTGACAATCTGGACGAAGCCTGGTCCGGTGGTCCTGGCTACGGCAACGAGCCGCCCGCGTGCGGAGCCGTGCTGCTCCGGGGCCCGCGGCTGGACCCCAATGGCCTCGATGATGCCGCCGGCAACACCATGCCGGCCTGGAACGGAACCGGCTTCGGTGATCAGGTGGTGGACAACGAGCGCTTCGGATGGAGCTGGACGCGTGCCACCTATTCGAACCCCTTGCAGGGAACTCCGACGAACGCGGCCGAGTTCAACAACTGGCTCGGTGGTGCCTGGAACAATGGGGTGCCGCAGACCTACGGCGGGTCCGGTTACTCCACCGGTAGTGTGCCCGCGCGGTTCATCTATCCGGGCAGTTCGGACCCCTCGGGGGTGGGCACGGGCGGACAGGCCCAGGCGCCGTGGACCGAGCTTTCAGCGGGCAATATGCCGTTCGACCGCAAGATGCTCGGCGTGATGGGGCCCTTCACCCTCGGGCCCGGTGAACGTGTGGACCTGCTCTTCGCCTATGTCTACGCGCGTGCATCGAGCGGTGGCCCCACGGCGAGCATCGCCGCCCTGCAGCAACGGGTCGATTCCGTGCGGGCGTTCGCCCAGGGCAGCGGCCTGCTGGCCGACAACTTCGAGGTCGACCTCTGTGCAGGCTTCAGCACCGGTATGCCGGTCGTGGTGACCGATGCACCCCTGCGCTTCCACCCGGTGCCGGCCGCCATGGACGTTCAACTGACCGTGCCCGACGCGCTGAGCGGTGAGGTGCTGGTCCTGCACGACGCCCTTGGCCGTGTGGTGAGCACCCAGCGCCTGGTCGCAGGCCGCAACACCATCGATGTGAGCGCGCTACCCGCAGGCGTCTACATCGCCACGGCGAGCACGCCCACCACCCGATACACCGGCCGCCTGGTGAAGGAGTAGCGGCGGACCTGTTCCGGACAAGAAGAAGCCCCGCGAGCGATCGCGGGGCTTCTGCCTGCATGACGAAGGGTGTGTATCAGGCCACCACCCTTTTTCAAAGCCGAAGCTCAGGCGAAGGCTTTCTTCCGGCTCATCAGCTCCTCCACCGCCTCGGCCTCCACTGGGATGTCGGCGAAGAGGTCGATCGGGTTGTCGCGGGTCACGAGGATGTTGTTCTCCAGGCGGATGCCCAGCTTCTCCTCGCGGATGTAAATGCCCGGCTCCACGGTGAAGACCATGTCCGGCTGGATCATCTCGTTCCACAGGCCCACGTCGTGCACATCGAGGCCCAGGAAGTGGCTGGTGCCGTGCATGAAGTACTTCTTGTAGAGCGGCTTCTCGGGGTCCTGCTTGGCCACATCGGTCTTGTCCAGCAGGCCCAGGCCGATCAGCTCGCGCTCCATGATCTTGCCCACTTCCTTGTGGTAGTCGGCGAGCAGGGTGCCGGGGCGCAGCAGTTGGGTGGCCTCGTTCTTCACGCGCAGCACCGCGCTGTACACCGCGCGCTGGCGGTCGGTGAAGCGGCCGTTCACGGGGATGCAGCGGGTGAGGTCGCTGGCGTAGCCGCCGTACTCGCAGCCGAAGTCCATCAGGATCACATCGCCGTCGTTGCAGACCTGGTCGTTGGTGATGTAATGCAGCACGCAGGCGTTGTAGCCGCTGGCGATGATGGGCGTGTAGGCATGGCCGCGTGAGCCGTTGCGCAGGAACTCGTGCGTGATCTCGGCCTCGATCTCGTACTCCTTCACGCCGGGCTTCACGAAGCCGCATACGCGCTCGAAGGCCTTGCCGGTGATGGCGACGGCGCGCTTCATCTGCGCCACTTCCTCCTGCGTCTTGCGGCTGCGGATGCGGTGCATGATCGGTGCGCTACGCTTCACGCTGTGCAGCGGGTACTGCGCGCGCAGCTCCTTGTTCTTGCGGTCCTCGCGCGTCTCCACCTCGTTGTGCTGGCGCAGGTGCTCGTTGCTGTTCAGGACCAGGTGCTCGCACTGCGGCACCAGGCGCTTGATCGTGGCCTCGTAGCTGCTCGTCCACAGGACCGTGGCGATGCCACTGAGGTCGCGCGCCTCCTGCTGGCTGAACTTGGCGCCCTCCCAGATCGCGATCAGCTCGCTGGTCTCGCGCACGAAGAGGATCTCGCGGTCCTTCGGGTCCACCGCGTCGGGGAAGAGCAGCAGGATGGTCTCCTCCTGGTCGATGCCGGTGAGGTAAAAGATGTCGCTGGCCTGCTTGAACGGCATGTGCCCATCGGCGCTGGTGGGCATGATGTCGTTGCTGTGGAAGATGGCGAGGCCGCCCTTCTCCAGGTGCTGGCGGAAACGGGCGCGGTGCTCGCGGTAGGTGGCGGCGGAGAGGGGCTGGTAGCGCATCAGGGGGAAGATGAAGTGCGAAGGTAGGAGGAGTGATCACCAACGACGGATAAGTCGGACCAACAGCCAGAGGATGCCAATTGCGATCATGCCTATTCCTATACCCAAGCGGATCATCATCAACCGGTGCTCCGCAAAAGCGTCCTCGCTGCCTCCCTTCATCAAGATAGGCTGAGGCAATGGGATCACAACGGTAAGCAGTAGACCCATGGCGATCAGACCTAGTGGAATCCATTGACGCATAATGCGAAACTAGGGGTGAGTAATCGATAAAGACTCAAGAGACAAGGCGCAAGGCTCAAGCATCAAGGCGGCCTTGTGACTTGGAACTTGGGTCTTGAGACTTGTGTCTTGTATTGGGGCGTTCCGGCTCGCCCTTCGCCTCCGCGTTGCCCTTCAGTCGCTTCGCGCCCTGAAATGCACTCCTTTGTAGTTGCTCAGGGTCTCGCCGTCGGGCCATGCGCTTGTAGTCCTCGCCTCCTTCGTCGGCTGTGGGCTACTCGCTGCTGTCCCTAACGCGAAATGTCAACCGAGCTAGTCTTCGCCTTGATGAGGTCGATTGAAGTGTTCAAAGAACCGACTGGGTTTCAGTTCAAACGTCTCGCCAAGCTTTTCATGCGCGAGTTGATGAATAGAATCGCATAGGTCGCCCACGTATTTAGGGTTCAGTCGATAGCCCATTATGACTTTCTCAATCTTTAGTCGTGGGATTAGACGATTTGCTGTTCCGTTCGGATCAATCTGAGAAGGCAGACGGTAACGAGATTCCCAGGCTTTGCCGATATAGATTCTGTCGAAGAAGCTGCGCTGTCCGTTCCTTCCTACGTCCAACGAGAGGTCGAGAGGCCATCGCTTGTCTGTTCGAGGCAGTGGGAATAGATCATGTTCATGGTAGTGCAGAAGCCGAACCTCTTTTTCGAATTCGAAAATCTCGGACTTGTGAAATGCGGCAAGTTTGACGAACAGGTTTTCGAAATCACGAACTTGAAAATTCTCCGCCTGTCCAAACTTGCGGATCTTATCCGCCAAGCCGTCAAAATGCTCTGGCACCCTCGTGGAGTACTGCACGCGACCAAGGTGATAGTTGCCCCATTCATGTTGGGTGCTTGGGTCTATGCTGAAGACAATTGCAACGCCGTTGCCGTTGGCTCCGTATTGCCATAGGTTGAAATCTTCGGCATCTCCATCCTCATCTATCTCGACCATTGAGAAAGAGAACAACTTTGATCTGGCTTCTTTCAAATAGTAATTTCCGGTAAAGCCGAAGTCCTTTGCCCCAAAAACAAACTCCTTAGGGTCATCCATATGATTTAGGTCATACAGCCGAATGGATGCTTCTCTTAGGATGCTGAGTAAGGTCTGTGGGGTTGTATAATGGAGGAACCGGCTTGATGTCGTGAGCGGGTAGTCATACGAGCTTCCCTTGAAGGCTCCATTACTTGATAGAGCCGACAATCTTGCCGTCCGATGAAACCACTTAGGACTGCCAACGCTACCCCAGCCTGTTATTTCGGCATTCGAGAGCAGTGGGTGGATGAATTTCTTTAGGAATAGATCGGCCTTCTTTCGACGGTACTCGTGCTGGAATACTTCGAGCTTTTGTTCCTCCTCTTGGGTCAGTGCGTCCTTTAGAAGCAGATAGCCGAAGGCTTCTTCCTCCGGGTCTAGTTTCACATCTTCCTGAGCCATGCCTCAAAAATATAGACTTCCTGAGGGGACGCTGTCGTGAGTTCCTCTGCTAGATTGATCTTATTCGAATCGCCCTCGACGCATTCACCGTCAGCCATACCCAGCGCAAACGAAGCCAATGGCAAGGTCAGCAACCACCGGTAGTCGCATCGCCATCATCCAGCCGCCGCAACGATAGCCCTCAGCGACGGTGTCCGGTACCTCCGCCTACCTTGCACCAGCAACCCCACCCATGAAACGCATCCTCGTCTCCATCACCCTCTCCCCCGAAGGCATGTCCACGATCCGTTCCGCTCCCGAACTGCAGAAGGCGGAGATGGCCTTCATCGAGCAGTGGAAGGCGGAGGGCATCCTCGAGAGCTTCTTCATCAGCACCGACCGGACGGGGGCCTTCCTGCTCTTCACCGGGGTGGACGGAAGCCGGGTGAAGGAGTTGATCGGGAGCCTGCCGTACTTCCCATACATGGCCAAGGTGGACCAGTTCGAGCTGGACAAGCAGTTCTAGGTCATGGCCAAAGCCAACAAGACCCACCGCACCACCGCCAGTGTCTCCGCCTTCATCGACAAGCACCCGAAGGAGGCGATGCGTGACGACAGCCGTGTGTTGATCGCGCTGATGCAGGAGCTCACCGGCGAGGAGCCGCACATGTACGGGCCGAGCATCGTCGGCTTTGGCACCTACC
>JAEUSV010000118.1 GCA_016788485.1 Flavobacteriales bacterium
GGCCATCGCTCGGGTTGTTCCCGCCATGGCAGCCGGTGCACTTGTTCTGGAAGATCGGCTTGATGTGCGCGTTGTAGGTGACCACCGTGGTGTCGCAGGTGTTGCAGCCGTTGTTGGACGCCCCTTGCTGGATCCAGTTGAAGATGGCCTGCTCCTGCCCCGGGCTCAGCTGCGGATGGTCCGACGGTGGCATGGGGTCGTTGTTGTCCATGATGCCGTTGTCCCACAGGTCGCTGTTGTTAGGGTCGCCGGGCGACACCACGTCCATGATGTTGTTGTAGCTGGTCAACGCCACCCCTTCCTGCGCGGTGATCGCATCGTGGCAGCCGGCCGTGGCGCAATAGGTGAAGAGGATCGGGTACACCGTGTTCTGGAAGTAGACCGTGCCGGGATCGCAGGGGGCCGAGTTGATCGGCGGCTGGCTGGTGAGCCACACGCTGTCGTCGACCAGGGGCTGCGGACCGGAGCTGCCCGTGTCGGTATCCACGAAGGGCACCTCCATGGGTTCGTGCTTGCAGCCGGGAGCGCTGAATAGCACCAGCATCGCCAGGGTGCTTGCAACGCCCGCCTGGAGCAGGGTGCGGTGGTTCAGGTTTCGCATGGTCACCGGTGTTCCGATGGGGAGACGCACAATGTTACGCCCGTGTTGCACGCACCCCCGGGCCGAAGGTGACGAAGCGGGCGCGCGGACCGACGGAGCGGACCCGCCTAATGACCGGCCAACCAGCGCTTGAACTCGGCGCTCCGCTCGCTGCTCACCACCGCGTCCTCACTGAAGGGCGGGGCCAGGATCACCTTCACGCGGCTCTTGCTGTAGGCCAGCATCTCCTTGATGCTCTCGAAGTGGATGATGAGCTGCCGGTTCAGGCGGAAGAACTTCTCCGTGTCGAGCTGCTTCTCCAACCGGTCCAGGCTCTCGTCCAACGGCAGGTCACGGCCTTCGCGGGTGCGGATGAAGGTGTTCTTGTCGAGCGAATGGATGTAGGCGATGTCCTTGGGCTCGATCACCTTGTAGTGGTCGCCGTAGCGGATCAAGAAGCGTTTGATCGGTGTGGGCGAGGGCTCCCCTCCCGCAGGTTCGGGCGAAGCCTTCGCCATGTCGCGCACCACGCCCCCTTTACGGGCCTTGGCCACCGCCGCCTCCAGCTCCTCCTTCTTCACCGGCTTCAACAGGTAGTCCAGCGCGTTCACACGGAAGGCCCGGATGGCATGCTCGTCGTAGGCGGTGGTGAAGATCACCGGGAAGCGCACCTCGGTGTGCTTGAAGATCTCGAAGCTCTCCCCGTCGGCCAGCTGCACGTCGAAGAAGGCCAGGTCGGGCTCCGGATTGGCCTCGATCCACCGCACCGCATCGGAGATCGTGTCGGCGGTGCCGGCGATCATGATGGTGGGGTCGACCTCGGCGAGCAGCTTGCTCATGCGCCGCAGGGCGGCGGGTTCATCCTCGACGATCAGAACGTTCATGGCTTTGGGATCAAGGGGATGCGGACGCGAAAGTAGACGCCGTCGTTGGTCACGCTCACCGGCAGTTCGGTGAGCGCGGCGTAGCGTTGCCTGATGCTCTGCACGCCGAAGCCCGTGGAGGGCATGGCTGCCTTGCGCTCCTGGATGGGGTTCGATACCTCGATGTACCCGTCCAGGGCGCTCACTTCCACCACCAACGGCCGGGCCATGGTGGCCGCATTGTGCTTGATGGCGTTCTCCACCAGCAACTGCAGCGTGAGCGGCGGTAGCAGCAGCTCGCGTTGCTCCTCGGGCACCTGGGTGCGCAGGGCGATGCGCTCCCCGAAGCGGCGTTGCTCCAGGTAGAAATAGGTATCGAGCAGCCGCAGCTCCTCCCGCAGTGGGATCAGGTCCTTGTCGCGCACCTGCAGGATGTTGCGGAAGAACTCGCTGAGCTGCTCCACATGCTCCACCGCCTTCGACTGGTCCTCCTCGATGAGCTCGATGAGCGTGTTGAAGCTGTTGAAGAGGAAGTGGGGGTTCACCTGGCTGCGCAGCGCATCGAGCTGGAAGCGGGCCTTCTCCTTCTCCACGCGGTCGCGGTAACGGATGCGCGCCTCACGCGAACGGATCAGCAACGACAGCGCCGACACCGCCGCCACCACCAGGCCCAGGATCGCCCACGGCGTGCGGTACCACGGGGTGCGCACGCGGAACGGCACCGCGATCCAAGGCCCCGGCAGGCCTTCCTCGTCGAGCAGGGCGCGCACCTCGAAGCTGTAGCGCCCTGCCGGAAGCCGCGAGAACGAGACCTCGCGGTCGCGGGTGTCGTGGATGGTGGGGTCGTAGCCAGTGAGGCGGTACTGGAAGCGCACGCTGCCCGGGGAGGCGAAGTAGGGCCCCGCGAACCGGAAGCGCACGAAGTTCTGGTCGTGGCGAAGGTCAACGGGGCCCTCGGTGGGCATGGTCTCGCCGCCGGCCTCCACCCCAAGGATCACGCAGGGCACCTGCCGCCCGGGGCCCTGGATGTTCGGCGCGATGCGCACCATGCCCTTGTCGCAGGCGAGCCAGATGGCGCCCACGGGGTCCACCGCGATGGTGTTGAGCTCGGCCTCGATCCCGGCCAGCCCGATGGTGCGTCCCAGGTCGGCCATGCCGCCGCCCTTGGGGTCGAAGAGGGCCACCCCGTTGCTGCCGAGCACGGCGATGAGCTCGTTGGCGGCCACGATGCCGTACACGTTGCCGTCGAAGGGCGGCCTGCCGAGCGCCAGGCAGGCCAGGCTGTCGGCATCCACGCGGCACAGCCCTGTGCCCGGACCACAGGCCCACGCGCGCCCCTCCTGGTCGAGCGTCAGGCTGTAGAAGGTCTCCACATGCTGGCGACCTTGCACGCGCCGGGCCTTGCCTTCGGCATCCACGCGCACGATGCCATTGCCGTCCGTGGCCGCGAGCACACTGCCATCGGGCATGGGCAGCACATCGTAGACGAAGCCGCTGCCGGGGATGGTGGGATGCCACATGCGGCCATCGCGCCGCCGCACACTGATGCCGCCGAGCGTGGCGAACCACACATCGCCATCGCGCGTGCGGATCGCGAGCACATTGTCATTGGCCAGTCCCTCCTGCTCCCCGATGTGGACGACCTCCCCGTTGGTGCCAAGGCGGAAGACACCGCTGCCCATGGTGCCCACCCACACGGTGCCATCGGCCTCGGCCACCAGGCCCGATACAGGGGTGTTGGCCTTGGCCTCCAGCGGGATCCGGTCGAGCCGCAGCTCGTCGGCGAAGGCGGCACCGTGGCGGAACACCCCATCGGCCGTGGCGAACCAGATGCGTCCCAGGGGATCGCTGCACAGGGCGGTGATGTGCCGCAGGTCACGGCCTTCATGTTGCGGAACGAGCAGCACGTCGGGGTCGGCGCGGAAGATCCGGTCGCTGCCGTCGCACCAGAGCACGGCCCCATCGAAGGTGCGCAGCAGGTCCATGGCGCGCACGCCCACATCGGCGGCGGCATTGGCGGGCAGGTAGGTGGCAAGGCCCGCGTTCACGTCGCAGGCCACCACGCCGTTCATGGCGGTGGCGGCCCAGATCACCTCGCGGTCGGCCAGCAGCGCGTTCACCGGGCCATGCTGCCAGGTGCTGTCGAGCAACTTGATGCGGGGCCGGGTGGCACCGGGGTCGAAGGTGAGCACGCCGCCGCGGTCGGTGCCGGCCCACACACGCCCTCCCGCTCCGGTCCCGAGGGAGAGCACCAGGTTGTCCGGCAATCCGTCCTGTTCGCGGATGCGGCGAAGCACGCCGTGGCGCGCGCACACCGCGATGCCCTGGTCCGTGGCCACCGCCACCTCGGCCTTGTCCACCAGGCACAGGTCGTTCACATGGTCATCGTTCAACCCGCGGGCGCTGGTGATCCAGGTGCGCTCCTGCCCGTGCAATACGAGCACGCCGGCGCCGTAGGTGGCCACCCAAAGGTCGCCCGCCGCATCGCGCTCAATGGCCCGCACCGGGTAACGGTTGAAGGTGGTGTCCTGCAACAGGGTGTCGCAACGCCCGTCGCGGCAGCGCGTGATGCAGCCATCGGTCCAGCTCACGAACACCTCCTGCCCGCGGGCGCCCAGCGCGGTGATCCGGCGGCCCTCGGAAGGCATGATCCGTTCGGTGAGCTCGCCATCGGTGCGCAGGAGGCCGATGTCCGTGGCCAGCCAGAGCATGCCGCGCCCACCCTGCACCAGGCTGGTGATGTGCGGCCGCTGCTGCCCACTGCGCACCTCGAACGATCGCACGAAAGGGTATTGGGCTTGCAAGGCACCGGCGAGCAGCCCGAGGAGGAGGATGAGCAGGCTCCTCATCGCTTGGCGGACCGGTGCGGCCCGAATCGGATGTCGACCTTCACGTTCACCACCGAGGCCACCTTGGTCTGCACCACACGCGGCACGCGGATGGCGTGGTCGCTCAGCGTCACGGAGAAGACACTGGTGACGCGTATGCCATCCTCCGTGACCACGCAGGTGCACTCGATGATCCGCTCACGCATCACGCCGTGCACGCTCAGCTCCCCCTTCGCCCTCACCCGGTAGGTGCCGGGCTTCGAAAGGTCAAGCGACTCGATCACACGCCCCTTGAAGGTGATGTTGGGGTACTTGCCGCTCTCGAGGTAGTTCTCGTTGAAATGCTCGCGCTGCAGGGGGCTGTTGAACCCTTGGAACGAGCGGACCGGCACCTGCAGGGCGAAAGTGCGCTGCACCAGGTCGATCACCCCCGAGCATTGTATGCTGGCGGCGGAGATGCGTTCCATGCTGGCCTCGCTGACGAAGGTGACCTCGCTGCGCTCGATGCTGCGCAGGTCCTGCCCCACGGAGAGGAAGGTCCGCAGCAGCGAAAGGACGAGGAGGAGCGTGCGCATGCCAGAGGAAGCGGTGAGCCGAATGTAAAGCGCTCCCCCGGTGGAGGACCATCGTATCGGACGAACCGGGCAGGGCGGGCGAGGCGCCCCATGAAAAAGCCCGGCCACTTCGTGGCCAGGCTTGATCTTGGCGGAGAGGGAGGGATTGCCCGGGGCGGGCGTTCCCGAAGGGGGAGGGATTGCGCTCTGAAGCGCTTTCCGCGAGGGGGAAGCTTCAAGACCAAGCCTGCTCGCTACGCTCGCGGCTTTTTCATGGCGCTCCCTCGCTCAAGCGGTGCTTGGCTCGGTCGCCCAATGAAAAAGCCCGGCCACTTCGTGGCCAGGCTTGATCTTGGCGGAGAGGGAGGGATTCGAACCCCCGGTGCGTTTGACCGCACACCTGATTTCGAATCAGGCACATTCGACCACTCTGACACCTCTCCGAATGACGACGCTGCAAAGATAGAAGGAGCCGCGACCCGATCAGAAGGCGACGGAAACGCTGAAGATCGGCAGGCCGACAGGGAGCACCTCTTCGCGGATCTGCTTGTTGTTCACCAGGGCCACATCCACCGCCACGGTGGAGCCGATGAAGCGGACGCCGAAGCAGATGGCGCTGTAATCGTCGGGGTCATCGAAGAACAGCCAGTTCTCGGTGATCAGCGCCATGCGCGGGAACAGGCGCCACATGCCGGCCACGCTGGCGGCCGGCCGGGTCTTGTCCGCATCGAAATCGCGGGAGATGCCGCCCGACAGGGTCAGCTGGATGTCGGGGTCGCCGAGGGTGACGGCCCCGGTGACCACCGAGAACCCGGGGCGCCGCTCGGTGAACTGGGGGTCCTCGAGGTTCGCGGGGAACGGGTAGTTGATGTAGAACGCGTTCACGCCCACATGGAACACCTCGCTCACGTCGGCGGCCAGCTTGGCGTTCGCGAAATACACCGGTCCGCTCTCCCGCCCGGTGATGATGGAGATGAGCTCCACGCCGCCGCCCACCGAGAAGTGGCGCGTAAGGCCGTAGTTCACGGCGTTCACGCTCAGCAGGGTGTTCTTGTAGATGCCCTGGCCCTGGTCGAGCGGGATGGCCGAGGCGCCGAAGAGGTAGTGCGAGCCATGGAGGTTGCGGTCGCCCCGGCGGAGGTGCCCGACCTGGTGCCCACCGGCCCTAAGGCCGCTCTCGTACCGCAGCCCCGGCACGGAGCCGCCCGGCCCTCCGGCCCGGGCCGATAAAGCGCCCAACAGCCCCCCAAGGAGGAGCATGTGCAGGGCAAGGCGCAGGGCGTGCATGGCAGGCTGCAAGGTAGACGAGGCGGACCGCGCTCGGATGCTTCGGCGCCTTCGGCACGCGATCGGATACCTTGCGCCCGATGAAGAGCGCGACCTTGCTCGCCCCCCTGGTGGCCCTGTTGTTCGCCTCCGCCGACCTGCACGCCGCTGCGGAGGAGGGCGTTCTCACCGACCGCACCTACAGCCCCACCATACGCACCGTACAGTTCTTCAAGAAGGGCTTCGCGCTGGCCCCGCCCGTGCTCGAACTGGCGGCGCAGGAACCGCTCGTGCTGCGCTTCGACGACCTCCAGGCCAACACCGAGAACCTCTCCTACACCCTGGTGCATTGCGATGCCGACTGGCGGCCCAGCGACCTGATGCCCACGCAATACCTCCAGGGGTCGCCGTACGATATGGTGCCCGGCCCCGCCTCCAGCTTCAACACGCTCCAGAACTTCCTGGAGTACGAGGTGGAGGTGCCCAACGAGGTGATGCGGCCCACGATCAGCGGCAACTACGTGATCAAGGTGTACCGCAGCGGCGATGAGAGCGACGTGGTGCTCACCCGCCGCTTCCTCATCTTCGAGCAGCGCGTACAGGTCGATGCCCGGCTCACCGCCAGCCGCGATGTGGAGGTGCGCGACATCGCCCAGCAGCTCGACCTCACCGTGCGCTACCCGGGCGTGAACGTGCAGGACCCCTTCAACGACCTCAAGGTCACCGTGCTGCAGAACTTCCGCTGGGACGACGCGCGCACCGGCCTGCGCCCCAAGTTCATCCGCGACCGCGAGCTCATCTACGACATGCCCCCGCAGGCCCTGTTCCGGGGCGGCAATGAGTGGCGCAACTACGACATCAAGGACATCCGGTTCGCCACCCAGCGCATCGCGCACATCCGGCCCGGCCCCCTGGTGTACGAGATCACGCTGTTGCCCGACCCCTCCCGCAACATCAAGGTGTACTTCGACCAGCCCGACCTGAACGGGCGCATGCTGGTGCGCAACGACGACGTGGACGGGGATCCCCTGGGCACCGACTATGTGAAGGTGTCGTTCACCCTGCCCATGGAAATGCCCCTTGCCGGCGGCGAGGTGTTCGTCTACGGTGCCTTGTCCGACATGCAATGCCAGGAGCGTTACCGCATGCAATGGAACGAGACCCGCAAGGCGTACGAGCTGGAGGCCCTGGTGAAGCAGGGCTTCGTGGACTATGTGTACGCCTGGCTGCCCGCAGGTGCTGAAGCCCCGGACCTCACGCGGTTCGAGGGCTCGCACTTCCAGACCGAGAACGACTACGTGGTGCTGGTGCACGTGCGCGACCACACCCTGCGCTGCGACAAGCTGATGGCGCTGGAGTTCCTCAACACCCGCCGGCCGAAATGAGGCGGCGCTGGCGAACGCTGCTGCTGTTGCTGCTGGTCGTCGAGCTCGCGATCGGATACACCATCGTCCGCATCCAGCCACGGTGCGAGCCCTGCCTGCCCGGGGTGCCCTGTCCACCGTGCGTGAGCAGCGACCAGCTCCGCCTGCTGATGATCGGCGGGCTGCTGCCCGTTGGCGTGGTGCTCGCCCAGCTGATCGTCACCTTGCGGGCGCGGCGCAAAGCGTAGACTTGCCGCGTAACGGAAGCGCCATGATCCCCGCACCCGAACGCCCCGCCCTCACGACCGAACTGCGCAAGCTCTTCCCCGACCTGTATGAACCGGAGGTGCTCGAGGCCGTGATGCAGGAGGGCACGGTCATCCAGCTCCACGAAGGCGACCGCCTGATGGAGATGGGCCAGTACATCAAGCAGCTGCCCCTGGTGCTCTCGGGATCGCTGCGCGTGCTGCGCGAGGACGAGGAGGGACGTGAGCTGTTGCTGTACCATGTGCTCCCCGGCCAGAGCTGTGCCATGGCCATCACCTGCTGCATGGGCGATGCGCGGAGCAACGTGCGCGTGATCGCCGACGAGGAGACGGAGGCCATCGCCGTACCCACGCGGCTGCTCGACGACTGGAGCTCGCGCTTCCGCTCGTGGAAGGCCTTCGTGATGCACCAGTACCAGCGCCGCTTCGACGACCTGCTGAACGTGGTTGATGGCATCGCCTTCCGCAAGCTCGACGAGCGGCTGTTGAAGTCCCTGCGCGACCGTTCGCACCGTGCCGGATCACCGGTGGTGCATGCCTCGCACCAGGAGCTGGCCGATGAGCTGCACAGCTCGCGCGAGGTGATCTCGCGGCTGCTGAAGCAGATGGAGCGCGAGGGGCTCGTGCGCATGGGCCGCCAGCAGGTGGAGCTGCTCCGTCCTTGAGGCTGCGTGACAATGGTCACGGCATCGCCCCCCACCGGCGCCGGACCTTTGCATCACCAGAACAAGGAACATGAACATCCAGAACCTCCTACGCACCGGGCAGGCCGCCGTGATCGACGTGCGCAGCCCCGGCGAATTCAACATGGGCCATGTGCCCGGGTCCGTCAACGTCCCCCTGCAGGAGATCCCTGCGCGCATGAACGAGCTGAAGGCCATCGGAAAGCCCTTGGTGCTGTGCTGCGCGAGCGGCAACCGCAGCGGCCAGGCGGAGCGCTACCTGCGCCAGCAGGGCTGGGACAACGTGTACAATGGCGGCTCCTGGGCCGATGTGGAGCACCTGCTCGAAACCGCCTGAGGCCATGATCGACCTGCTGAAGAAACTGCTCGGTGGAGGCCCCAAGGTGGACCTGGCCCAGCTCGTGAAGGACGGCGCCACCGTCGTGGACGTGCGCACGCCGCAGGAGTTCGCCCGCGGCCATGCGAAAGGCGCAGTGAACATCCCGCTGGACCGGCTGGCCAAGGACGCCAAGCGCATCAAGTCGAAAGGCGCCATCATCACCTGCTGCGCGAGCGGCATGCGAAGCGCTTCGGCGGCCTCGCAATTGCGCGCCATGGGCTTCACCAACGTGCACAACGCCGGCCCCTGGACCCGCCTGAACAACCTGCGCTGACCATGGCACGCTCGTTCAACGACCTCATCCACGGCGACACGCCGGTGCTGGTGGACTTCTTCGCCACCTGGTGCGGCCCCTGCCAGTACCAGGCGCCCATCCTGGAACGCGTGGCGCAGGAGGTGGGCGATGGCGCGCACATCCTGAAGATCGACGTGGACCGCAACCCGCAGGTGATGGAACGCTACGGCATCCGCGGCGTGCCCACCCTGATCATCTTCCGCAATGGTAAGGTGGTGTGGCGCGCCAGCGGGGTGAAGCAGCAGGACGAGCTGGTGCAGCTGCTGCGCCAGGCCGCCGCCTAGATCTTGACGACGCGCACCTTGCGGCGCAGGCGGACCAGCTCGATGATGTACGGGCCGGCCGGCAACGACGACAGGTCGATGGACCCGTTGGGCGTGTAGGTGCCGCTGGCGATCATGCTCAACCGCTGATCGTACACGAGGAACGGTTCCGGCCGATCGACGCGGAGGGAAAGGCGGAGCACCCCGTTCGTGGGGTTGGGGATCGCGGTGATCGTCTCGAACTCCCTGTCCTGCGGGATGCCGACGCTGCATTCCTGCAGGGCCTCGAGCTGCACGGTGTTGTTGCCGGCGTTCGCGATGCACAGGCGGCCGTGCACCTCGTCGAAGTCCATGTCGGCCGGGTTGTTGAGCCCGGTGATCCAAGGCCCCACAACGGCACCGAGGAACTGGTCGATCAGGGTCACCTGGTCCTGCCCCCAGCTGCACACGTACACCAGCCCCAGGCA
>JAEUSV010000022.1 GCA_016788485.1 Flavobacteriales bacterium
CGACCAGGCCGCCAAGGTGCTGCTGCAGATCGAAGTGGCCGCCCTCAAAGGCCGCGGCGAGGAGATCACCAAGGAGCGCGAGGCCGAGATCCTCGGCAAGATCCGCGCGAAGTACGAGGAGAGCATGAGCCCCTATTACGCTGCGGCCCGGCTGTGGCTCGATGCGATCATTGATCCGTTAGAGACGCGGACGTGGATATCGATGGGGATAGAGGCAGCGTCACAGAGCCCTGCGACGCGGGAGTTCAACATGGGGGTGTTGCAGACTTAGGCTGTCACTTCGAGCGGAGTCGAGATGTGGGCGTGCCCCTCGCACCCTTCGGCTCCGCGCTGCTCCGCTCAGGGCCCTCGGGTCGCGCTCTCCGCTCGTAGTCCTCGCCTCCTTCGTCAGCTCCGGGCTACCCGCTGCGATCGCTCACGCGGAATGCAGGTTCACCGGTTGAACCGACCAGTTGGTCCGGTGTACCGCCCCGGTGATGCGCCTGATACTGCCTTTCCTCCTCCTCGCCTCCACCCCACCTGCCGCGGCCCAATGGCATGCGGATGATCCCGTGCTCCTGTTCCAGCGTTTTGAGGGCCGTATGCACCAGAGCCCGGCCGACAGCGCCGACTTTGAGGCCTTCCGCCGGACGGTGGAGCACCCCGCGGTGGAGCCGCCCTTTCGGGACATCGGCCCACTGCCTGACCCACGGGAATACCGCCTGGTGTGGGAGGTGATCTGCGAGGGTGGGACCTGGCTGGCACGCGGCAACGGCACCGACCTGGCGACCTTCCTGAAGGACCCGCCCGAAAAACGCTTCACGGTGCCAGTGTGCTGCCCAAGCTTCTTCGGCGGGCGCTATGCGGTGGTGCACTGGGAGCCGCCCACGGGGCTGGTCCGCTACCGCTATTGGTTCTTCGAGCGGGTGCCTTAGCACGAGGCGGCTTCGCAACATGCCGGCCTTGCGCACCACGCACCGGAACCGCCTTACCTCTGGGACGAACGGTTGATCGCCTCGCCCCCTCCCTAATAGTAGTGATTTCCAGGCCCGATCGTTGACACGTGAGGCGAAGGGTCTAATTTGGCTGTAGGACAGACCGATGTACACCACGATCGGTGCTGTTCCCCTTACGCGAACCCATTCCACCCAACCCTTACCGACCTATGGCTTTTCTCCCTTCAAGCCGATTGATCGGGGCCTTGCTGATCTGCCTCTCAGCGCTGCTCCAACCCCTTCAGGCCCAGACGAATTGCGCGTACACAAGCTCGCTCTCCGACGGGTACTCGGTGTCCATTTCCAACGTTACGGCCAACACGAACGGCAGCTACACCATCACCCTCACGGTGGTCAACAACGGCTGCGTGGGCTGCAAGAAGCTGAACTCGTTCCTGGTGCAGGCAGCCCCGGGCACCTATTCGAACGTAAGCGTGCAGGTGCTGTCCGGTGCGTTCACTTGGGCGAACATCGCCATGGGACCCAACCTGTCCGGCACCACATTGACCGGTTTCCGGATCAACAACGCCAACGGCATGGGCAACGGTCAGGCCGCAGCCTTCGCGTTGACCTACACGGTGACCACCCTGCAGAACCAGCAGATCCTGCTCAAGACCTCCAGCAGCACCCTGAGCACCTCGTTCTCGATCGCCAATTTCCAGAGCGTGCTCAGCTGCCTGAACCCGCCCCCGCCCCAGGTCATCTTCCCTTACTTCGACCCCTACGCGAACAAGTCCTACGACATCATCGGGGTGGAGCTCACCTCCCTTTACAACAAGTACGCGAACGGAGGCTCATCCATCTCGGACAACATCTTCCAGATCATCGGCACGAGCGTGCGCATCTCCATCCGCACCAAGCCCGGCCAGCATGCCAATGCGGTGAGCCTGCTCACGGGCCCCAGCTACGGCCTGGTGCAGGAGTTGAGCGACCCGGCGAACAACCTGATCAACGGTACCTTCCCCATCCTGAACCTCCTGTCGCTGAACCAGCTGCCCACCCTGCTGGTCTCCGCCCGGCCGATCTACGCGGCCATCACCAACGCGGGTCTGATCACGAGCCAGGGCGACACCGCGCTGCGTTCGTTCCGTGCACGCACGGCCTTCGGCGTTGATGGCACCGGCATCAAGGTGGGCGTGCTCAGCGACAGCTACAATACCAAGCTGGGCGACCCGGCATCCGACGATGTGCTGAAGAAGGACCTTCCCGGCCTTACGAATCCCGACCATCCCACGCCTGTGCAGGTGCTGCAGGACTACCCCTTCGGTTCTCGCTCGGACGAGGGCCGGGCCATGCTGCAGATCGTGCACGATGTGGCACCGGGCGCGGAGCTCGCCTTCCGCACAGGGTTCCTGGGCGCGGTGGACTTCGCCAACGGCATCCGCGCGCTCCAGCAAGCCGGATGCGATGTGATCGTGGACGACATCTCCTACATCTCCGAGCCGATGTTCAGGGACGGCGTGGTGGCCCAGGCCGTGAACGAGGTGAAGGCCCTGGGGGTGACCTACTTCTCCGCCGCGGGCAACTTCGGCACCAACTCCTGGCAGGGCGCTTTCGCTCCGGTGGCCGCCCCGGCGGGCGTGGTGGGCCAGGCGCACGACTTCGACCCCGGTGCCGGCACCGACATCTACCAGAGCATCAAGCTGTACCAGGGTGAGTATACGATCGTGTTCCAATGGGACGACGGCACGCCCGGCACCGCGACCAGCTCGGACTTCGACATCTACCTCGCGAACACCTCGGGCAGCACCCTGTTCGGTTTCAACCGCATGAACGTGGGCGGCGACGCCTTCGAGGTGCTCCCCTTCGTGGTGACCGCCGACTCCGTGCTTTCGAACATCCTCATCGTGCGCGAGACCGGCAGCGCGCCTGCCCTGCTCAAGTACATCGTGTACCGCGGCAAGCTGAAGGTCAACGAGTACAGCACGCTCAGCGCTTCCACCATCTCGGGTCAGGCGAACGCCGAGGGCGCCATCGCCGTGGGTGCGGTGCTCTACACCAACACCCCGGAATACGGCGTGGCCATCCCCACGCCCGCCTCCTTCAGCAGCCGTGGCGGCACCCCGGTGAACGGGGCCAACCGCTTCAAGCCCGACCTGTGCGCCCCCAACGGCGTGAACACCTCCGTGGACCTTGGCGGAGTGAACTACGACGGTGACGCCTTCCCCAACTTCTTCGGCACCTCGGCCGCCGCGCCGCACGCCGCCGGTGTGGCCGCCCTGCTGCAGGATGCCCGCAACAAGTACTACGGCAACCAGCTCACTCCCGACCAACTGAAGGGGCTGCTTCAGAACACCGCCGTGGACATGGGCACCCCGGGCTACGATGTGGCCACCGGCGCCGGTTACATCCTGGCGGATTCGGCGCTGATGGGCCTTGCCAATCCCGCGCCCTACATCTACGACATCTCCTACGACACCAGCCTGACCCCTGGACAGGACACCCTGATCCTTACGGTGTACGGCGAGTACCTCACCGATTCGTCCACCATCTGGCTCGACGGCGTCCCCCTGAACACCGGCGTGGTGATCCAGGGTGACACGGCCATCATCACCGTGGTGAACCCCTTCACCGGCCTGTACCCCACGATCCAGGTGTACAACCCGCCCATGGCCGGCACCAATGGCACGGACGGCGGGCTTTCGAACCCGCTCTATTTCACCACCAAGGAGACCATCCTGGTGACGATCGACAACGCGCAGAAGACCTACGGCGAGGTGCTGCCCACCTTCACCGCCACCTACGCCCGCGTGAACACGGGTGGCAGCACCCCGCTGGCCGCCGCCGGTCTGCCCCAGTACGAGGTGGACCGCATCCTCGACATCGGCCTCACCACCATTGCCAACGCGCAGAGCAACGTGGGCCTGTGGGCCATCACCACCGACCCGGCCGATCCGCTGAGCCCCGCCAGCACCGTGCCGGCCACCGACACCCTCGACATCTCCCTGCTGCAGCGGTACAATTTCGTGGTGGACGACGGCCTGCTGACGATCACCCCCGCCGAGCTCACCATCACCCCGCGCGACACCACCTTCGTGTACGGCCAGCCCATCACCGGTCTGCAGTTCGACTACGTGTTCAACGACGGCTCCTCGGGCGTCTTCGACATGGCCCCGAGCGACAGCATCGCCATCCTGAACGCGGTGAAGTCGACCCATGGCACGGCACTGGTGAACGCCACCGGCCTGGTGCGCGGCACCGCCTTGGTGAACAACAACGGCGATCAGCTGCTGAACGATTCGCTGCTGAACAACTTCAGCTTCATGATCTCGCAGGCGGTGACCTCCACGCGGGGCACGGCCCTGGTGAACGGTGAGCTGGTGGACCCGGCGGAGCTGTACCTCGCCGCCACCACCATGACCAACTCGACGTCGCGCAGCACCCGTGGCACCGCCCTGGTGAACGGCTACACCCTGGTGCGCGGCACCGCCCTGGTGAACACGGTCGATACGCTCGGCAACATCACCAACACCAGCTCGCTCACCAACGCCAACACCTTGGTGAACAGCTCGGGCCAGTTGAACCCCACGACCATCACGCTCAACAGCAACACGCAGACCCTGGTGATCCTGGGCGACGGGGACATCAAGATCCTTTCGGGCGATTCCGTGGGTAACGTGATCATCCGTTCGGTGAACCTTATCACGGGCAACACGGTGGGCACGCACCTCTCGATCCCCGGCACCTTCCTCACCAACAACTTCAACGTGCACTACGGGCTCGGCAACATCACCATTCTGCCGGACACCGTGACGTTCACGATCGACCCGAACACGTTGCTGCAGACCTACGATGGCACGCCGCGCACGGTGGGCATCACCGCCGACCCTGACTCCGTCGACTACACCGTGACCTACAACGGCAGCACCACGCCGCCGGTGAACGCCGGGACGTACACGGTGATCGTTACGGTCGCTGACTCCAACTACGTGGGCTCGGCCACCGCCACGCTGGTGGTGCAGCAGGCACCTGTGCAGTTCACCATCGCCCCGAACACGTTGACGCAGACCTACAACGGAACACCGCGTGTGTTGGGCGTGACCGCCTCCCCCTCCAGTGCGCCTTTCACGGTCACCTACAACGGCAACACCTCCGCTCCGGTGAACGCCGGCACGTACGCGGTGGTCGTTTCGGTGAGCGACCCGAACTACATCGGCTCGGCGACGGCCACGCTCGTGGTGCAGCAGGCGCCTGCGCAGGTGACCATCGCTCCGGGCTCCCTCACGCAGGTGTACGACGGTAGCGCCCGCGCGGTGACCGTGACCACCAACCCTTCGGGCGTGGCATTCGCAGTGGCCTACAACGGCAGCGCCACCCCGCCCGTGAACGCAGGGACCTATCCTGTGGTGGTGACCGTGACGGACCCGAACTACACCGGCTCGGCCAGTGGCACACTGGTGGTGCAGAAGGCCACCGTGCAGATCACCTTCACCACCAGCACCCTCACGCAGACGTACAACGCCAGCCCCAGGACCGTGGGTGTTACGGTGAACCCGGCGGGCGTGCCCTTCACGCTCACCTACAACGGCAGCACCACCGCCCCGACCAATGCCGGCTCCTACCCCGTGCTGGTGAACGTGAACACGGCGAACTACACTGGTTCGGCCAGTGCCACCCTGGTGGTGCAGAAGGCGCCCGCGACGGTGAGCACGGGCATCTACGTGATCAACAAGGGCGCTGCCCTGCCCACCTTCACCGCCACTTACAGCGGCTTCCTGAACGGGCAGACCTCCTCGGTGGTGACCTCGCTCACCTTCCAGCTGAGCCCGAACTACACCGGACAGGCCGGCGTGTACACGATCACCCCGGTGGCCGTGGCCCAGAACTACACCTTCACGCCTGTCACCGGCACCCTGTACGTGAACCCCGCCGGCCCCGGCACCAAGCAGGTGAAGCCCAACTTCATCTGCTACCAGGTGC
Source organism: Flavobacteriales bacterium (assembly GCA_016788485.1). Lineage (GTDB taxonomy): Bacteria > Bacteroidota > Bacteroidia > Flavobacteriales_F > PHOS-HE28 > PHOS-HE28. Next base: position 5,895 of record JAEUSV010000022.1, read on the forward strand.
TCACCGCCCCGCTCCCCGGAGGATACACGCACGTGGCCTACTTCAACTACGAGAACGCCAACAGCACCCCGGTTTACATCCCCGTGGGTCCGCTGAACGCATTCAGCGGCTCCCAGCGTGACGCCAGCCAGCAACCGGTGCTCTTCCTGCCCGGGACGAGCGCTCCCATCGCCGTGCCCTACATGGGCGGCTCCCTCACCTGGCAGATCACCAGCAACAAGAACACCGGCGGTACCGGCTCCATCCCGGCGAACAACTCCAACGTGGTGTGCACCAGCCCTGGCGTGCGTACCCTGTGGACCGAAGAGCCCGTGGCGGCCGAGGTGCGCGTGTACCCGAACCCGTCCTCGGGACAGGTGTTCGTGGAGCTGCCTGAGGAGCTGATCGAAGGCGCTACGCTGGAGGTGTACAACGCCCTGGGCGTGAAGTGCCCGGCGCGGATCGAGGCCACCTCCGCCACGCGCTTCAGCATCGACCTTGCGGGCTTCGGCACCGGCATGTACATCATCAACGTGATCCAGGGCGACCGCATGGAGAGCCGCCGCGTGGTGATCGAGTGAACCGACCCTTGATCGGAAGGGCCACCTGTCCACCCGGACAGGTGGCCTTTCTGTTCAATAGCGGCTATCTTGGGCCTTGATGCGCAAGCTCTCCCTTGCCCTGCTCCTGCTGGTGTTCGTGCTGCCCTGCCGTGGGCAGAACGAAGTTGTCGACTCGCTGAAGAAGGTGCTGGGCGCAACGCAGCCCGACAGCGCTCGGGTGGCGACCCTGCTCGAGCTGGCCGCACAGTACTACCGCACCGATCCCGAGGAGGCGCGGAAGATCGCCCTGGAGGCCCGCGAGAAGGCGGAGGCGAGCGGGTACCGGACCGGTCTGGCCAAGGCGCACAAGGCGGTGGGCATGACCTACTACTTCCAGAACAACTGGGTGGAGACCCTCGTGAACTGGAAGCTGGCCCTGGAGGCCTTCAAGGCCAACAACGACCTGAACGGGGTGTCGAACATCCTGAACAATCTGGGCGCGGTCTACTTCAACGGCGGTGATGACAAGTCCGCGCTGGACAACTACCTCGAGTCGTTGCGCGTGGCCGAGGCGAGCAAGGACTCGCTGCGCACGGTGACCGCGCTGGTCAACATCGGCACGGTGTACCTGAACAAGGAGGCGAGCAAGCCCCTCGCCATCAGCTACTACCGCAGGGCGCTGCCCTTGAGCAAGGCGGTGGGCGACTTCGACGCTTACGGCACCTGCGCCGTGAACCTGGGGGAGATCTTCCTCTGGAAGCCCTCCACGAGCGATTCCCTCAAGTACTACTCACCGGACTCGGCGCTGTACTACTTCGAGGCCGCGCTCGACGCGTACCGGCACTCGTCCACCGGCAACGTGCCCTTCGCACTGAAGAGCATCGGCCGGGTGTACGCCATCCGAGGGCAGTACGACAAGGCTGTGCAGTACCAGACGGAGGCGTACCAGCTGGCGCTGGCCAGCGATGCGCGCCTGGAGATGGCCCAATCGCTCCTGAGCCTTGCCGACACCTACGCCAAGAAGGGCGACATCAAGCAGGCCATCGCCTCATACGAGCACGCGAAGACGATCGCCCTGGAGATCGAGGCCCTCTACGAGATGGAAGCGGCTTACGAGGGCCTGTCCCGGAACTATGCCAAGACCTCGGATTTCAAGCAGGCGTATTCGTACCTGAACCTCTATTCGGACCTGAAGGACACGCTGTACAACGCCGAGATGGACAAGAAGCTGCAGGCGCAGTCGCTGAGCTACGAGATCGAGAAGAAGGAAGGCCAGATCTCGCTGCTTGAGAAGGACCAGGAACTGCACGCCTTGGAACTGAAGCGCCAGAAGGCCATCAAGAACGGCACCATCGCGGTGGGGGTGCTCTTCCTGCTCCTGGCAGGCGGCATGTTCAACCGGTACCGCTACACCAAGCGCACGAACAAGATCATCCAGAAGGAGAAGGACCGCAGCGAACAGCTGCTGCTGAACATCCTGCCCGAGGAGGTCGCGGAGGAACTGAAGACCAAGGGTGAGGCGGAAGCACGGCACATCAACCATGTCACGGTGCTCTTCACCGACTTCAAGGGCTTCACGCAGATGAGCGAGCTGGTGACGCCGCAGCAGCTGGTGAAGGACCTGCACGAGTGCTTCAGCTTCTTCGACCGGCTGTGCGAGCAGCACGGCATGGAGAAGATCAAGACCATCGGTGATGCGTACATGGCCGCCGGCGGGCTGCCCGTGGAGAACGCGACGCATGCCGAGGATGCCATCCGCGTGGCGCTGGCCATGCGCGACTTCATCGCAGAGGGCAAGGCCCGCAAGATCGCCGCCGGCCTCCCCTACTTCGAGATCCGCATCGGCATCCACACGGGCCCGGTGGTGGCCGGCATCGTGGGCGTAAAGAAGTTCCAGTACGACATCTGGGGCGACACGGTGAACACCGCCTCGCGCATGGAGTCCTCCGGTGCACCGGGCCACGTGAACATCAGCGAGGCCACCTACGCCCTGGTGAAGGACATTCCCGACCTCGCGTTCACCCCCCGCGGCAAGGTGCAGGCCAAGGGCAAGGGCGAGATGGAGATGTTCTTCGTCGAGCCCCGACAAGCGGGGGCCCAGGCCTGACCGGCCGTTGTGAACCTGGCATGCGCTGGCGTGTACCGCCGGGCACCATGCGCATCCTCCGGCACCTCACCATCGCGTTCCTCCTGTCGCACGTGCACACAACCACCCAAGGCCAGGACAGCACCGGGGTCGTTCCGGTCGTGGCCCATCCGCCACTGAGCCGCTACCAATTCGCCGAACCATCCGACAGCACCGAATTTCTCCGATTCATCCACAGCCTGCGCGCCGAGGCCGGGCCAACGCAAGCCGACGGAGCTCCGAAGCGCTACCGGCAGGTGTGGCAGGTCTCGGAACATGGCGGCTTCGCCGTTGTTTCCCGCGGCGATGGCCAGGTGATCACCTTGGAAGCGGACCGTCCCATCGTGGAGATCTTCGACACCTTGTTCCTCAACATGCTCACCTCCGATGGCCGAACGTGCGTTGCGAAGCTCTGGGAGGTGCCCTGCGCCATGATCTGCCGAACGACCACGTACTACCTGGAGGAGTGAGCCCTGACGCCGCCATACGACGTGCTTGATCCGCCGGCGAGGCGCAACTTTACGGTCTCCTTCACGCCATGCCCGCAACACGCAAGCGCTCAAGCCAACACACGAAGACGTCCACCGCCAAGGCGGTGAAGCTCCTCTCCGGCGGCAACCCGCAGATCCCCATGGGCGACGGCGATGCCCCGGTGCAGGCCTACATCGCCGCGATGCCGGATTGGAAGCGTGCGGTGGGCGAACAGCTGGACGCCCTGATCGTGCGGCATGTGCCGAAGTTGCAGAAGGCCGTGAAGTGGAATTCACCCTTCTACGGGGTGGAGGGTCAGGGTTGGTTCCTGTCCACGCATTGTTTCACGCACTTCGTGCGCATCACCTGGTTCAAGGGGCAGGCGCTGAAGCCGATCCCGCCGGGGCCCAGCAAGGACCTGAACGCCCGCTACCTCGATATCCGCGAGGACGGCATCCAGGACGAAAAGCAGCTGATCAGCTGGATCAAGCAGGCGGCCGCGCTCCCCGGTTGGTTCAGCCACGCACCGCGGGAAGCAGCGCCCAGCGCACCCAACCCCGAGGTCGCGTGGTTCTTCGCGAAGAAAGGCCCGTGGCAGGCATGCTTCGGGCAATTGCGTGAACTGGCGCTGGAGAGCGGCCTTACCGAGGAGCTGAAGTGGGGCCACCCCTGCTACACGCTGAAGGGGAAGAACGTCTTTCTGATGCACGGCTTCAACGACTATTGCGCATTGCTCTTTCACAAGGGCGCGCTCTTGAAGGATGAGCACAAGCTGCTGGTGCAACAGACGGCCAACGTGCAAAGCGCGCGGCAGATCCGGTTCACCAGTGAGAAGCAGATCGCGAAGCTGGCGCCGGTGCTGCGCGGCTACATCCTGCAGGCCATCGCGCTGGAACAGGCCGGGAAGCAGGTGGTGCTGAAGAAGACCGCGGAATTCGACATGCCTTCGGAGCTCACCAAGGCCTTCAAGCAGATGACCGAGCTGAAGAAGGCGTTCAATGCGCTAACACCCGGAAGGCAGCGCGGCTACCTGCTGTTCTTCGGCGGCGCCAAGCAGAGCGCCACGCGCGAGGCGCGCATCGCCAAGCACGTGGACCGCATCCTGGCGGGCAAGGGGCTCAACGACTAGCGGGACGGCCGCAGGTCCAGGCTGAAGCGCACCATCGAACGCAACGGTCTCCGGCCATCGGTGGACGCCGGGTCGCTGACCCACGCTGTTGACCAGCCCTTCACATGCATCAGGGCCATCTCCACGAGGTACACCTGATCGGTCTGTTCCTGCTCCATCCGCACGTACACTTCGCCGTGCTCGTTCACGCATCCTACGGCGTCCAGGGTCATCGGTCGGCGCGGCCCCTTCCTGCCCGGCCGGTCCATCGCGCTCACCACGGCCCGCTCCAGGGCCTGCTGACCGTCCGGATAGCTGGCCTTACCATTGCCCCCATCCTCCACCCCGCCGGAGGCGCATGCGCCGCAGCACAGGTCCAGCGGCTCGAGCAGCACACCCAGGCTGTCGTGCTCCAACACCACCCGGCAGGTGCCGCACCCCAGCTCCGTCCGTTCGGGCACAGCAGGTCTCCGATCCAGACGCACATCGGCACCGGTGCAGCTGATGAGCCGCTCCAGATCGATCTCGTACCTGCCGCCCACGAACGGGACCCGCAGGCCGGGATGCGCGCCATCGAAGCCCATGAAGAGCACCCGCAGTTCCATGCGTTCGCCGGTGGTGGTGCGCGTGATGGTAAGCCTGCGGTCCGCCACACCACAGCCGGCATCCAGCCACACGGTCAAGCGACGGTCGGTGCTGTCCCGGTCCACCTGGTACACGGTGCCCCAGGCCCCTTCCTCCACCCTGAACTCGCGCTCGCTGTGCACCCAAGGCACGTCCGCGAGGCTCACCTGCAGGATCACCTCGGAGCAACAGCATTGTGCGGAGGCTTCGACGGCAGCGGTTGGAAGAAACGACAAGAAGAGCAGGAGGCGTGGCGTCATCGCGGGGCTGTACACCGCAGCGCAGAGCTGGTTCAGCGTATGAACATCGTTCGCCAACTTGCAGCGCTCGCCTCACCATGTTCACGGCCCTCATCCCCAAGCTGCCCATGCGCGACATGGCGGCCACACGTGCCTACTACGTGGACCAGCTCGGCTTCACTGTAGGTGGCCAGTACCCGGACTACCTGATCGTGGAACGCGACGGGATGGAGCTGCATTTCTTCCTGTCGGCCGGGCTGGACCCGCTTACCAACGACGGTCAGGTGTACATCCGCGTGCAGGACGTTGATGCGCTGCACGCATCGCTGGTGGACCGCGGCGTGTCCATCCATCCGAACGGAGCGCTCAGCACCAAGCCCTGGGGACAGCGCGAGTTCGCCGTGCTCGACCCCGACCACAACCTGCTCACTTTCGGAGAACCCGTGTGAGCCACCGCACGGATCAGCGCGACACGGCCTGGTGCTTCACTTCCGGCCGGAGGGTACGCGGCGCACCTCCTGCTGGAAGTAGCCCAAGGTCCCGGCAAGGAACAGGATGTTCACCCACCGCGCGAAGGGCGGCGCGCCTTCAGGCCACAGCTGGCCGAGGAGGACAACGATGTTCAGCACGATGAGCAGGATCAAGGTGGTGCGTTTCATGGAAGGTCGTGGTCTCCGCCAAGTATACCTGTCCGGCCGGCACGACGCCTTGCACGTTGACCACCGGTGAGGGGGCGCGACCGCGGCGGGCTCAGGCGCGCGACCTTTGCACCATGGCCGAGCGCGGCACCCCCACCCTTTCCCCCCACGTGCTGCGCGTGCTGCCGTGGCTGGTGGCGGTGGCGATGTTCATGGAGGGGCTGGACATCAGCATCCTGAACACGGCGGTACCGGTGATCGCGCACGACCTGGGCACCACGGCGCTCAGCCTGAAATCGGTGCTCACCACCTACACGCTGGCGCTGGCCATCTTCATCCCCGTGAGCGGCTGGGTGGCCGACAAGTACGGCACGCGGCGCGTGTTCCGCATGGCGGTGGCGCTCTTCACCATCGGCTCACTGCTCTGCGGCCTTTCCGTGAATCTGCCGATGCTGGTGGCCTCGCGCTTCGTGCAGGGCGTGGGCGGCGCCATGATGGTGCCCGTGGGCCGCATCGCGCTGATCCGCGCCTACCCGCGCTCGGAGATGCTCACCATGATGAACTACGTGGTGATCCCCGCGCTGGTGGCTCCGCTCGTGGGCCCGTTCGTGGGCGGCTTCATCGTGCACTGGCTGCCGTGGCGCACCATCTTCTTCGTGAACCTCCCCATCGGCCTGGTGGGCTGGTGGATGATCCGGCGCTACATGCCCGATTACCGCCGCAGCGACGTACCCCCGCTCGATGGCCTGGGCATGCTCCTCTTCGGCTCGGGCATCGCGCTGCTGAGCTATGTGCTGGAGGTGTTCGGCGAGCACACCTGGCCCCTGGTGGAGATCGTGCTGATGTTCCTGGCCTCGCTGGCGCTGTTGCTGGCCTACGCGCTCTATGCCCGCCGCGTGCAGGACCCCTTGCTGTACATGCCGCTCTTCCTGGTGCGCACCTTCCGGATCAGCGTTCTGGGCGGCTTCGTCACGCGCCTCGGCATCGGCGGGGTGCCCTTCCTGCTGCCCCTGCTCTACCAGATCGGCCTGGGCTATGGCCCGCTGATGGCCGGCCTACTGACCATGCCCCTGGCCGTGGCCGCCATCGGCATGAAGATCATGAGCCGTCCGCTGCTGAAACGCTTCGGGCACCGGCGTGTCCTCATCTGGAACACCGTGCTCCTGGGTGCGAACATGATGCTCTACACCTTCATCAGCACGGGCACGCCGGTGGCGCTGATCGTACTGTTGAGCCTGACGCAGGGCCTCTTCAGCAGCCTGCAGTTCACCTGCATGAACTCACTCACCTTCGCCGATGTGAAGGACGTGCACGCCAGCCAGGCGAGCAGCATCGCGGGCACGGCGCAGCAGATGGCGCTGAGCTTCGGGGTGGCCTTCGCCTCCTTGGTGGCGGCGCTCTTCCTGCAGCAGGTGGAGCAGGCCGATCACGTGCGCTACATCGCCGGCCTGCACCACACCTTCCTGGTGCTCGGAGGCTTCACCATCGTAACAGCGGCCACCTTCAGCCGCCTGCACATGCGCGATGGCATCAACGTGAGCCAGTTCGTGCTGCGGAAGGAGACCATGGTGTGAGCCCTGTGCGATGGGCCTGAAAAAGAGGAAGCCCCGGCTTTCGCCAGGGCTTCGCAGTTCGCTAGAGGGTAGACCTCAGGCCCGGGTCACGTTGACCGCGTTGGGGCCCTTGGGGCTGTCCTGCACATCGAAGGTGACCTTGTCGCCCTCCTGGATGGGCTGGCGGGTCCCGGTCTTGTGCACGAAAAGGTCCTTGCCACCCTCATCCGGGGTGATGAAACCGAACCCTTTCTCCGTGTTGAAGAACTTCACTGTACCACTTGACATGTACTGACTGGTAATGTGTCCGCCGCGAAGCGGACCTGTTGATCCCCGGCAAAACCACCGGGGCATTGATGGCACAAAGGTCGACCATCCCCGACCCTTCCCGACGATCGCGGCGAAATAAACCTGCAGGGCGGCCTCAGGCCTTGCGCACGTAGATGCTCTTCAGCCCCATGGCGCCGAAGCCATCGATGCGGCAATCGATGTCGTGATCACCCTCCACGAGCCGGATGCCGCGCACCTTGGTACCGGCCTTCACCGGCTTGGGCATGCCCTTCACCGGCAGGTCCTTGATCACCACCACATCATCGCCATCCTTGAGCACGTTGCCGTTGGCGTCCTTCACCACGGGGCCTGCATTCGCCGCCGCCACCTCCTCCGGGTTCCATTCGTGGCCGCACTCGGCGCACATCATGCTGGTGCCCGTGGGATAGGTGATGGTCGATGCGCACTCGGGGCACTTGGGGGTATCGCTCATGGTGCCGCGAAAGTACCCTTTCCCGGCCGGCGGGTCCGGGCAGCGTTGAGCGGGAAGCTCGCATCTTCGCATGGTGACCACGATCCCCACCCTTGAGCTGGCGAAGCGCAGCGCGGATCCCGTGCGGGTGGAGCACATCGTGCCCAGCGCGGGACCCGTGGACAACGATGTGCACCGGCACGATTACGATGAGCTCTTCTTCTTCGCCACCGGTTCGGGCACGCACATGATCGACCTGGAACAGCGTGCCGTGGCCTCGCCCGGCATGCACCTCGTGGGCGCCGGGCAGGTGCACCAGCTGAGCCGCAGCGCCGACATGCACGCCGTGGTGGTGCAGTTCGGGACCGAGGCCCTCCTGGGGCGCGGCGCCACCGTGCGTGCCGAGCTGTTCGCCCGCGTGGGCCGGCCCTGCGCGGTGCTGCTGGATGAAGCGCGCATCGCGGAGGCCCAGGGCCTGGTGGCGTCGATCGAGCGCGAGCTGCAGCGGCGCGGTCCGGTAATGGCCGAGGTGGTGGCCGGTTACCTCGACATCCTGCTGATCACCTGCGCGCAATGGGTGCGCGAACAGGCCACGGCCGCCGCGCCACAACCCGACGAGCACGACCCGGTGCGCCGCTTCCAAGAGCTGGTGGAGCAGGGCTACCTGCACGAACGCCAGGTGGCGCACTACGCCGACCGCTTAGCGCTCAGCGCCGACCGGCTGAACGAACTGGTGCGCAAGCGGCTGGGGCGCACAGCCAGTTCGGTGATCCACGAGCGGCTGCTGTTGGAGGCGCGTCGCCTGCTGCTGCACAGCGAGCTCAGCATCAAGGAAGTGGGCTACGCCCTCAACCTGCAGGACCCCGCCTACTTCGCGCGCTGGTTCCGCAAGGCCGATGGGAGGTCGCCGGCGGAATACCGCCAGCACATCCGGGAAAAGTACCAGCACTGACGGCATCCGTCCATTGAGGCGGGCCGGTCGTCAGGGGAGCTTTGGCTCATCAAACCATAGCGCCATGAACAAGCTCCTTCTCCCCTTCGCCCTCTTGGCCGCCTTGTCGGTCAAGGGCCAAAGCCCCTGCGCCCAGCTCACCGTGGAGCAGGTACGTTACGACGCGTTCAACCCTTCGGCCATCGAGCTCATCGTGGACAACCAGAGCACCGAACTGTTCAGCTACCCGTCGTTCGTGCTGGTGGACGGGCAGGGCGACACGCTGGCCGGTGAGCAGGTCAACTTCTTCGGCATCGGGGGCCAGCAGGCGCATTACATGCTGGCGGAACCAGGTGTCACCCTCCCTTCGGGGACCTTCGACGCCACGCTGCTGCTCTACACCAGCTTCGGTGATTCGCTCTCCTGCACCTGGGACCTCCAGGACATCACCCTGTGCCCGACCGACAGCTGCGTGCAGGCCGAGATCTACCTCACCAACACCGGCACCCTCATCCCGTTCAGCGCGTACTGGTGGGTGTCGGATGCCACGGATGGATCGTGGGTCGCCCAAGGCTACCTGGACATGGACGACGTGACGGCCACACACTTCGACACGGTGTGCCTGGCACCGGGGAACTACCGCCTGGAGTTCTCGCCCTTCTCCCCGATCGATCAATCCTACGTGGCCGGCATCACCACGAACTACGCCTTCTCCATCGGCACCAACGTGGCGCTTCAGCAGGACACCACGCCGCTCGACCTCGACTTCGGTTGGTACGCCGCATGCGCGGACATCACCAACGGCATGGACGAGGCACGACCCATGCTCCCTTTGGTCATCGTGGATTCCGGCACCTTGCTCATCAGCGATCCCTTGGGCCGGGCCCTGGGAACGGTATCGGTATGGGGTGCGGACGGACGGCTGCTCGCCTCGCGCGGCACCAACGGCAGTGCGCTCACGCTTTCGACGGCGGGCATGGCCACGGGCATCGTGGTGGTGCGTTGCGAAAGCTCGAACGGGCATACGAGCGCACAACGCGTCCTGATCCCCTAACGCTGCAGATCGGCTGACGGAGCACGCCCATCCGCGTCGAACGCGGAACATGGATCAACAGGGAAGTACGCAGCACATACCGGCCGGCTGGCGCAGCGCGTTATCCGGTCATGAAGCGATGGTCGTGCCTTGTGTTGATCGCCCTGGTGCTGGCCTCGTGCGCAAGCACCGGCCATGTGCGCAAGTGCGATGGTCGTCGCGGGGAGCGAGTGCCGATGGGCACATTGTAGCGGAGCCAGGCCGTGCACCAGGGCACCACGAAGCGGAGCTGCCCTGTGCGCGGCCGCTGCTCCGATCGGGCTGTGCGTAACCGTGGGCCTGAAGGACCGAGCTCCAGAACGTTCCAACACCCGATGGCCTGCGGGCGTCCTTGACACGGCATGAAGCAGGTACCTTGCCCATAGGTCCCACAACCGGCCCTCATTCCATCACCCATGGACCGACCGCAGCTGTTCGCTCTGCTCCAGCAACAAGGCGCAGCCCTCAAGGCCATGCTCGAAGGCCTTTCGCCCCACGAACGCACATGGAAGCCCGCTCCGGAGAAGTGGTGCCCGCTCGAGGTGGCCTGCCACCTGCTTGATGAGGAGCGCGAGGATTTCCGCGCGCGCCTGCGGAGCACGCTCGAAGCACCGGGAACGCCCTGGCCCAAGATCGACCCGCCGGCCTGGGTGATGGAGCGCCGGTACATGGAGCAGGACTTCCAGGCCACGGTGAACGCGTTCCTGGTTGAGCGCGCACGTTCGTTGGAATGGCTTCATGGAATGGATGATGCACCGTGGACGAACGCTTACGTCCATCCCAAGGTGGGCCCTGTGAGCTGCGAGCTCCTGCTCACGAACTGGGTGGCGCACGACCTGCATCACATCCGGCAGCTGATCAACCTGCGCTACGCGTACATCAAGGCGCACACGACCGTTCCGCTCGATTACGCCGGCAACTGGTAGCGACGCTGCGGCCGTACCTTGCGAGCATCGTGATCCACACCGGCCGCATCCAGGAACTGCAGATCAAGCGCCGCACCCGCGAGGGCTGGGTGCTCACCGATGCCGATGGGCACGAGGTGCTGTACCCGCACCCCGAGCTGCCGCGTGAGGTGGACGACGACAAGCGGGTGCGCGTGTTCGTGCATCGCGATGTGCAGGGCAGGCAGGTGGCGAGCCCCCGTGCACCGAAGGCCACCGTGGGGCAGTTCGCGATGATGCGCGTGGGCCTCGTGGACCGCGACGGCGCGCACATGGAATGGGGCGTGAAACCCGACCTGCTCGTGCCGCATGCGGAACAACGCAAGGCCATGGAGGAAGGCCGCTGGTACCTGGTGCGGGTGGCGCTCGACCCGCGCAGCGACCGGATCTTTGGCAGTGCCCTGATCGAGGACTTCCTGAACAACGACGAGATCGGCGTGGAAGAGGGCGAGGCCGTGGGCCTGATCGTGCTCGGACGCAGCGACCTCGGCCTGCATGTGATCGTGAACGGCAGGCACCAAGGGCTGGTGCATGCCAACGAGGTGTTCAAGCGCGTGAGCATCGGCGACAAGCTCACCGGCCATGTGAAGCACATCCGCGAGGACCGCAAGCTCGACATCACGCTTCAACCCATCGGTTACCGGCAGTACAACGATGTGAACGTGGACCTGCTCGTGCGACGGTTGCGCGCCGGGAACGGCTTCCTGCCCTTCACGGACAAGAGCAGCACCGAGGCCATCTACGCGGAGTTCGGCATCAGCAAGAAGGCGTTCAAGAAGGCTGTGGGCGCGCTGTACCGCGAGCGCTTGGTGCGGCTGGAGGACGACGGGATCGTGTGGGTGGGTTGAAGGCCAACGCGGGAACGCCGTTGATCCGGTGCACCGCACATCACCCCTGCCGGGGCATGATGGTCCATCCGATCTACCTTGCTCCTATCACCTTCCGCATGAACCCCACCCTGCGCAACATCCTCGCGGTCGTGCTCGGCGCCATCGCCTGCCTGCTGCTCAACGGTCTGCTGCTTGGCCTGATGATGAAGGCCATGCCGCCGCCTGTCGGCTTCGACCCGAACGTGATGTCGACCTATGTACTGCTGGAGAACAGGCATTTCCTTTCGCCGTTCGTGGCCCATGCGGTGCCCTCGCTCATCGGCGGGATGATCGCCGCCTTGATCGCCGCCGACCGCAAGATGACCTTCGGGCTCACTGTCGGTGGACTGCACCTGTTGGGCGGCATCGCGGCCGCCTTCATGATCCCGGCGCCCACCTGGTTCGTGGTGCTCGACCTCGTGGTGGCCTATCTGCCCATGGCCTGGATCGGCGCACGGCTGGGCGGCGCCCAGCGTTGACCTTCGCCCGATGGTGCATACCCCCATCGCCATCCGCGTCTTCGATGCGTACGCGCAACGGTATGCCGAGCGCTTCATGGACGTTTCGGCCTACCACACATCGCTCGACCGCTTTTGCGCGCTGCTTCCCCAAGGCGCTGAGCTGCTGGAACTGGCCTGCGGCCCGGGCAACGTGACGAAATTCCTTTTGCACCAACGGCCCGACCTGCGGATCCTCGGCACCGACCTGGCCCCCGGCATGGTGGAGCTGGCACGAACGCTTGTGCCCGCGGCCACCTTCGAGCTGCTCGACCAACGCACCATCGCCACCACGAAGCGCCGCTTCCATGGGATCGTGTGCGCCTTCGGTCTGCCCTACCTGGATGCACAGGAAGCCGCCGACCTGATCCGCGATGCGGCACAGGCCCTGCATCCCGGCGGCGCACTGTACCTGAGCACCATGGAGGACGACCCCGCGCGTTCGGGCTTCGTAATGCCGAGCAGCGGGAAGGGCGAGGCGGCCTGGATCCAATACCACCGCGGCGATGACCTCGTGCGCGAACTGGAGCGGAACGGATTCAATGTGGTGCTGCGTTCCAACGTGATCACCGCCGCCTCGGATGGAAGTCCCGCGAACGACCTGATGCTCGTGGCGCAACGCTGACCCATCAGCCGAACGGACGAGGGCGCGGACCCGGTATTCCTTAACTTGGAGTATGACCAGGGAGACCGGCAAGGAAAGCCGGGAACTCCCTCCCTTGAATGGAGGACCACACTGCCCAGCAAGGATGCTGCCCCCCGGTGGACCGCCGCGGGACCTCACGGACCATCTTGCTGCTGCTGGCGCTGCTCCTGTTCTCCAACGCGCCGCAAGCGCAGACCGACCTCGACTCGCTCAAGGCCATCTGGCGGAACGAAGCGATGCCTGACAGTGTGCGGCTGCGGGCGTTGGGACGCTTCGCCTGGGAAGGCTACCTCTTTTCACAGCCCGACAGTGCCATCCACTATGCCAGGCTCATGTACACCATGGCCGAGCGCGCGGGATCCAAGGTGCAGATGGCGTGGGCCCTTCGTGGCGAGGGTGTGGCGCACAAAGTGAGCGGGGACAACATGGATGCGCTCGACAGGTGGACCCGCAGCGAGGTCATGAGCCGTGAAGCGGGCGATCTGGTGGGGGAAGCGGGTTCACTGAACAACATCGGCATGTTGTACACCGAGCTTGGTGAACTGCCCCGGGCCTTGGAATACCACCTACGCAGCCTGGAGCTCCGCAAGCGAGCGGGGGATGTGAAAGGGCTCTCGGGCTCCTACCGGAACATCGGAAAGGTGTACGAGTCCATGGGGCGGTACGACGATGCCCTGGAGCAGTTCCGGCTTTCGTTGCACCTGCTCGACAGCATTGGATCCGCGCACGGCATGGCGAGCAGTTTCGCCGACATGGCGGAGATCAGCCTGGCACGCGCCCAACCTGATACGGCCATCGCGCTCTACAGGCGCAGCCTCGCACTTGCCGCACAGACCGCTGATCGCATGCTGGAAGCACGCGCCTGGAACGGACTGGCCAAGGTGCACATCAGCTCGGGGCACGGCAGGGAGGCCGTGGAGGCCGCGCTCCTGGCGCTGAAGCTCGCCACGGGCCTGGGGGAACTGAAGGAGCAGAAGGCGGCCTGCGAACTGCTCCACGCCGGATACAAACTGCTGGGCCAACGCGACGAGGCCCTTCGCTACCTCGAGCGCTCCGCGGCGCTGAACGACAGCATGGATGAGGCCCGGTTGGTGGCCGGCCTGGAGCGCATGGAATTCGACAAGGAACGCGAACGCAACGAGGTGGAGCGCAGGCGGCAGGAGCGCAACACCCGCGAGCTCTTCGAGGCCCGCATGCAGGCCGAGGAGAGGACCAGGAACCTCGTGCTGCTCGCCGGCCTCTTCGTGGCGGCCATGTCCATCGGGCTGCTGAGCCGCCTGCGCTACATCCGCCGATCGAACGCCACGCTCGAACGCGAGAAGGCGCGTTCGGACAAGCTCCTGCTCAACATCCTGCCCGAGGACATCGCCAAGGAGCTCAAGGACACCGGCGAGGCCCAGGCCCGCAGCTTCGACCGCATCACCATCCTGTTCACCGACCTCAAGGACTTCACCCGGATCTCCGCGCAGATGCACCCGCACGAGCTGGTGAGCGAGCTGAACATCTTCTTCGCCAGGTTCGACCGCATCTGCGACATGTACGGCATCGAGAAGATCAAGACCATCGGGGATGCCTACATGGCGGCCGGTGGCCTGCGCGACCCCGCCCCCATGTCGGCCCGCAACGTCGTTCTCGCCGCCCTGGAGATGCAGGACTTCATGCGTGAACACGCCTTGAAACGCAAGGCGGCCGGGCTTCCGGCCCTGGCCATGCGCGCCGGCGTGCACACCGGACCCGTGGTGGCCGGCATCGTGGGCAGCAACAAGTTCCAATACGACATCTGGGGCGATGCGGTGAACATCGCCAGCCGCATGGAGAACTGCGGGCTGGAGGGCGAAGTGAACGTGAGCGCGGCCACCTACGATCTGATCAAGGACAATGACCAGTTGAGCTTCACCGCACGCGGCCGTGTCGAGGTGAAGGGCATGGGCGGGATGGAGATGTTCTTCGTGCACCGCAGGCCATCTTGAGCATTGGCCCCTCCGGTTCGGTCGCATCCCAAGCATCGCTGACACGGACCATTCCGACCTCCGACCTGGATGAAGCGTCGACCGTTGATCACCAGCGTGCGCTTTGCGATCTTTAGCACATGTCCGCATCGCCCCCGCGCATCACCCCGAGCACCCTCGCCTTCCTCAGCGACCTCGACCGGCACAACGATCGTGATTGGTTCCAGGCCAACAAGCCACGCTATGCTACGGCCCACACGAACGTGAAGGAGGTTGTGGAGGCGCTGATCGAGCGCATGAAGCGCCACGACCGCCTGAGCACCGACAGCGCGCGAGAGAGCCTGATGCGCATCCACAACGACCTGCGCTTCCACAAGGACCGCCCGCCCTACAGCCCACGGTTCGCCGGTTCCTTCTCGCGTGTGAAGCCCGCGTTGCGAGGCGGCTATTACTATCACTTCGCCCCGGGCGGCTCCTTCCTGGCCTGCGGGTTCTGGGGCCCCGAGCCCGCCGACCTGCGCCGCATACGTAGCGACATCGCCTACGACCCGGCCACGTGGAAGCGACTGCTCAACAACAAGCGCCTGAAGGCCACCTTCGGCGACATGCAGGGTGAGCAACTGCGCACCGCTCCACAGGGCTTCGCGAAGGACCACCCCGCCATCGACCTGCTCCGTTACAAGCAATACCTCTTCCGGCATCCCTTGACGGACAAGGAAGTGATGGCGCCCGACCTGGTGGAGCACATGGACACGGTGTACCGGGCCATCCGCCCCTTCTTCGACCATATGAGCGAGGTGCTCACCACCGACGCAAACGGCCAGTGACCGACGGTGGGGCGGTCAGTGGATCAAGCACCGAACACGAACCGGCGGGAAAGCGTCCTAACCATCATGCACAAGCTCCTGTCCAACCTGGCGCTCATCCTCCTTGCCGGCCAGGCCCTCGCCCAAGGAAACCTCGACCACCAATGGGCCCGCCGCGTGGGCAGCAACAACGACGGTGAGAAGCTCTGGCGTATCGCGGTGGATGAGACCGGCAACGTGTTCGCCGCAGGCTCCCTGCGCGGCACCTTCAGCGACCAGGGCATCACCGCCACCAGCGTGGGCGGCTCCGACATCCTGCTGCTGAAGTACGCACCGAACGGCGATCTGCTGTGGGCACGCACCGCCGGCGGGCCCACCAACGATGCGGCCTTCGGGGTGGATACCGACAAGGCCGGCAACGTGTACATCACAGGGGCCTACAGCGGATTGGCCGTGTTCGACGACACCCTGGTCGCGAACGTGGACCCGGACGGCGCAGGGCTTCCGTTCACCTTCGTGGCGCGGTACTCCCCCTCGGGCGACCTGGCCTGGGTGCGCACCATGGACGTCGGTTTCGCGTCAGGGACCTACCCTTATGCCATCGGCTACGCCATCAAGCTCGACCGTGTGGGCGACCTGGTGATCGTGGGCGCGTACAACAACACGCTCGCCTCCGCCGGCGATCCGGCGATCAGCACCATGAGCTTCGGCGGGGCCGGCTTCCGCACCAGCGGCCTGAGCGGTTACGACTGCTCGTACGTGCACAGGATGGACACACTGGGCAACACCGAATGGGTGCACACGGTGGGGGGGCTGAACGGCCTGGGCACGCTGCTGAGCATCGCGTTCGACGGGCAGAACAACATCTGGACCGGCGGCAACGTGTACTCCAACCCGTTCACGCCCTACATCGATGGCCCCGTGAACCTTGGCATCAGCGCAAGCACCACCTTCACCGGTGCGGCGTTGGAGTATGACGCCACCGGGCAGCCCTTGAACGGCTTCCTGCTCAATTGCAACGAACAGAGCAACGTGGAGGACCTCATCGTGGCGGGCAATGGCGATGTGTACCTCAGCGGCTGGCACCGCGGCAGCTTCTACGGCTCACCGGCGGCCTCGGGCTTCGACGGCTACCTGATGCGGGCCACGGCGGGCGGAACGCCGGTGTGGACGCGCAGGCTGGTGGGCGTGAGCGACGACTTCTTCAGCGGCATCGCCACCACCACGCAGGCCAACGAGCTGGTGGGCGGCGCGTACTACTTCTTCCAGGCCGACTTCGCCGGC
>JAEUSV010000037.1 GCA_016788485.1 Flavobacteriales bacterium
CGTTGATCACCACGCCGGTCAGGGTGTTCTCCCCGAGGTTGGCGAGCTTCACCACCGGCTGGAGCTGGGTGCCGCACACGGTGGGCAGGGGGCTCAGGATCGCCGTGATGGCGGCATCGTCCAGGGGCGGAGCCTCCAGGCTCAGCGTGTAGGTGCCTTCCACGCCGATGCCACCGCTGTTGTAAACCAACAGCTTGTACTGCGTGCCCGGGGTAACGGCCAGGTTGGTGTAGCCACCACCGATGCCGTTGGCGACCTCGCTGAGCGCGCTGAGGCCGTTGCAGGTGCCATCGAACAGGGCGTAGCGCAGACCGGCGGCGGTGCCCGGAGCTCCCAGGTACATGCGGATCACATTGTTCACACCGCTGTTGAAGGTGTACCACAGGCCCTGCACCGGACCGGTGCCGCTGGCCAGCGTGGGGCCGTCGATGAGCGCGCAGGTGTTGTTGTCCGTAAGGGTCACCGGGGTGTAGCCGGCAAGGTTCATGTTGGTGGCGCCACTGCAGGCATCGTTCGCCAACGGAGCGCACAGGGTCGGGTCGCAGACCGTGGTGAGGACGAAGGAGCCGGTGTTCGTGCCGTGCACGGCCACATAGTACACCTCGCCGATCAGCGTGCGCACCTTGATCTCAGCGCCGCTGCCGCAGCCTTGGGTGTTGTCAACGCCGCCCACGCAGACCAGGTTGCTGCAGTCGGGCTGCGGCTTGAACACGCTGATGCGTGCATCGAAGCTCGGGTTGCACACCTGGAACAGCACATCGTCATTGCCCGTGGCGGTGAACACCCACCAGCTCACACCACCGGTGCTCGGTGCACCATTGAAGGCGCAGGCGCTGGGCGGAAGGGTGTTGGTGCCCACCATGGTCGTGCCCTGCACGTTGTCGAAGCAGCCGATGGGGGCCGCATTGGCGCAGGTGGTGTTGCCCAGCAGGCAGGTCACATCGGCGGTCCAACCGGCATCGGTGGTGGTGGCGCCGGAGATGAACTGGAACGTGAAGCAGCCGGACGGGTTGGTGCTGATGAGCACGCCGGGTGTCGCCGTGTTCGTGGGTGCAACGGTACCCCACCAGCCGCCGTTCTGGCCACCGGGCACGGTGCCCGAGCCGTTCGCCGATGCGATGAGCGGCGAAGCGGTGGTCGGTCCATCGTACACGTAGAGCGCATCGGCGGTCACCTGGGTGCTGAAGCTCGTGAAGGTCACCATGATGGCCTGGCCGGGCGACTGCGCACAGATGGTCTGCACCTGGTTGGTGTTGTTCCCATAGTCGAAGCCGACACCGCCAAGGTCAGTGAACTGGGGCAGCAGGGCGCAGCTAGCAGGCGCGGTGTAGTTGAACACCGGGCTGTTCTGGCTGTAGTCCGCTCCAGGGGTGCACTCCTGGCGCACATAGAACACGTAGTTGCTCGTGCCCAGTCCGCTGATGGATGCCGTCGTTGCCGCGGTGGTCACGATCGTTCCGCCCGCGCCGGCCGTGGCGCCCGTACCGGGGATCAGGCCCGCGGGACCGTACTCCACGATGTAGGTGCCCGTGCAGCCGATGCAGGTCCAGCTCACATCCACCGAGGAGGCGGAGGTCGGCGTCACCGCTACGTTGTTCACCGGGAAGCACGAGGGGATGGTGAAGCTGCGCACGGTGCAGCCGGTGTTCACGCCGTTCGCGTTGCGCGGATCGACACGCCAGTAGTACGTGCCGGGCGCGAGCGTGGCGGACGTGTAGGACGTGCCGGGTTGGTTCGCGCTCACCACCGTGGTCGGCGGGTTGGTCGTGCCCAGCAGGACATCGTAGCCGGTCGCGGCCATAGGCGTGGAAGCGTTCCAGCTCAACGTGGGCGTGGTGCTGTAGACCGTTGCGCCGTTCGTGGGGGCCGTGAGTACCGGGCAGTCCGGGCCGTTCTGCACGCAGATGTCGAACTGGCCGCTCGCGGCGCCGGGGCCCAGGTGGAACACCCGCACGAAGTAGGTCTGGCCCACGACCAGGTTGCTGGTGTAGATGTTCTCGGGCAGCGCCGCGTTGGCCGCGTTGGTGCAGTTCAGCGGCACCAGGAAGCTGCAGCCACCGCTGTACAGCTCCACGACCGCATTGAAGGTCCCGATCGAATTCACCGTGATGCGCGGGTTGGTGGTCTGGGCCACGAACTGGAACCACAGGTCATCGTCGGCCACGGGAACAGGGAAGCTGCACACCGATGCGAGGCCGCTCGGCGTGGCGTTCGTGCTGTTGGCGCTGGTGGCGTTGCAGGTCACGGTCTCGGTGATCGTGATGGCCGTCGTGCACTCATCACCCGCGATGGGTGCGTTCCACAGGCTGGCGCACACGTTGAACTCGCCCGTGGTGCCCGATCCGGCGCCGGCATTGTACACACGCACATAGTAGGTGCTGCCGGTCACCAGGCTGCCGCTCGGGATCAGCAGCGTCTCGATCAGGCCGGCCGCCTGGCCGTTCACGCAGGCGATGGTGTTCGTGAGCGTGGCGTCGAGCACCTGCACCTGGGCATCGTGGCCGAACGCGCTGCGCACACGTACACGTACACCCTGCGATGCGGGGCTCACCGCGTTGGGGTCGGGGGCCACGAAGGTGAACCACACGTCATCATCGGCGTTGCCACCGCACACGGGCGTGGCTGAGGCCGTCGCGTTGCGGTTGCGGTAGTAGTTGTCGCAGAGGTCGATGCAGTCCACGGCGTTCACCGTGAGCGCGACCGCGTTGGCGGCCTCGTCGTTGGTCGGCGCTCCGATGGCGGGGCCGTTGCCGCTGTACGTGCCCGGGGTGAAGGTCCATTTGCTGTAGCAGCGGGGCACTTCACGCAGGCCGTTGGCGCCGTTGTTCGTGCCCGTGGCGTTCAGGTGGCTGAAGTTCTTCTCGTTCGTGAACTGTTGCGTGAGGATCTGGCCGGGGAGCGCCGGGGCGTTCACCGTGCCGGCGCTCATGCCCAGCGAGTAGGTGAGGCTGGCGTTGGTGGACCCATCGAAGCCCTGCATGTAGCCGTACACGAACTCGATCACGTTGCTCGACTCGTACAGCTTCACCTGGAAGTTCAGGCGGCTGCCATTGGCCGAGGTGCCGGCCTGGAAGCGCTCCATGTCCTTCCACTCCACGGTCACCACCCGGTTCGGGAGGTTCCCATCGATCTGGTAGAAGATGGCGCTGTTGATGGCCGACTGGCTGAACTGGTTGCCCACCACGTTCAGATTGTCCCACAGCGGAGCCACCACGAGCGTGTTGAGGCTGTAGTTGTTGCTGCTCGGGGCCCCAGGCGATGCCGCGAAGGTGATGTAGCCCTGGTCGGACACGCGGAACGCGGTGCGCGGTGCACCAGCGTATTGGAAGCTGAAGCCGAGCGGCAGGCTCACGGCATCACTGATGTCCTCGTTCGCGGTGAACGCACCCCAGGTGGGGTTCGTGCCCGTGCCGGCGATGGACGCATAGGTGGTGGTGGCACCGGCCACGTCATAGGCCACCACACCGTTGTTGGTGGTGGTGAAGCTCGAAGGCGATGCCGGGCAGCTGGCCGCACCGTTGCAATTCACCGGGATCACGTCCCAGTAGTAGGTGGCGCCGGCGATCAGCGGGGTGCTCGGCGTGTAGGCGTTCGTGGTGGTCGTGGCCACGAGCGGCAGCGGGAAGCTGGTGCCCAGGTACACCTGCCATTGGTCGGCGGCGATCACCGGGGTGGAGGATGCCCACTGCAGGGTGGGCTGCAACCACACGTTGGTCGAGCCGTTCGTCGGCAGGTAGCTGGCAGGGTTCGCGCAGGAGGGGGTGGCGTTCACCGTGGTGAAGCTGAACTCCGTGCCGGTGAACACACCGCAGGGTCCCACCGGGTCCACACGCCAGAAGTAATCCTCACCGGCGCAAAGCAGCGGTGCGGGCGGCGTGTAGGAGTAGGAGATGGTGCCCGAGACATAGGGGATGTACACCACGGGGTTGTACACGCCCGAGTTGTCGCCGAAGTACACGTTGAAGCCCAGGATGCTCGTGCTCGACAGGTTCCAGCTCAGCGTGGGGTTGGTGGACACCTGCGTGGCCCCGTTCGAAGGGGTCTGCAGCGCGAGCGATGGCGCCGTGATGTTGCCGGCGAAGAAGCTCCTCGCGCCGCACGTGCCCAGGTTCGTTCCGAAGCAGTTCACCGTCTCCACGCGCCAGTAGTACTGCTGGCCGCAGGTTAGGATGCCCGTGGTGATGGAGGTGCTGGTGGTCACTCCCAAAAGCGTGGTGGGCGGGTTGGTGGTTCCCAGGTACACGTTGTAGTACAGGGCGTTCGCCGAGGCCACGGCGCTCCAGCTGAGCGATACACCGGTGACCGTCTGTGCCGGGGTGCTGTTGTCAGCCGGGCTGGAGAGGTTGGCACAGGCGGGGGTGCTGTTCACCGTGGTGAAGCTCCATACCGTACAGCTGTTCTGCTCGCCCACGCAGTTCACCGGAGCCACGCGCCAGTAGTAGGTGGTGTTGCAGGTGAGCGTGGGGGTGAGCTGGCTCGTTCCGATCACGTTGGACAGGAGCGTGGTCGGCGGGTTGGTGGTGCCGAAGTACACGTTGTACGAGAGCGTGCCGGTGCTGCCAGCGGCCGCGGTCCATGAAAGCGTCACGGGGGCCGTCTGCACGTTCACGGCGCCGAGGGCCGGTGCACCGATGATCGCACATGGCGGAGGTGCGGTGTTGGTGGAGAACTGGTTCACCGCGCAGGTGGTGTTCACCAGCGTGCCGCAGGTGGGGTCGATCTTGCGCGGCTGCACACGCCAGAAGTAGGTGGTGGCGCAGCTCAGCACGGGCGAGGTCATCGTGGTGCCCGTGGTGATGCCCAGGCTGGTGGTCGGCGGGTTGGTCGTACCGAAGAACACCTCATAGTCCGTCGCTCCCGTGTTGGCCCAGGTGAGGTTGAGGGTCGCGCCGGCCGCCACGTTCACCGTGTTGTTGGCCGGGGTGTACGTGTTGGGGCAGGCGTTCGGGAAGGCGGTGTTGAAGTTGTTCACCGTGGTGCAGGCCGTGCTGGCCAGTGCGCCCACTTTCGGTACCACCGTCCAGTAGTACACCTGGTTGCACGAGAGCACGCCTGTGGCATAGGATACCGCGGGTGCGGGCACGTTCGCCACGAGGGTGGTGGGCGGGTTGTTCGTGTCCATGTACACGTCGTAGCTCGTGGCGCCGCTGCCGGCGAACCAGCGCAATGTGGTGCCGGTGCCGGCCGCCACGTTGGTGCCGTTCTGCAGCGCCTGGCGCACGATGATGGTCTGTCCCGTGCCGTTGTTGGTGGGGGCGGCGGAGAGCACGAACTGGGTGGCGCTGGTGATCGAGGCGATGGTGGTGCCTGCGGGGATGGTACCGCCCACGACCAGCATGCCGGGCAGCAGCTCCGTGGTGTTGCCCGCCGTGAGCGTCACAGTGGTGTTGCCTCCGGTAAGGTTGCCCGTGAAGCTCTTCTCGAAGCTCGGGCAGCCCAGACCGCCCTGGTCAACGCACAGGGTGAAGGTGCCTTCCGCAGCACCTGCACCGGCGTTGTACACGCGGATGTAGTAGGTGTTGCCAAGGGTGAGGCCGGCGGCCTGGTAGATCTCCTGGCCATTGCCGCCGAAGTTGAACTGGTTGTTCGCCGTGTTCACGCAGCTCAGGCTGGTGAGGCCGGCGCAGGTGCCGCTGTACAGCTGCAGCACAGGGTCGAAGTTCGGTCCCACGGCCTGCAGCGTGATGGTGGGGTTGGCGCTCGTGGCCGTGAACTGGTACCACACATCATCGTCGGCCGTGCCGGGCGTGGCGGCAGTGCAGGCGGGTACACCGGCAGAGGCGGTGGCGCCATACGTGCTGCCGCTCACCGGCACACAGCCGAACTGCGAGGGGATGGTGATGGCACCGGCGCACTCATCGTTCGCCAGCGGACTGTAGACCACCACCGAGAAGTCGCCGGTGATGCCCCAGTCCGGTTCGTCGATCACCACGGTGGGTGCACTGGTATAGCCGATGCCCTGGCTGGAGCCGGTCGCAAGGAGCTGGATGCTCGCGACCTGGCCGTTCACCAGTGAGTTGATCTGGGCCACGGCACCATAGCCGCCGCCGCCCACGAGGCGCACGGGCGGGTTGCTCGATCCGCCGTTGTTCGTATTGGCGGCCACATAACCGCTGCCGGCATTGGTGATCGAGATGCCCGTCACCTGGCCGTTGCTCACGGTGGCGGTGGCGGTGGCCTGCGTGCCACCGTTGTTGTGGTAGATGCGCAGGTAGTAGGTGGCGCCGACGGTGAGGCCGTTGAGGTCGGCGTTCACCACGTAGCCGTTGTTGGTGGTGGCCGCGGGGGCCAGCAGGCATTGCGGCGTGGGAAGCGGGGCCAGCGAGGCGTCCAGCACTTCGGAACGCACCTGGAAGCCACCGGAACCGATCACCTGCAGTTTGTGGGTGGCTTGCGTGGCCACGAACTTGAACCACACGTCGTCATCCGCATTGCCCGCGCATACCGCCTGCGCCGAGGGCGTGGCATACCGCGAGGAGTAGATGCGGCCGGCCAGGTTGCCGGGCACGCCCGCCACTGGGGTCAACGTGATCGCACCGGCCGATTCGTCGTTCGCGGGAGCGACAGGGCTCGGCGGCGTGAAGCCAGGGTAGGTGCCGGGCGTCAGCTTCAGGCGGGAGAACGACTCGGGAATGCTGCTCAGGCCGTTGGCACCCTGCTCGGTCACACTGGTGAAGCCGTGCCCGAACGCGGTGCTGTTCTCATACTGCTGCTGGAAGATCTGGCCGGGTCGTGGAGGAAGCTCAAGGAAGCCACCGCTGAGGCCCACACCGTAGCTGTAACGGCAGTCGCGGGAAACGGTCACCCCGGACATCTGCCCGTAGTTGAAGGTGATGCTGTTGTCGTTCTCGTCCAGCACGGCCTGGAACGTGAAGGAGCTGCCCATCGCGGACTCACCGACCAGGTCGTTCCATTCGATGATCAGCTGGCGCTGGCCCGGGTTCAGTCCGTTGATCTGGTAACGGATGCGGTTGGAGTTGCCGGCCGTGGTGTTCGGGAACGCCTGGATGTTCTCGTGGAACGGCGCGATGGCCAGGTTGATGTTGCCGAGGCCGCCCTGGCTCTGGATGAAGCCGGTGCTGCTGTAGCCGGTCGTCTGTGCCGTGGGGAACGCCGCGGTCAGCAGGCGCATGAAACCGTTCACGCTCACCTGGAAGCCGGTCACCGTCATCCCTTGGTACTGGAAGGTCGAGTTCGGCCAGTTGATCGCGGTGGACTGGTAGTTCTGTACGCTGCCTGCATTGGCCCACTGCGGGATGGGCGTTCCGCTGGTGGCGATGGAGTTGAACGGCACGTTGGTGGTGCGAGCCACCGTGTAGTCAAGGGCGGGGAGCGGCGTGTAGTTCGTGCTCCAGGCGAAGTAGTCGTCGCCGGTGAACGGCACGGGGGTGGCGAAGCCGTTGGTGCTGCGCGTGGTCGGCACGGTCACGGTGCCCACGGTACCGCTCGCATTGCTCGTCACGGTCCAGGGACCAGTGAGCGCGGTGGAGCGAACGATCAACAGGCTTGCATCATCGCTGGTGAAGTTGTCGTACCAGGTGCGCTGCAGCTGCACGGCGTTCAATGCACCGCTGCCGATGGTCTGGCCAACGGGCAGTTGCAGGCGGTACGCGCGGTCACCGCTGGCGCCGCTGCCGTTGGGGAGCGTGGCCTGGGACGCCGTGTACTGGGTGGCCGTGGAGGTGGCCACGCCCACGGTAAGCTGGAAGGCGCTGCTGAAGGGCCACTGACGCACGATGGTGCTGCCACCGTTGCCGCCATAGCTCGAAAGCGTCATCGTGCCGATCAGGTACGAAGGAGAGGTGGGCGTGCTCGTGCCGCCGTAGTCCGGGCATTCGCTGATCACCTGGTAGCTGCCGGTGTTCAGGATGCCGTTGCCGAAAGTGAGCGCGGAACTGGCCGCATAGACGCGCAGGTCACCGCCCGTGAGGGTGATGCCCGATGCACCCTGGCCACCACTGCCCAGTTGGAACTGGAAGAAGCGACGGTCGCCGGGCATCAGGGGACCCATGTTCGCCTCCGTGTGCTGGCCGTTCACCACGGGCACGGGCACGGAGTTCACGGCGTTCTGGAAGGTCAGGTTCACACTGTAGAGGCCGGGCTGCACCACGGGCGTGGAAGCCGCGACCTGGCCTGCACCCGCAGCAGCCACGTTGATCGTGGGCGCGGCGATGTAGCCCTTGCCGGGGTTCAGCACGTTCAGCGACGTGATCTGGCCTGTGGTGGCGCTGGTCGTGGCGCTCACCTGTGCCCAGCAGTTCGGGGGCAGGGGTACGGTCACCGTGGGGCCGCCACCGCCCGTGAGGGTGATGGAGGTGGGGGGCACGGTGAACAACGGGGATATGCCCAGCTTCACGCCTGTGACCGTGTTGCCGGCGAGCGTGACGGTGAGGTTGTCGGGGGCCGCCACCAGCTTGGTGCCATCGGTGAACGAGGCCGTGGGGGCGGTGGTGTACCCGGTCTGGGGTGCGGTGAGCAGGTTGATGCCCGTGGGGCCGCCGACACCCACAGCGGGTGCGGTGGGTCCATAGTACCCCAGGTTGGCGAGGGCCACGTACTCGATGTCGCCGTCGTTGTTGATCGGAAGTGCGCCGTTGATCGTGGCCAACGCGTTCTTCTGGATCACGTTGCTGGGCGTGGTGGCGATCGCGTTGAGCACCAGGAAATAGCCGGCGGGGGACGTGGCGCCCGATGCGGGGATCGCCCAGCCCAGGTTGAAGTTGCCACCGAAGTAGCCGGTGCCCGGCGTCACGATCTCCACGCCGCGAAGCGTGTTGTTGGTGTTGTTCACAACAGTCTGCACGCGCGCTGCGGTACCGGCATAGGCGAATGTTGCCGTGCCACTGACGGCCGTGCCGGAAGTGTGCACGGGAGGAGCGGCGCTGCTTGCCGTGCCCGCCACCGTCACGGTGTAGAGGTTGGCGCCATACCAGACCTGTGTGCCCACCGTGTAGGCGGAGTTGGTCTGGAAGCCGTTGCCGATGGTCCCTTCAGCACCGAGGTAGAGCAGGTTCACGTTGTCGACCTGCACGATGCCGCTGGTGTGCGTGGGTTGGCTGATCACCGTGCTCGGGGATCCGCCGGCCACGATCTGGGTCACGAGGTAGACATTGCCACCGGGCACCACGAGACGGTCGTTCACCACCACGCTGGCACCACCGCTGGGCGGGAAGAGCTTGTTCGCACCTGCACCCGCCCACAGACCCGTCACGCCGAGCGTGGTGTTCAACAGGCCGGTACCGGCACCGGTCACGAGCGCTGCTTCACAGCGACCGGTGAGCGCCGATCCGAAGGGTTGTGCCGAGGTGTTGACCTCCAGCTTCCCATTCGTGTTGATGGTGCCGCTCAGCGCTGCGAGAGGATTGGTCAGGATACCCGAGGCGGAGCCGCGAAGAATGAGGTTCTGCGTGGTGTTCACCTCGAGCGTGCCGGAGCCCCACATGCTCAGGTGGCCCAGGATGCCCTTGGTGGGAGTGCCCGCGAACACACCCGTGCCCTGCAGGAATTGCGTGCCCGTTCCGTTGAAGGAGAGCGGCGCGTACATCAGGTCGGCGTAGCCGTCGTTGGTGAAGCTGCCACCGATGTTGAAGGAGAAAGGTGCGGTGATGGCGGCGTTCGCTGCCGGCGGCGTGGGCACGGTCACGCTGTTGCCCGCCATGATGAAGCGACCGGTGGCGCCGATGTTCACGTTGCCAGTGATTGTCATCGAGGGCGAGCCGATGATCTGCAGTGTGCCGTTCACATCCAGGTTGCGGATGGTGTAACCACCGGTGGTGATGTTCCAAGTGACCGTGGTGCCCGAAGGGATGACGATGTCGGAGCCGGAGGGGGGCACGATGCCTCCCCAGGTGTTCGCATCATTGGCAAGACCACCGATGGCGGTGCTCGTGGGCGTGGTGGTGGTGAAGGAGTTCACCACGCAGGTGTAGGGGCCGCCCGCGCCGATGCTCAGCGGCACCACCATCCAGTAGTACGTGATGTTCGCGTTGAGCGAAGGCGGCGTGTAGGTGGTTCCTGCCGTTCCGTTCAACACGCGCACCGAGGGGTCGGCGTTCTGCACGAGCGACTGGTTCGTGCTGAAGTACACGTCATAGACCGGGGTCGGTACGCCGGTGGCGCCGGACCAGGTGAGGGAAGCGTTCGTCGCCACACCGGTCGCCGCGTTCGCAGGCACGTAGGTGGTGGCGCAGGTGGCGGGGATCGGCGGGTAGGAGATCAGCGAAACGTTGTCGATCACGCCGGCGGGCGCAGGGGCCACACCGCTCGGGCCATCGTTCTTCCAACCGAAGATGATCCGCACCGTGGTGCCGGAAAGCGAAGTGGGCAGGTTGGACACCGCGTGCTGCGCGTTCGACTGGCCGTTGAAGAAGGTCGTCGAGGGCGGGATCACCGTTGCGCCGGTGAGGCCTGCGGGCACCACGTTGTTCGCACCGGGGTAGGTGTTCGAACCGGCGGGCGTGACACTGGTCGGTGCGTAGAACACCTGGATCATGTCGAAGGGCACGGCGCCTGCTGATTCGCCCTGGCACATCCAGTCGAACTCAAGCGTGATGGCGGCCTGGCCTGCAGGGATCGCTACATCGCGGTAGAAATAGTTCTGCGAGTTCGCGTCATCGTAGGTGGCACTGGTGCCGCCGTTGTTCGACACGTAGGCGCTGCTGCCCTGGATCGCCCCGTTCGTGATCGCGGTGCCGGTTACCCAGGGGTTCACCGTGGGCGAACTGCTGTTGGCCGCGGTCCAGCCATTGTCCAGGAACGAGCCGCTGCCCAGGTTGAATCCGCCTGCGCCCGCCGCGTCGATCAGCGTGGTCTGCGCGAACGCGGAGACGATGCCGATCAGCATCACCGTCCACAAGGCTGCGATCCGTTGCCACCACGGGGCTGGCCGTGCAGCATCGGGCACCTGTGTCAATTGCTCGTTCATGGTCGTTGGGTTGTGGGTTTGCTGTGCGGTGAATGCGCTTGTCCGGAGGGCGGTGCGTGGTCCTTTTCGTGCTTGCACTGCTGTTGTCAGCAGAGCGTCCGATGGTCGTTCTGTCGCGATACTTCGGTCCGGTTCATGCTCGGCAAAGAAGGATCGTTGTTTATCAACCGATCGTAGTTCATTGTCTACAGTGGTGTGCGAGGTCCTGCATGGAAGCTTGAAAGCCGTGCTGGATAAGGGTTTTGGGCCGTGTAGATGCATTGGTCTCTTCGCCATGCGCGACTCCGGAACGATGTTGGATGATCGCCTAAGCCACGAAAGCGCGAGGCCCCGGGGGTCTCCCGGGGCCTCGTGTTCGATCGTTCAGTTGATGCTCAGAGCACGCTCAAGCGCTTTGTCATCGTGCCCTGGGTCGAACGCGCGATCACCGTGTACATGCCGGCCGAAGCGTCCGCACCAAGCTCCATCGTCACCGCGGTGCGCAAGGCACCGGCTGCGATGCGTTGCTGCTGGATCATGCGTCCGGAGGCATCGCGCACCTCCAGTTCGATCACCTCGTCGTCGCTGGTCGTGCCGTGGAACGACACGTTGAACCGGCCGTCGGTCGAGGGGTTCGGCCATACGCTCAGCTCCAGGGTGCTTGAGGCACCGGTCGTGGTGGTCATACGGTCGTTGCCACCTTGTACAGGGCCGCTGGGCACGATGGTCACCTGGCAGGTGTTGCCGCAGAAGCCGCGCCAGGCGCCGCCCACCTGCACCTGCACCTGCACGTTGTACACGCCGGGCGTGCTCATGGGCAACGTGCTCCAGTTCAACGGCAGGATGTAGTTCGTGCTGTATGCATCCTTCTGGTAGCCGCTCAAGGCACCCGTGCCCGTGATGCGGAAGTGGTAGGCGTACTGCTGGTCGCCTGCATCCAGCACGTCACCGTCGGCGTTCGCATCGTACGGCACCGCGCCCGGCACCGGTTCAGCCCAGATCTTGCTGGTGCCGCCCCAGGTGCGCGATGCGCCACAGCTGAAGGTGTTGCCTGGCGTGGTGATCAGGCCCGTGCAGAAGGCGCTGTTCGTGTTGGCCCAGCCCATCTCACAGCCTTCGCCCCAGTTGTTGTCGTTGAATCCGGGTGCGCCCTGGTCGGCGCGCACGCGCACGAAGTAGCGCACACCGAGCTGTGGCGCCTGTCCGCCCATGCTCGTCCAGGTCACGAAGTTGGTGGTCGAGGTCACACGGCGACGGTATCCGCGGTTGGGGTCGCTGAACTCGAACTGGTATTGCGCGGCGCCCGCCGCAGTGGTGCAGCGCACTTTGCTCAATACGCCGTGGTTCATGTTGCCGCAAACGTTGTAAGGGGCTGTGGTCCAGGGACGGCTCGGGCCGAGGGGCAGGTGCACCTCGTGGCTGGAGTAGCCCGCTGTCGCGGAAGGATTGGTGGGGCTCACGGACATGAAGGCCCCGTTGTCCTGGAGCACGATCCGGTTCAGGGCATCGCGCAGTTCCCAAGCCCCTGCACCTCCCGAGTTGATGCCGTCACTGCCGGCATCGCTCATGGTGAAATAGTAGCGGCCGCCGGCGGGCAGGCAATGCGTGGTGGTCACCGTGCTGTTGGCGATCAGGTACGGGAGGCTTGTCTCCACGGGTACGAAGGAGCTGTTGTAGAGGATCCACGTGAGCTCACCGGGGTTCGCGTCCGTCGTCATACGCACACGCACCTCCTGCCCGTCAGCATTGTAATTGGAGCTCGCGTTGTCGTTCGTTGCGCGTTGATCACCGGCGAGCAGGGTCCATACGTTCAGCTGGTGGTTGCCGCTGGGCGTGTTGATGACGGGCAGTTGCACCAGGGTCTCGGCCTGGAACGCGAGCGAGCCGGTCCAGGTGTGCGTTACCACCGTGGGCCCGCCATCGATGTTCGCCTGGATCACCACGCTGGTCAAGGTGTTCTCGCCGAGGTTCTTCAGGCGTACCACGGGTTGGTACTGGGTACCGCAGACGAGGCCGGTGGGCGAGACCACCTGTGTGATGGCGGCATCGTTCAGGGGCGGGGCTTCCATGCTCAACGTGTAGGAGCCTTCGATGCCCACGCCGCCGGTGTTGTAGACCAGCATGTGGTATTGGGTGCCGGGTGTGACGGAGTGGTTCACCTGTGCGGCAAGGCCATTGCCTGCCTCCGTCGCACCACCCAGGCCGTTGCAACCACCGGTGAAGAGCGTGTAGCGCAGGCCCACAGCGGTGCCGGGCGTGCCCAGGTACATGGGCAGGATGCTGTTCACACCGCTGTTGAACGTGTACCAGAGTCCCTGCACGGGGCTGGTGCCGCTCGCCGTCGTGGGTCCATCAACATAGGCACAGGTCAGGTCGTCGGTCAGCGTCACCGGGTTGAAGCCGAGCGACATGTTGGTCGCACCCGCACAGAGGTCGTTGGCGGGTTGGGCGCAGGCGGCCGGTTGGCAATCCGTGGACAGGGTGTAGGGGCCGTTGGCGGTTCCGTGAACGGCGAGGTAGATGACGTCGCCGGTGGAGGCTTTCACCTTCAGCTCTCCGCCGTTGCCGAAACCGGGGGTGTTGTCGACACCGCCAACGCACACGAGGGTGCTGCAGGCAGGCGCGCCGGTGGCCTTGAACGCGCTGAGGCGCACGTCATGCCCGGGATTGATCACTTGGAAACGGATGTCGTCATTGCTGGTGGCGGTGTACGTCCACCAGTGCACACCGCCGGTGCTTGGCGCACCATTGAAGGCACAGGCGGAGGCCGGTAGCCAGGTGGGCGCGCCTTGTGTCGAATTCACTTCGACCATTTCGAAGCAGCCGATGGAGCGCGGCGCGCAGGCATCCGTGCTGCCCATGGCGAGGAAGCCTAGCTTGGCGTAGCGCAAGGTGCCCGCGTCAACGGCGGCATCGTCGCAGATCGTCAGGCGCCATACGCCGTTCGGGTCGCCCGTGAAACCGACCAGGGTCTGCTCTGGTGCGCGTGTGCCGGTCACATTACTGGTCGCCGTGTTGGTCAATGCGGTCCCGCCGTCCTTCAAGCGAAGCACCGCCGTGGGACAGTTGGCCGGGTTGCCCAGGTTGTTCCCACCACCGAACCGGTCAAGCACCAGATTGCGTGTCTGGCCGGAGGGTGAGGTCAGTGTGATCTCCAGGTCGGCGTTGAACGTGTGGGCGACGACCAGGTCCACATGGTCCAACAGCACATCGGTGTTCAAGTTGGTTCCCGGTGCGGTCACATTGATCAGGGCCACCAGCTTGTTGTTCGACGCGCAACCGTTGTCGGGAATGGCCGGTGCGGGGGAAAGGCAGGTCGCCGGCGTGACACAGGTGCCCGGCGGGGTCACTTGCAGCGCCACATCGCACACTGCGTTGGTGCCATGCCTCAGGGTCAGCGTGATCGGGTCGCAGATCGGATAAGGCCCGACCGTATAGGACCCGATGCCCACGTTGTCATGCTCCAGGCCCAGTGAAGAGCTCTCGATGTCCACCGTGCCTCCACTTCCTACGGAGGTCACATTGACAGTGGCCGTCATGGTGCCGTTCACGTAGTTGGGTGTGGTGGACACCGTGGCCGCAGCGGGTTGGCACGGCGCGAAATTGAGCTTCACATAGTTCAGGGTCCCAGCGTCCAGCAGCGCATTGTCGCAAAGACGGATGGTCCAGGTGCCGTTGGGGTTCCCGGTGAAGCCCGCCAGTGTGGCCTCCGGTGCCCAGTCGCCGGTCACGTTGCTGGCAGCGGTGTTCACCAAGGCGGCACCATCATCCTTCAGCCTGAACACGGCATTGGGGCACTGCGCGGGATCGCCCAGGTTCGCACCGGTGTCGAACCGGTTGAGGACCAGGTTGCGACCCTGTCCGGTCGGCGAGATCAGGCGGATGCGGACGTCGGAGAGGAAGGTGTGCGACACCACGAGCTCCACCGAGTTCAGGAACACATCGCTGTTCAGGGTCGTTCCGGTGGTGCTGATGGGGATGAAACCGAAAGCGAACGTGCTGCCGCAACCGTTGTCGGGTATGGATAGGGGAGTGCCGAGGCACGTTCCATTGGTGATGCAGGAGCCGCTCAGCACGATGCCCGATAAGGTGAGGTCGCAAAGGGCTGCCGAGCCGTGGGCCACCGTGATGGTCTGCGTGGTGCCCAGCGGTACGGCCGGTGCGGCATAGCTGCCGAGGCCAACGTTGGTGGCGAAGGTGCCTGACACGCTGCTCACGAGGTTCACCGAGGCCGCGCTGCCAAGGCTGGTCACGTTCACGGTCGCGGTATAGGTGCCCGCCGGGCAGTTGGCCGAAGTGCTCACCGTTGCTGCCGGAAGGGTGCAATTGGGCGCCCAGGTATAGGTAAGGCCGTTCGTGAAGGACTTGGCCGGCGCGCTGTTGGTGAAGCGCATCGCGCTTGTTGCCGCGGTGCCCGCCAGGCTGCTCGCCCAGTTCTCGGCACCGGTCCCCACCGTGCGGTTGTTCACGTTCGTGGCGAAGGTGTTGTCCGGGCCGCGTAGTCCAACCTGGGGTTGCTGGGCGGTGGAGTTGCCCAGTCCGGCGAGGCTGCCATACACCATGCTGATGCTGTTGGTGCTGGTGTTCAGCCTGATCTGGAAATTGAAGTTCTCGTTGCTCACCCCTTTGCGACGCACGCCCTTCCACTGGATCACCACCTCGCTCCCCACGGTCTGCCATCGGACCTCACGTTGCGTGAGGCCGAAACCGGCGTTCGTGTTCTGCAGGTCCGCTCCGAACGCGGCGATGGCCCCACCGTAAGCGGCTGTGCTGGAGATCGGTGTGTAGTTCGTACCGGAGGGCGCCGAACCGAAGGTGATGTACCCGTTGATGGACACGTACATCTGGGTGTATACCGTACCGGCGAAGTTGAAGGCGGGGATGGTTTGCGCGGCGGATACCTGGTCGTCGAAGTTGTCCAACTGGAGAATTCCTCCATACAGCTGGGTGCCGCCTGTAATGGCCGTGTATGTCCCGCTGGTCTGGGTGAAGCTGTAGCTCGTCGCCACCTGGCCGTGTATGCCACTGTGTATCAGGGCGGTGAAGAGCAGCGGAAGGATCCTGGGCAAGACGCGGAGAGCAGCGTGTTCCATGGGAAGGGAGATTGGTTGGCCGTGTTCGGTCTCCGCAAACTAGTCGGATCGTCATCCCTGTGTCAAGGGATTTGTGTCGATAAGAGCGTGATTTTGTCAGTCGAATGATCTTTATCTATCGATGGATCGATTCGGCGGAGGCGGGGGAATGCCTAGGTGAGCGGTCGTTCGAATGGCCATGTCCGGGCCGGAGCATCCCCCTGAACGCAGAAGCCCCCGGCCGATGGGCCGGGGGCTTCGCTCAGTAGGGTCTTCGGACGCTTAGAGCACGCTGAGGTGCTTGACGTAAGTGCGGCCGTTGATGTTGACGTGGACCATGTAGAGGCCTGCGGCGGTCTCACGGCCCAGGTCGAGGGTGGTGTTGAACAGGTCGCCGGTGTTGGCGAACTGTTCGGCCATCACGCGCTTGCCGAAGGCGTCGTAGACGTCGACGGTGATGCGCTGGTCGGTGTCGGTGATGCCTTCCATGCGGAGGTTCACACGGCCGTCACGCACGGGGTTGGGCCACAGCTGGAGCTCCTCGCCGGCGGCGGTCTCCAGGATGCGGTCGTTGCCACCCTGCATGGGTCCGGCGGCCACGATGGTCACCTGGCAGGTGCTGCCGCAGAAGGGCTGCCACACACCGCCCACCTGCACACGCACGTCCACGTTGTAGACGCCGGGCTGGTTCATGGGCAGGGTGCTCCAGTTCAGGGGCA
>JAEUSV010000072.1 GCA_016788485.1 Flavobacteriales bacterium
TCAACCGCACCTATCGCGACCTGGAGGCCATCGAGCAGGCCTTCTTCCGCTTCCGTAAGCTGCACGACGACCTGTCCGGGGCCGAGGCCATGCTGCGCACCGAGAAGGACCCGGAGATGCTGGAGATGGCCCGTGCCGAGCGTGACGAGAGCCGGGCCGCCATCGAGGCGATGGAGGAGGAGGTGCGCATGATGCTGGTGCCCAAGGACCCCAACGACGCCCGCAACTGCATCGTGGAGGTGCGCGCGGGCACGGGCGGCGACGAGGCCAGCCTGTTCGCCGGCGACCTGTACCGGATGTACGCGCGCTATTGCGAGAACCGTGGCTGGAAGGTGGAGGTGGCCGATGTGAGCGAGGGCACGGTGGGCGGCTACAAGGAGGTCATCTTCAACGTGATCGGCGAAGGGGCGTACGGCACGCTGAAGTTCGAGGCCGGGGTGCACCGCGTGCAGCGCGTGCCCGCCACCGAGGGCAGCGGCCGCATCCACACCAGCGCCGCCACGGTGAACGTGCTGCCCGAGGCCGAGGAGACCGACGTGGAGCTCAAGGAGAGCGACGTGAAGATGGAGACCGCGCGCAGCGGTGGTGCGGGTGGCCAGAACGTGAACAAGGTGGAGACGAAGGTGCGCCTCACCCACATCCCCACCGGGCTCGTGGTGATGTGCCAGACCGAGCGCAGCCAGCTGGGCAACCGCATGAAGGCCATGCAGATGCTGCGCACCAAGCTTTACGAGGACAAGGTGCGCGAGCAGGAGGCCGCAGTGGCCGCCCAGCGCAAGAGCCAGGTGAGCAGCGGCGACCGCAGCGCCAAGATCCGCACCTACAACTTCCCCCAGAGCCGTGTCACCGACCACCGCATCGAGTTCACCGTGCACAACCTACCCGAGGTGCTCAACGGCGACCTGCAGGAGGTGATCGACGCCCTTCAGCTCGCCGATCGAACCGAAAAGCTCAAGGCCGAGGCCGGGATCTGAGCGATCGACGGATCTTTGCACCCCGTCGTTCGCCGAAGCCTTGGCGAAAGCGCAAGCCATGACCCGTGACGAACTGATCCGCGTGATCCGCCGCAAGCGCAGCCTGCTCTGCGTTGGGCTCGACACCGAACCGCACCTCGTTCCCGCACCTTTCCTGGAGGAGAGCAGCCCGGTGCGCGCCTTCAACCAGGCCATCATCGAGGCCACCCACGACCTGGCCGTGGCCTACAAGCTGAACCTGGCGTTCTACGAGGCGCAGGGCGAGGCGGGCTGGCTCGACCTCGTGAGCACCATCTCGTACATCAAGGAGAAGGGCGACTGCCTCATCATCGCCGATGCCAAGCGCGGCGACATCGGCAACACGGCACGCAAGTACGCCGAGGCCTTCTTCGACACGCTGGGCTGCGATGCGGTGACGCTCGCCCCGTACATGGGCCACGACAGCGTGACGCCCTTCCTCGGCCGGCCCGGCAAGTGGGCCGTGGTGCTGGGGGTAACGAGCAACGAGGGCGCCATGGACTTCCAGTTCCTGCCGGTGGACGGTGGTCAGTACCGTCTGTTCGAGAAGGTGATGCTGCGCGTGGCCGAATGGGGCAGCGTGGACGACACCATGTTCGTGGTGGGCGCCACACGGCCCGAGGTCCTGGCCCAGGCCCGTGCCGTGGCCCCGCACCATTTCTTCCTTGTGCCCGGTGTGGGTGCCCAAGGCGGCGACATGCAGGCCGTGATGGAGAAGGGGCTCACGGCCGACGGCGGTCTGCTCATCAACAGCTCGCGCGGCATCCTCTATGCCGGCAAGGACGGCGATGCCGTGCCCGCGGCACGCAGGGCCGCCATGGAGCTGCAGCGGTCCATGGAGGCCGCGTTGAGGGTAAAACAGGTGATCTGATCGCGATCAGGCTTCCGGCGGTATCTTCTGCGGGACAGCTTGACGTGGAAATGATCAGCCTGAAGCGACCGTACGGCAATACCCTGTTCCCGTGGAACGAGCTCCGCGCGAACCTCGACCTGCTCCTGGACCCTTCCTTCCCGCACCGGGAGGAGCTGCTGCAGTTCATCTGGGAGCAACGCCTGTTCGATGTGGAGGGGCTGTGCACCGTGGACGGGGAGCCCATTGAGGTCCTTGAGCCGGGTCTGCGGCAGAGCGGCAGTGGGCCCGATCTGGTCGGAGCACGGCTGCGCATCGGCGGGCAGCTCTGGGCGGGCAGCGTGGAGGTGCACGTGCGGGCCGGGGAGTGGTACGCCCACGGCCATCACCTGGACGCGGCCTACGACAGCGTGGTGCTGCATGTGGTCTGGGCGCACGATATGGACATCCGTACGGCATCCGGGAATTGCCCCCCGACCGTGGTGCTGCGCGAGCGGGTGGCGCCCGAGCGCCTGGTCCTCTTCGAACGCCTGCTGCGCAGCCGGGGCTGGGTGCCCTGCGCCGGAGGGCTAGCCGGCGTGGAACGCGAGGTGGTGGACCGTTGCCTGGAGGACATGCTCGAGGAGCGGTTGGAGCGCAAGGCCGCCAGCATCGCCGCGGCGTACGCCCAGCTGGGCCATGATCCGGCGGCCACCGCCTACCACGCCCTGTTGCGAGGCTTCGGCGGGCCCGTGAACGCCGATGCCTGTGCCATGCTCGCGCACGCGCTGCCGCTTCGCGTGCTGCTGAAGGTGCGTGACGATGCCGTCCGGACCGAGGCACTGTTGTTCGGTCAGGCCGGGCTGCTCGAAGGGGAGTTCCGTGATGACCATCCCCGCGTGCTGCAGCGGGAGCACCACCTGCTGGCCAGGCTTCACGGACTTGCACCGATGCCTGGTGCAGCCTGGCGCTATGGCCGCCTGCGGCCTTCAGCTTTCCCCTCGCTGCGGCTCGCACAGTTCGCGCGGTTCATCGCCCGGCATGGCGATGCGCTGGTCGACCTCGTGCTACGCGCAGCTCCCGAAACCCTGCGGGAGGCGTTCGCGGTGGAGGCGGGGAGCTACTGGAACGACCGTTCACGTTTCGATTCCCCGGCCATACATGCTTCCAAGCGGCTGGGGGACGAGGCCATCGACCACCTGCTGATCAACGCGGTGCTTCCCTTGCGCCTGTTCCTGGGCCGTGCCTTCGGCCATCCGCGGCCCCTGGAGGAGGCCAGGGCGTTCCTGCGCACCCTGCCGGCCGAGGACAATGCGGTGGTGCGCGGCTGGCGCAAGGCAGGGATCACGGTGCGCGATGCGGCCGGCTCACAGGCCCTGTTGGAACTGCGCGGGAACCACTGCGGGCAACGTCGGTGCTTAACTTGCGTCATAGGTATGGAACTCCTCTCCGAACCGTTCCGATGATCGACCGCATCAAGACCTTCTTCGAGCAGCAGGCCTTCGGGGTCTGCGCATGGTGGGCGCACAAGCTCAACATCAAGACCGAGCAGGTCCGGTTGAGCTTCATCTACCTCGGATGCATCACCGCCGGCCTGCACCTCGTGGTGTACCTGGTGATGGCCTTCGTGCTCCAGCACAAGGAGCGGATCAAGCGGCCTTTCGCGAAGCGCAGCACCGTGTGGGAGCTCTGACCCATGCGCTGGCGGTATCCCTTGCTTCTTGTCACCAGCCTCCTCGGCACCACCTGCGCCTTCGGCCAGCAGTTCGAAGGTGCTGCTGCGGTGCGCAGCGATTTCGAACGCTATTGGGAGGCCGTACGCCACAAGGACACCCAGGCCCAACTGGATGCCTTGGACCCGCGCATGTTCGAACTGGTGTCGCGTGAGCGCCTCGCCGACGGCATGGAGCGCTCGGCCCGGGATTCCACCGTGCGCATCACCACCGGTCCGGCCACCGATGTCGTGCTCACCGGACCCTTCCCGAACGGCGATCAGCGCTTCGCGGGGGTGAGCTTCGGGTTCACCATGCGCATGGTGCTGGCGAACGAGCCGGATACCGACGTGGGCCGCAAGAACGCCTTCCTGCTGGAGATGCTCGGACGCCAGTACGGTCCGGCCAACGTGGCCCTCGATCCGGTGGACGGCGCGTTCATCATCACCACCACACGCAAACTCGTGGCCGTACGCAGGCCGGGCGTGGACCGCTGGCGTTTCCTGGAGCACGGGAAGGACATGGCGGGTGTGTACCGCACCCTCGTGCCGGAGGAGCTGTTGGTGCGCCTTTTTCCCCAGGACCACTGAACCTGCCTGATACGGGTCAGGCCTCAGCGCCCGGCCTACCGTTACTTTCGGTCGTCCATGCGCCGAACCCTCCACAAGCTCGTCATCGGGAAACCTCGGTCCCCGGTCATTCCACAGAACACCATTCGCGGGCGGTGGGGCAACGTGGTGGCCATCTGGGAGAACACCTACGAGGAGGACGCCGGCCTGGAGAAGCTGGTGCGCCTGGTGCTCGCCGCATCGCAGTTCCTGTTCCCCGGCGTCTACATCAAGCACCTCTTCTGGCGCAAGGGACCCTTGGTGCAGGACTTCGTGATGGAGCTCTACATCCTGGCCAAGACGCTGCTGCCATTGGTGGTGATGGCCTTGGGCGCTGAGGCTTCGGCAGTGGCCTTCTGGGTGGTGGTGTGGCTGATGGTGGAGACCATCATGTACATCCCCACCATGCTCTTCGCCTCCGACGCGCTGCCCTCGCCGCGTTCGTACCGCCGGTCGAAGCTGCTCATCTTCCTCAACTACCTCGAGGTGGTGTTCAGCTTCGCCCTGGTGCACATGGCCGAGCAGTACATGAACCGACCGTTCGAAAGCTGGACGGACGCGGTGTACGTGAGCTTCGTGATCACCAGCACCATCGGGTTCGGTGAGTTCTATCCCGTGACCGGCATGGGCAAGCTGGTGGTAGCCCTGCAGAGCCTTTTCTACCTGAGCTACATCGCGCTGTTCATCAGCCTCTTCAACGTGAGCCACGCCCGCGGCTACTTCGGCGAGCTCGGGCGGAAGCAATGACCCTTTCGTGGTTCGCGGCCCGTGGCTTTCCTTCGCGGCGATGAGGATCCTGATTACTGGAAGCAACGGCCTGCTGGGCCAGAAGCTCGTGGCCGCGCTGCGCAACGACCCTGCGGTGGAACTGGTGGCGACGAGCAGGGGAGGCGACCGCACACCCGCGTCCTTGGGCGATCGCTACCGGCCCTTGGATATTACCGACGCGACCGCGGTGGACGCCGTGTTCGATGCGGTGCGCCCGG
Organism: Flavobacteriales bacterium; assembly: GCA_016788485.1. GTDB lineage: Bacteria > Bacteroidota > Bacteroidia > Flavobacteriales_F > PHOS-HE28 > PHOS-HE28. The sequence goes on from JAEUSV010000072.1 coordinate 5,128, forward strand.
AGGTGGTGATCCATACCGCCGCCATGACCAACGTGGACGCCTGCGAGCTGGACCCTCCGGCCTGCCACCTGCAGAACGTCACGGCTACAGAGCACCTGGTGCGTGCGTCCGAACGCCACAACGCCCACTTCATCCACCTGAGCACCGATTTCATCTTCGACGGCCTCGATGGCCCCTATAGCGAGGACGATGCGCCGGCCCCGCTGAGCATCTATGGGCAGAGCAAGCTGGACAGCGAGTCCGTGGTGCGTGGGTCGCGGCTGGCGAAATGGGCCATCGCACGCACCATCATCGTGTACGGCATCGCTGAAGGGCTGAGCCGCAGCAACGTGGTGCTGTGGGCGAAGGGTGCGTTGGAGAAGGGTCAGCCGATCAAGGTGGTCGATGACCAATGGCGCATGCCCACGCTCGCCGAGGACCTGGCCGATGGCTGCATCCGCATCGCCAAGCGCGGGGCCACCGGGGTCTATCACCTGAGCGGTCCTGATGGCATGAGCATCCTGGAGCTGGTGCAGCGCGTGGGTGCGTTCTTCCAGCTCGATACCTCGGTGGTGACGCCGGTGAAGAGCGACACCCTGGGGCAGCCGGCCAAACGCCCGCCGCGCACGGGATTCGTGCTGGACAAGGCCCGCCGCGACCTGGGCTATGCGCCCCGCGGTCTCGAGGAAGGTCTCGCCATCCTTCGCGAACAGCTCACGCATTGACCGATGTCCCGCCCGGGTCGCTGGAAGGATGCCTTCAACATGCATCGCGCCGAGCGGCGCGCATCCATCCTGCTCGTCATCGCCATCGTGGCGGCGGCGGCCTGGGTCACATGGGAGCAATGGTTGCGGCCCCTTCCTTCCGGCACGGTGCATTTCGCCACGGTACCGATGGGCGCCTGGGAGCAGGAGCACCGGTCCGGTGAACGGCGGTCGGGCCCCCGACCGGAACGCACGCCGACCCTGTTCCCCTTCGATCCGAACGGGCTTCCGCTGGAACAATGGACGGCCTTGGGGCTGAGCGAGCGGCAGGCCGCCGCGATCCATGCGTATGAGCGGGCCGGTGGGCGGTTCCGCAGCAAGGCCGATGTGGGCCGCATGCGTGTCGTGGACCCGGAGCTGTTCGCGCAATGGCGGCCATACATCCAATTGCCCGACAGCGTATCCGGAGGGGGGCGCTCCGAACGCATGGCCGAACGGGATGCGTGGAAGGAGGACCGACCGGACCGGAACGTTCGCGTGGGGCCGGCGTTGGTGGAGCTCAATGCTGCGGACAGCGCGGCGCTGGTGGCCGTCCCCGGCATCGGGCCCGCCTTCGCCAGAGGCATGATCAAGTACCGCGACAAGCTGGGTGGTTACCGCAGCCTTGATCAGCTTGCCGAAGTGTACGTGCTGCGTGACAAGTCCGAAGCGCTGGCGAGGCTGCGCGAGCGGCTGGTGCTCGATACGCTGCTCGTGCGCCGCCTGCCGGTGAACACGGTCACGGTGGAGGAGCTCGCGGCGCACCCGTACGGAGGCTGGAAAGTGGCCAAGGCCTTGGTGGCCTACCGCAAGCAGCACGGCCCCTTCCGCACGGTGGGCGACATCCGCGGCTGTGCGCTGGTCACCGACAGCGTCTTCCGTAAACTTGCACCCTATCTCACGGCACCGTGACCGACCTCGAGACCCGGCTGCGCCAGGCCATCCGCGCGGTGCCCGACTTCCCCAAGCCCGGCATCCTGTTCCGCGACATCACCCCGGTGATGGAGGACCCGCTGCTCTCGCTCGCGGTGGTGGAAGGCTTCCGGGAGGCCCTGCAGGCCACGCCGATCGATGCCATCGCCGGCATCGAGAGCCGCGGCTTCCTGTACGGCATGCCGCTCGCCTTGAAGCTCGGCGTGCCCTTCGTCACCGTGCGCAAGAAGGGCAAGCTGCCATGGCGCACCGTGAGCCACAAATACGACCTCGAGTACGGCAGTGCCGAGATCGAGATGCATGTGGACACCGTAAGGCCGGGGATGCGCGTGCTGGTGCACGATGACCTGCTCGCCACCGGTGGCACTGCGGCCGCTGCGGCCGAGCTCATCCGCCGGGAGGGCGGGGTGGTCGCGGGCTTCAGCTTCCTCATTGAACTATCCTTCCTCAACGGCGTTGAAAGGCTCAAGGCTTACAACGCCCCCCTGATCCGACTCGTGACGTACTGAACCATGGAATTCACGCCCACCGAGAACCAGACGATGATCGCGCAGGCCGTGCGCGACCTGTGCGAACGCGAACTGCGCCCCCACTTGATGGACTGGGACGAGCGCCAGCATTTCCCCAAGGAGCTCTTCACCAAGCACTTCGGACCGGCCGGGATGCTCGGTGTGTTCGTGCCCGAGGAGTATGGCGGAGCGGGGCTCGGCTACCACGAGTACGTCGACACCATCGTGGAGGTGGCGCGCATCTGCGGCAGCATCGGCCTCAGCGTGGCCGCGCACAACAGCCTGTGCACCGGCCACATCAACTATTTCGGCAACGACGAGCAGAAGAAGCGCTGGCTCACCAAGCTCGCCACCGGCGAGTGGCTGGGCGCCTGGGCGCTCACCGAGCCCAACACCGGCAGCGATGCCATGCGCATGAAGTGCACCGCCCGCAAGGACGGCAAGCACTGGGTGCTCAACGGCACCAAGTGCTGGATCACGCACGGCATCAGCAGCGATGTGGTGGTGGCCATCGTGCGCACCGGCGAACTGCTCGACAGCAAGGGCATGACCGCCTTCGTGATCGAGCGCGGCACGCCGGGCCTGAAGGCCGGAAAGAAGGAGAACAAGCTGGGCATGCGCAGCAGCGAGACCGCCGAGGTGATCTTCGAGGACTGCCGGATCCCCGAGGAGAACGTGCTGGGCGAGGTGGGGCAGGGCTTCCAGCAGGCCATGAAGATCCTGGACGGCGGCCGCATCAGCATCGCGGCCCTGAGCCTGGGGATCGCCCGCGGCGCCTTCGATGCCAGTGTGAAGTACGCCAAGGAGCGCCAGCAGTTCGGCCAGCCCATCGCCAACTTCCAGGCCATCAGCTTCAAGCTGGCCGACATGGCCACGCGCATCGAGGCGAGCGACCTGCTCATCCGCCAGGCCAGCGACCTCAAGAACCGCGGACTGAAGGTGACCAAGGCCGGGGCCATGGCCAAGTACTACGCCAGCGAGGTGTGCGTGTGGGCCAGCACCGAGGCGGTCCAGATCTTCGGCGGCTACGGCTACACCAAGGACTTCCCAGTGGAGAAGTTCTACCGGGACAGCAAGCTCTGCACCATCGGCGAGGGCACCAGCGAGATCCAGAAGCTGGTGATCGGACGCGAGATCCTGAAATAGACCTGTTGCACGGATCGGACGGTCCGTTATATTTGCACCCCCATTGCCCCCAGGGCAGGAAAAAGGACACTACGACCATGCTGATCATCCCGGTCAAGGAAGGCGAACCCATCGACAAGGCGCTCAAGAAGTTCAAGAAGAAGTTCGAGCGCACCGGCACCCTGCGCCAGCTGCGCAAGCGCCAGGCTTTCACCAAGCCCTCGGTGGAGCGTCGCAAGGAGGTTCTCCGCGCCATCTACAAGCGCGAGACCTACGGCGGCGAGCAGTAAGGTCGGCCACCGGGCACGCCCGGCACCCGAACGAACGTTAAAGGCGAAAGGACCTACGGGTCTTTTCGCCTTTTTTACATCCATGCTGCTCGACCGGTTCCTGGACCACCTGGCGCACGAGAAACGGTGCAGCGCACATACGGTGGCCGCCTACCGGCGCGACCTGGAGCAGTTCCAAGGCTTTCTGAAGGCGCTGGCCGGGGTGGAGGGCGCCGAGCACGCCACGGAAAAGACCATCCGGGCCTGGATGATGGAGCTGCTCGGCGGCGGGGTGGGGGCGCGCAGCGTGAACCGTAAGCTCAGCGCCCTGCGCGCCTTCTACCGCTTCGCCCGCACGGTGGGTGCCGTGGCCGGCGACCCCACGGAGCTCATCGACCCGCCCAAGACGCCGAAGCGCCTGCCCGAGTTCGTGGAGGAGCCGCGCATGGACCGGCTGTTCGCCGAGGTGCGTTGGCCCGAAGGGATGGAAGGCCTCCGTGACCGGTGCATCCTGGAGCTGTTCTACACCACCGGCATGCGCCTGGCCGAGCTCCTGGGCCTGCGGGTGGGGGACCTGGACCGGGGGGCGCGCACGCTGCGGGTGCTGGGCAAGCGCAACAAGGAGCGGATCCTCCCGTTGTCCGATGGCATGGTCGACCAGCTGGACGCCTACCTCCTCGAGCGGGCCGGGGTGGCCCCAGCCGGCCTGGAGGCCCTGTTCATCACTCCGAAGGGGGAACCCTTGGGACGGCGTAGCGTACAACGCCTCGTGGAGCGTTATCTTGGTACGGTCACCACGCAGCGTAAACGAAGCCCGCACGTCCTGCGCCACACCTTCGCCACCCACATGCTCGAGCACGGTGCAGACCTCAACGCGGTGAAGGAGATCCTGGGACACGCCGGGCTGGCGGCCACGCAGGTGTACACCCACAATACGGTGGAGAAGCTCCGTAAAGTGCATCAACAGGCCCACCCGCGCGGGGGCCAATGACCCATACACAGAACCAAACTTTCTGGACCATGAACGTGAACGTGCATTCCATCCATTTCGATGCGGACATCAAGCTGGTCGGGTTCATCAAGGAGAAACTGAACAAGCTCACGCTTTTCCACGATAGCATCCTGAGCGGGGAGGTCTTCCTGCGCCTGGCGAAGGACACGGACCACCGGGAGAACAAGGTGGTGGAGATCCGGCTGGCCGTTCCGGGACGCAGCCTGTTCGCCAAGCGGCATAGCAAGAGCTTCGAGGAGGCGACGGACCAGGCCGTGGAGGCGCTGCGCCGCCAGGCGGAGCGCAACAAGATCCGCCTGCGCAGCGCCAGTTAAACGCCTGTTCATCAGGGAACTCCAGCAGTTCCGACCCCTTGCCTGCGGCCACGTTGAAAAAGCGTGGCCGCAGCCATTTGGAGCCGTCGGTATTCTTTCTACATTTGCAGGCCCATTTCCGGAACCCTGTTCCGGGGGCGGGTGGAAAGGCGTTCTTTTCTTGCTGTACAGGCCAATGTAGCTCAGCTGGTAGAGCAGCTGATTTGTAATCAGCCGGTCGGGGGTTCGAGTCCCTTCATTGGCTCCGGGAGCCGATCGAAAGGGGAGATACCCAAGTGGCCAACGGGGGCAGACTGTAAATCTGTTGTCTCACGACTTCGTAGGTTCGAATCCTGCTCTCCCCACCACACCGGAACCAAGCGCGCCAGCGCTCGGCGAAGGGCTCAGAACACACCGACCGGCACCTGCGGGAGTAGCTCAGTGGTAGAGCATCAGCCTTCCAAGCTGAACGTCGCGGGTTCGAATCTCGTCTCCCGCTCACGCCTTCCCGCCGAAGGGGAAGGGCACACCGCCAAGGACCTCCCACATCCCAGGCATTTGAAGTAGAACATCGGCCTTTGTAGCTCAGGGGTAGAGCACTTCCTTGGTAAGGAAGAGGTCACGGGTTCAATTCCCGTCAAAGGCTCAAGGACAAGGCACCGCTACATCCACCGCAAGGCGGAGGGCTTGCACAGCAACGCGAAGGACTGATAAGAACAGGAACAACCCAACGACCGAACGACAATGGCAAAGGAGACTTTCGTACGTACCAAGCCGCACGTCAACATCGGCACCATCGGTCACGTTGACCATGGCAAGACCACGTTGACCGCGGCGATCACCTCCGTTCTGGCCTCCAAGGGCCTCTCGGAGAAGCGCAGCTTCGACTCGATCGACAACGCCCCCGAGGAAAAGGAGCGCGGTATCACCATCAACACCGCCCACGTGGAGTACCAGACGGCGAACCGTCACTACGCCCACGTTGACTGCCCGGGCCACGCCGACTATGTGAAGAACATGGTGACGGGTGCCGCGCAGATGGACGGCGCTATCCTGGTGGTGGCCGCCACCGACGGTCCCATGCCCCAGACGCGCGAGCACATCCTGCTCGGCCGCCAGGTGGGTGTGCCCAAGATCGTGGTGTTCATGAACAAGGTGGACATGGTGGACGATGCGGAACTGCTCGACCTCGTCGAGATGGAGATCCGCGAGCTCCTGTCCTTCTATGAGTACGACGGCGACAACACCCCGGTGATCCGTGGCAGCGCGCTGGGCGCCCTGAACGGCGAGGAGAAGTGGGTGGACACGGTGATGAAGCTGATGGATGCGGTGGACACCTGGATCCCCATCCCCCCCCGCCAGGTCGACAAGCCCTTCCTGATGAGCGTGGAGGACGTGTTCTCCATCACGGGTCGTGGTACCGTGGCCACCGGTCGTATCGAGACCGGCGTGATCAAGGTCGGCGACAACGTGGAGATCATCGGCATGCAGGAGCAGAAGCTCACCAGCACCTGCACGGGTGTGGAGATGTTCCGCAAGCTGCTGGACCGCGGTGAGGCCGGCGACAACTGCGGTCTGCTGCTCCGCGGCATCGAAAAGGACCAGATCCGTCGTGGCATGGTGATCGCCGCCCCCGGCAGCATCACCCCGCACACGGAGTTCAAGGCCGAGATCTACGTGCTGAAGAAGGAGGAAGGCGGCCGCCACACCCCCTTCCACAACAAGTACCGCCCCCAGTTCTACTTCCGCACGACGGACGTGACGGGCGAGATCACGATGGAGGCCGGCCGTGAGATGATCATGCCCGGTGACAACGTGACGATCAATGTGAAGCTGATCGTGCCGATCGCCATGGACAAGGGCCTGCGTTTCGCCATCCGTGAGGGTGGCCGTACGGTGGGTGCCGGCCAGGTGACCGAAGTGATCAAGTAAGCAACAGCGATACCAACGGAGGCAGGGCCGTCCGCCGCGAGGCGGACGGCCTTCGCCGCCGAAAGAAGTCAACAAGGAACGGTTCTACGGGTGTAGCTCAATTGGTAGAGCGAAGGTCTCCAAAACCTTAGGCTGCGGGTTCGATTCCTGCCACCCGTGCAAAAAGCGACAGTCTACGTGGCAAGCTTCAAGACATACCTCGCCGAGAGCTACAACGAGCTCGTGAACAAGGTGAGCTGGCCCACCTGGAAGGAGCTCCAGAGCAGCGCCATCATCGTGCTGGTGACCGCCTTGATCATCAGCCTGCTGGTGTTCGTGATGGATTACGTGTTCGGCGTGCACAACATGACGAACACGAGCTTCTGGAAGGGCATCCTCGGTTTCCTCTACAAACTGATGCAGTAAGATGGCCGAGGTGAGCACGAAGAAGTGGTACGTGGTCCGCGCCATCTCCGGCAAGGAGAAGAAGGTGAAGGAGACCATCGATACGGAGGTGCGCCGTTCCAACATGGGCACGTACATCAGCCAGGTGCTGATCCCCATGGAGAAGTTCTACCAGATCCGCGAGGGGAAGAAGGTGAGCAAGGAGCGGAACCTGTACCCCGGCTACGTGCTGATCGAAGCGGACCTCACCGGCGAGATCGCGCACACCCTGAAGCAGCTGCCCAATGTGATCGGCTTCCTCGGCGCCGAGAAGGGCGGCGACCCTGTGCCCCTGCGCATGAGCGAGGTGAACCGCATCCTGGGCAAGATGGACGAGCTGGCCGAGACCGAGGAGGCCATCCACAACCCCTACCACGTGGGTGAGGGCGTGAAGGTGATCGATGGGCCCTTCAACGGGTTCAACGGCGTGATCGAGGAGATCAACGAGGAGAAGAAGAAGCTGAAGGTGATGGTGAAGATCTTCGGGCGGAAGACCCCGCTCGAGCTCAGCTTCATGCAGGTGGAGAAGGAGGTCTGAACATGAACTAACCGTCCGAGTCCGCCGCCAAGCGGACGCCAACAAGGACACAACAACAGCGAAATGGCAAAGGAGATCAGTGGCCTGGTCAAGCTCCAGGTCAAAGGCGGGGCAGCGAACCCCGCACCGCCCATCGGCCCGGCACTGGGCGCGAAGGGCGTGAACATCATGGAGTTCTGCAAGCAGTTCAATGCGCGCACGCAGGACAAGGCCGGCAAGGTGCTGCCCGTGGTGATCACCGTTTACAGCGACAAGTCGTTCGACTTCATCATCAAGACCCCGCCCGCGGCCGTGCAGCTGATGGACGCGGCCAAGGTGAAGGGCGGCAGCGGCGTGCCCCAGACCAAGAAGGTGGGCAGCGTGACCTGGGACCAGGTGCGCGCGATCGCCGAGGACAAGATGCCCGACCTGAACTGCTTCACGATCGAGAGCGCCATGAGCATGGTGGCCGGCACCGCCCGCAGCATGGGCATCACCGTCACCGGCGACAGCCCCCTCACGAAATAACCACGAACGACCATGGCAACCCTGACCAAGAAGCGCAAGGCCGCCGTCGCGAAGTTCGATGGTACCAAGCTGTACGACCTGTCGCAAGCGACGGAGATCGTGAAACAAGTGAGCACGACCAAGTTCGACGCCACGGTGGACATCGCCGTGCGCCTGGGCGTGGACCCGAAGAAGAGCACCGAGATGGTGCGTGGCACCGTGAGCCTGCCGCATGGCACGGGCCGTACGGTGAACGTGCTGGTGCTGGCCGACCCCGCCAAGTGCGAGGAGGCGATGGCCGCCGGTGCCGACATGGCCGGCCTGGACGACTATGTGGAGAAGATCAAGGGCGGTTGGACCGATGTGGACGTGATCATCTGCACGCCCGCGGTGATGGCCAAGGTGGGTGCGCTGGGCCGTGTGCTCGGTCCCCGCGGCCTGATGCCGAACCCCAAGACCGGTACGGTGACCATGGACGTGGCCAAGGCCGTGAAGGAGGTGAAGGCCGGTAAGATCGACTTCAAGGTGGACAAGGCGGGCATCATCCACGCGGTGATCGGCAAGGCCTCGTTCGACGCCGCGAAGCTGCGCGAGAACGCCAACGAGATCCTCCAGACCCTGGTGAAGCTGAAGCCCAGCACCGCCAAGGGAGCGTACATCAAGAGCATCAGCATCAGCAGTACCATGAGCCCGGGTGTCAAGGTGGACCCCCGCGTGGTGAACGCCTGATCCCAAACCGATCAACGACCATGGCAACCCGTACCGAAAAAGACCAGGCCATCAACGAACTGATCGAAGAGATCAAGGCCACCAACGTCATCTACCTCACCGATGCCAGCGCGCTGAACGCCGAGGCGACCAGCAACCTGCGCCGCGAGTGCAACAAGGCGGGCATCCGCATGAAGGTGGTGAAGAACACCCTGCTCGAGAAGGCGATGGAGCGCATCGAGGGCAAGGACTACAGCGGCCTGTTCCCCACGCTGAAGGGGCAGACGGCCGTGATGTTCGCGGACAAGGGCAACGCCCCCGCGAAGCTGATCACGAACTTCCGCAAGAAGAACCCGAAGCCCGTGCTGAAGAGCGCGTGGATCGAGGAGGCGGTGTTCGTGGGCGACGAACAACTGGCCATGCTCACCAACCTGAAAGGGAAGGAGGAGCTCATTGGCGACATCATTGCATTGCTGCAGAGCCCGATCAAGAACCTGATCGGCGGTCTGCAGGGCAGCGGCGGGCAGAAGATCGCGGGCCTCGTGAAGGCCCTCGAGGAGCGCGCCGCCTGAGCCGAACGCGTTACGCACGGATAGCTTCCACTAACCAGAACAAGTAACAATTACGAAGATGGCAGACATCAAAGCCCTGGGTGATCAGCTCGTGAGCCTCACCGTGAAGGAGGTCAACGAACTGGCCCAGTACCTGAAGGACGAGTACAAGATCGAGCCCGCTGCCGCTGCTGTGGCCGTGGCCGCTGTCGGTGGCGGTGCCGCCGGTGGTGGTGAGGCCGCCGAAGCCAAGACGAGCTTCGACGTGATCCTCAAGAACGGTGGTGCCAACAAGCTCGCCGTGGTGAAGCTCGTGAAGGAGCTCACCGGTCTCGGACTGAAGGAGGCGAAGGACCTCGTGGACGGCGCTCCGAAGCCGCTGAAGGAAGGTGTGTCCAAGGAGGACGCCGAGAACCTGAAGCAGCAGCTCACGGAAGCCGGTGCCGAAGTTGAGGTTAAGTAATCACCTCGCGTCGCATTGACCGCAACGGCCGTCCCGCCCCGGCATCCGGGGCCGGGACGGCCGACCTGCGGTCCTGTGCCATTTACGGCACCTCATTGACCCCGCGCATCAGGGGGCCCCGCTGATGCACCGTTCAGGCATTTCCCCGTCGGTCGTTCCCTATCACCCCCCGCACCCCCAATGGCCCAGGCGAAGACCCTCTCCCGCAAGAGCAAGCGCATCGATTTCGGCAGCAGCGTGCTCTCGACGTCCTACCCCGATTTCCTCGAGATCCAACTGAAGAGCTTCGAGGAGTTCTTCCAGATCGAGACCCTTCCGGAGCATCGCGAACGCGAAGGCCTCTACAAGGTGTTCATGGAGAACTTCCCCATCACGGACACCCGCAACCAGTTCGTGCTGGAGTTCCTCGACTACTTCATCGACCCCCCCCGCTACAGCATCGAGGAGTGCATCGAGCGCGGCCTTACCTACAGCGTGCCCCTCAAGGCCAAGCTGAAGCTGTACTGCACCGACCCCGAGCACGAGGACTTCGAGACCATCGTCCAGGACGTGTACCTGGGCCAGATCCCGTACATGACCCCGAAGGGCTCCTTCGTGGTGAACGGGGCCGAGCGCGTGATCGTGAGCCAGCTGCACCGCAGCCCCGGCGTGTTCTTCGGCCAGAGCCGCCACGCCAACGGCACCAAGCTGTACAGCGCCCGCGTGATCCCCTTCAAGGGCAGCTGGATCGAGTTCGCGACCGACATCAACGGGGTGATGTACGCGTACATCGACCGCAAGAAGAAATTGCCGGTGACCACGCTGCTGCGTGCCATCGGCTTCGAGAGCGACAAAGACATCCTCAACATCTTCGGCCTGGCCGACGAGGTGAAGGTGACCAAGGCCGCCATGAAGGAGGCCGTGGGCCGCAAGCTCGCCGCCCGCGTGCTCAAGACCTGGGTGGAGGACTTCGTTGACGAGGACACCGGTGAGGTGGTGAGCATCGAGCGCAACGAGGTGCTGATCGACCGTGAGACGGTGATCGAGGAGCACCACGTGGACCAGATCGTGGAGAGCGGCGCCAAGACCGTGATCCTCCACAAGGCCGGTGTGAACGCCGCCGACTACGCCCTCATCTACAACACGCTGCAGAAGGACACCTCGAACTCCGAGAAGGAGGCCGTGGAGGTGATCTACCGCCAGCTGCGCAATGCGGAGCCTCCCGATCTGGAGACCGCCCGCGGCGTGATCGACAAGCTGTTCTTCAGCGAACAGCGCTACGACCTCGGTGAGGTGGGCCGCTACCGCATCAACAAGAAGCTGGGCCTCGAGAGCGAGCTCAGCGTGCGCGTGCTCACCAAGGAGGACATCATCAGCATCATCCGCTACCTGATCGAGCTGGTGAACTCCAAGGCCGATGTGGACGACATCGACCACCTGAGCAACCGCCGCGTGCGCACCGTGGGCGAACAGCTCTACACCCAGTTCGGCGTGGGCCTGGCCCGCATGGCGCGCACCATCCGCGAGCGCATGAACGTGCGCGACAACGAGGTGTTCACGCCCACCGACCTGATCAACGCCAAGACCCTGAGCTCGGTGATCAACTCGTTCTTCGGGACGAACCAGCTGAGCCAGTTCATGGACCAGACGAACCCGCTGGCCGAGATCACCCACAAGCGCCGCCTCTCGGCCCTCGGACCCGGAGGTCTGAGCCGCGAGCGCGCCGGCTTCGAGGTGCGCGACGTGCACTACACGCACTACGGCCGCCTCTGCACCATCGAGACGCCGGAAGGACCGAACATCGGTCTGATCAGCTCGCTGTGCGTGTACAGCAAGGTGAACAACCTGGGCTTCATCGAAACGCCCTACCGCAAGGTGGTGGACGGCAAGGTGGACACCAAGGGCGAGCTCATCTACCTGAGCGCCGAGGAGGAGGACAACCAGGTGATCGCCCAGGCGAACGCCAAGGTGAGCGACAGCGGGGAGTTCGAGGACAAGCGCGTGAAGGCCCGCCTGATGGGCGACTTCCCGGTGACCAGCCCCAAAGAGCTGCACCTGATGGACGTGGCGCCGAACCAGATCGCCTCGATCGCGGCCAGCCTGATCCCCTTCCTCGAGCACAACGACGCCAACCGTGCGCTGATGGGCTCGAACATGATGCGCCAGGCCGTGCCGCTGCTGCGGCCCGACGCCCCGATCGTGGGCACCGGCCTGGAGGAGCGCGTGGCGCACGACAGCCGCGTGCTGCTCGCCGCCGAAGGCGAGGGCGTGGTGAAGAGCGTGGACTCCGACCGCATCGTCATCGAGTACAAGCGCACCGACGACGAGCGCACGGTGAGCTTCGATGGTGATGAGAAGGAGTACCGCATCACCAAGTTCATGAAGACCAACCAGAGCACCTGCATGAACCTGCGCCCCATCGTCCGCAAGGGCGAGAAGGTGACCCGGGGCCAGGTGCTCGTGGAGGGCTACAGCACGCAGGACGGCGAGCTGGCCATCGGCCGCAACCTGCTCGTGGCCTTCATGCCCTGGAAGGGCTACAACTTCGAGGACGCCATCGTGATCAGCGAGCGCGTGGCCCGCGAGGACATCTTCACCTCCATCCATATCGATGAGTACATCATGGAGGTGCGCGACACCAAGCGCGGCCTGGAGGAACTGACGGCGGACATCCCGAACGTGAGCGAGGAGGCCACCAAGGACCTCGACGAGAACGGCCTGATCCGCATCGGCGCCGAGATCAAGGAGGGCGACATCCTCATCGGCAAGATCACGCCCAAGGGCGAGACCGACCCGAGCCCCGAGGAGAAGCTGCTCCGCGCCATCTTCGGCGACAAGGCCGGTGATGTGAAGGACGCCAGCATGAAGGCACCGCCCAGCACCAAGGGCGTGGTGATCGACAAGAAGCTCTTCAGCCGTGCCATCAAGGACAAGAAGACCAAGGGCAACGAGAAGGCCGTTCTGGAGCAGATCGACAAGGACCAGGACGAGGAGCTCGGCGAGCTGAAGGAGCTGCTGATCGAGAAGCTGATGAAGCTGATCGGCGGCCACAACAGCAACGGCGTCTTCAACAAGTACAAGGAGGAGCAGATCAAGAAGGGCGTGAAGTTCAGCGCCAAGGTGCTGCAGGGCATCGACTTCGTGACCGTGGACCCCACCGAGTGGACCGCGGACAAGAAGACGAACGAACTGGTGCGCCAGCTCATCCACAACTACAATATCCGCCACAGCGACATCAGTGGCGTGTACAAGCGCAAGAAGTTCCAGGTGAGCATCGGCGACGAGCTGCCCACGGGCATCGTGAAGCTCGCCAAGGTCTATGTGGCCGCCAAGCGCAAGCTGACGGTGGGCGACAAGATGGCCGGCCGCCACGGGAACAAGGGCATCGTGGCCAAGATCGTGCGCGACGCCGACATGCCCTACCTGGAGGACGGCACGCCGGTCGACATCGTGCTGAACCCGCTGGGCGTTCCTTCGCGCATGAACCTGGGTCAGATCTACGAGACCGTGCTGGGCTGGGCCGGCCTGCGACTGGGCCGCAAGTACGCCACGCCGATCTTCGACGGTGCCACCATCGACGAGATCAACGCGCAGACGGACGAGGCCAATGTGCCGCGCTTCGGCCGCACCTACCTCTACGACGGCGGTACCGGCGAGCGTTTCCACCAGCCGGCCACCGTGGGCGTGATCTACATGATCAAGCTGGCCCACATGGTGGACGACAAGATGCACGCCCGCTCCATCGGACCCTACAGCCTCATCACCCAGCAGCCGCTCGGCGGTAAGGCCCAGTTCGGTGGCCAGCGCTTCGGTGAGATGGAGGTGTGGGCGCTGGAGGCCTTCGGTGCCAGCAGCATCCTGCAGGAGATCCTCACCGTGAAGAGCGACGACGTGGTGGGCCGCGCCAAGGCCTACGAGAGCATCGTGAAGGGCGAACCGCTGCCGACCCCGGGCATCCCCGAGTCGTTCAACGTGCTGCTCCACGAGCTCCGCGGCCTCGCGCTGAACGTGAGCCTGGAGAGCGAGAACGAGAAGAACTAAGAGGCAACCTTGATCGAAGCAACCATGAAAAAGGAAGTCAAGCTCAACAGCAACTTCGACAAGATCGTCATCAGCCTGGCCAGCCCGGAGCAGATCCTGGAGCGCAGCCACGGTGAGGTGATCAAGCCCGAAACGATCAACTACCGCACGTACAAGCCCGAGCGCGACGGCCTGTTCTGCGAGCGCATCTTCGGTCCGGTGAAGGACTTCGAATGCCACTGCGGCAAGTACAAGCGCATCCGCTACAAGGGGATCGTGTGCGACCGCTGCGGCGTGGAGGTGACCGAGAAGAAGGTGCGCCGCGAGCGCATGGGCCACATCCAGCTCACCGTGCCGGTGGCGCACATCTGGTACTTCCGCAGCCTGCCGAACAAGATCGGCTACCTGCTGGGCCTCCCGACCAAGAAGCTCGACCAGATCATCTACTACGAGCGTTACGTGGTGATCCAGGCCGGTCCCGCCAAGAACAAGGACGGGGTGGCCCTCAACCAGCTCGACTTCCTCACCGAGGAGGAGTACCTGGACATCCTGGAGGCGCTGGGCAAGGACAACCAGTACCTGGACGACAGCGACCCGAACAAGTTCATCGCCAAGATGGGCGCGGACGCGCTGCACGACCTGCTGAAGCGCCTGGACCTCGACGGCCTGAGCTACGACCTGCGCCACAAGGCCAACACCGAGACGAGCCAGCAGCGCAAGAACGAGGCCCTCAAGCGCCTCAACGTGGTGGAGGCCTTCCGCGAGGCCAACAGCCGCCGGGAGAACCGTCCCGAGTGGATGATCGTGAAGGTGGTGCCGGTGATCCCGCCCGAGCTGCGCCCGCTGGTGCCCCTGGACGGCGGCCGCTTCGCCACGAGCGACCTCAACGACCTGTACCGCCGCGTCATCATCCGCAACAACCGCCTCAAGCGCCTGATGGAGATCAAGGCGCCCGAGGTGATCCTGCGGAACGAGAAGCGCATGCTGCAGGAGGCGGTGGACAGCCTCTTCGACAACAGCCGCAAGAGCAGCGCCGTGAAGAGCGAGAGCAACCGCCCGCTGAAGTCCCTGAGCGACTCGCTCAAGGGCAAGCAGGGCCGCTTCCGCCAGAACCTGCTCGGTAAGCGCGTGGACTACAGCGCGCGTTCGGTGATCGTGGTGGGCCCCGAGCTCAAGCTGCACGAGTGCGGCCTGCCCAAGGACATGGCCGCCGAGCTCTTCAAGCCGTTCATCATCCGCAAGCTCATCGAGCGGGGGATCGTGAAGACGGTGAAGAGCGCCAAGAAGATCGTTGACAAGAAGGAGCCCGTGGTGTGGGACATCCTGGAGAACGTGCTGAAGGGCCACCCGGTGCTGCTGAACCGCGCACCGACGCTGCACCGCCTCGGCATCCAGGCCTTCCAGCCCAAGCTGATCGAGGGCAAAGCCATCCAGCTGCACCCGCTGGTGACCACCGCGTTCAACGCCGACTTCGACGGTGACCAGATGGCCGTGCACGTGCCCCTGGGCCATGCCGCCATCCTCGAGGCCCAGCTGCTGATGCTGGCCAGCCACAACATCCTGAACCCGGCCAATGGCGCGCCCATCGCGGTGCCCAGCCAGGACATGGTGCTCGGCCTGTACTACATCACCAAGGGCAAGAAGAGCACGAAGGAGGAGAAGGTGCGCGGCGAAGGCCGTGTGTTCTACAGCCCCGAGGAGGTGACCATCGCCTACAACGAGGGCCAGGTCGACCTGCACGCCTACATCAAGGTGCGCTGGACCGGCGTGGACGGCAAGAGCCAGCTGATCGAGACCACCGTGGGCCGCGTGCTCTTCAACGAGGTGGTGCCCGATGAGTGCGGCTACATCAACGACGTGCTCACCAAGAAGAGCCTTCGCGACATCATCGGCTCGGTGCTCAAGACCGTGGGCACCGCGAAGACCGCGAAGTTCCTCGATGACATCAAGGAGCTGGGCTTCATGAGCGCCTTCCGTGGCGGCCTCAGCTTCAACCTGATGGACGTGGTGGTGCCCGATGAGAAGGACAAGCTGCTCAAGGCCGCCCAGAACGAGGTGGACGAGGTGACGGGCAACTACAACATGGGCCTCATCACCAACAACGAGCGCTACAACCAGACCATCGACATCTGGACGCACACCAACAGCAAGCTCACCTTCAACCTCATGGAGCGGTTGAAGGGCGACCGCCAGGGCTTCAATTCCATCTACATGATGATGGATTCCGGCGCCCGCGGTTCGAAGGAGCAGATCCGCCAGCTGAGCGGCATGCGAGGCCTGATGGCCAAGCCGCAGAAGAGCGGTGGTGGCGGCGGCCAGGACATCATCGAGAACCCGATCCTCTCGAACTTCAAGGAGGGCCTGTCCATCCTGGAGTACTTCATCTCCACCCACGGTGCCCGTAAGGGTCTGGCCGATACGGCGCTCAAGACCGCCGACGCCGGTTACCTCACGCGCCGTCTCGTGGACGTGGCGCAGGACGTGGTGATCACCAACGAGGACTGCGGCACCCTGCGCGGTCTGGTGGCCGGTGCACTGAAGAAGAACGAGGAGGTGGTGGAGAGCCTCTACGACCGCGTACTGGGCCGTGTGAGCGTGCACGATGTGTTCCATCCGCAGACGGGCGAACTGCTCGTCTCCAGCGGGGAGCAGATCACCGAGGACGTGGCCGAGCGCATCGCGAACAGCCCCATCGAGGAGGTGGAGATCCGCAGCGTGCTCACCTGCGAGCAGAAGCTCGGCGTGTGCGCCAAGTGCTACGGCCGCAACCTGGCCACCGGACGCATGGTGCAGATGGGCGAGGCCGTGGGTGTGATCGCAGCGCAGTCCATCGGTGAACCGGGAACCCAGCTCACGCTGCGTACCTTCCACGTGGGTGGTGTGGCCGGCAAGATCGCCGACGAGAGCGAGGTGAAGGCCAAGTACGACGGCTTCCTGGAGATCGACGAGCTGCGCACGGTGAAGAAGAAGGACCGCAAGGGCGAGGACGCAGAGGTGGTCATCAGCCGCAGCACGGAGATGCGCATCGTGGACACCAACACGGGCATCGTGCTCACCACCAGCAACATCCCCTACGGCGCCTACCTGTACATCAAGGGCGGCCGCAACGTGAAGAAGGGCGATGTGATCTGCACCTGGGACCCCTACAACGCCGTGATCATCTCCGAGATGAGCGGTACGCTCGAGTTCGAGAGCATCGAGGAGAGCGTGACCTACCGCGAGGAGATCGACGAACAGACGGGCTTCACCGAGAAGGTGATCGTGGAGAGCCGCGACAAGCGGAAGAACCCGACCATCAAGATCATGGACCCCAAGTCCAAGGAGGAGGTGAAGAACTACTCCCTCCCGGTGGGCGCCCACATCATGGTGAACGACGGCCAGAAGATCGAGGCCGGCGACATCCTGGTGAAGATCCCGCGCAGCTCCGGCAAGGGCGGCGACATCACCGGTGGTCTGCCCCGCGTGACCGAACTGTTCGAGGCGCGCAACCCGAGCAACCCGGCCGTGGTGAGCGAGATCGACG
This sequence comes from Flavobacteriales bacterium, assembly GCA_016788485.1. GTDB lineage: Bacteria > Bacteroidota > Bacteroidia > Flavobacteriales_F > PHOS-HE28 > PHOS-HE28. Next base: position 22,614 of record JAEUSV010000072.1, read on the forward strand.
GCATCATCTCCTACGGCAAGATCAAGCGCGGCAACCGCGAGATCATCGTGGAGAGCCGCACCGGCGAGAAGAAGTACTACCTGGTGCCGCTGAGCAAGCACATCCTGGTGCAGGAGAACGACTTCGTGAAGGCGGGCGCACCGCTGAGCGATGGCTCCGTGGCCCCGGGCGACATCCTCGACATCCAGGGCCCCACGAAGGTGCAGGAGTACCTGGTGAACGAGGTGCAGGAGGTGTACCGCATGCAGGGTGTGAAGATCAACGACAAGCACTTCGAGGTGATCGTGCGCCAGATGATGCGGAAGGTGGAGATCGAGGACCCGGGCGACACCCGCTTCCTGGAGAAGGAGGTGGTGAACAAGACCGAGTTCATGGAGGTGAACGACGACATCTACGACAAGATGGTCGTCACCGAGTCCGGCGACAGCACCAGCCTGAAGGTGGGCCAGATCATCACCATGCGCAAGCTGCGTGATGAGAACAGCGCCCTCAAGCGCAAGGACGCCAAGCTGGTGGAGGCCCGCCAGGCCACGCCGGCCACGAGCCGCACCCTGTTGCAGGGCATCACGCGCGCTTCGCTGCAGACCGACAGCTTCATCAGCGCCGCCTCCTTCCAGGAGACGACCAAGGTGCTGAACGAGGCCGCCGTGAGCGCGAAGGAGGACCACCTGCTCGGCCTGAAGGAGAACGTGATCGTGGGTCACCTGATCCCCGCCGGTACGGGCAGCCGCCGCTTCCAGAAGGACCTGGTGTACAACAAGGAGGAGTACACCCGCCTGATGGCCTCGCGCCTGCAGGCCCAGGAAGTGGAGGAATGACCACCAACGACTGAACCAAGCGAGCGAGCGGCGGCACCGGAAGGCGCTGCCGCTCGACGCTTCAACCCCTTAACGAACGATATCCCATGGCAGACCAGAAGGACCAACCCCGCGGCAACCAGCTGAACATCGAGATCAGCGAGGAGGTGGCCGATGGCATCTACAGCAACCTCGCCATCATCACGCACAGCAACTCGGAGTTCGTGGTGGACTTCGTGCGCGTGATGCCCGGCGTGCCCAAGGCCAAGGTGCGCTCGCGCATCCTGCTCACCCCCCAGCACGCCAAGCGCCTCATGCGCGCCCTGGCCGACAACGTACAGAAGTTCGAGCAGGTGCACGGCGCCATCCGCGAGACCGAGATGCCCGAGATCCCCATGAACTTCGGCGGACCGGCCGCTCAGGCCTGAACCAACGATCAGGAAAGCGAAAAGCCCCGGGAGACCGGGGCTTTTTCTTGTTCACTCCATCGCCTTTTGGGCGAAGATCATGTAGCCGAAGTTGAGGCTCACGGCCCAGGGTTCGTCCAGCCCGTCGAAGTAGCTGGTATTGAACCACACGGGGCCCACGGGGCTCTGATAGATGAGCGAGCCGCTGGCGATGTAATAGCGGGTGCTGATGGGCTCGCCGACCTCGGTGTTGTCGAAGTCGCCGCGCACGAGCGGCTTGTAGGGCTGGAACACGTAGCCTTCGAGCCGCAGGTCGAACTTGTTGCGGGCCACGGCGATGATGGCGCGCGCACCGCCGGCCAGGTATTGCGGGGCGCGGTAGGCGTCGATGAAGTACGTGCGGCTCTCGGGCGTGGGCTGGAACACCGGCACGCGGATGATGCTGGCGTTGTAGTTCTGGAAGTAGGTCTGGGTGCTGTACACACCCTCCACCAGCATCCCGAAACGCACGGTGCCCTTGGGGATGAAGTACTTGTCGAGCCGCACCCGCGCGGTGAGCCACTCGTGGTCGCGCGTGAACCGGTCGGCAGGGTCCGTGCTGCCTCCGAGCACCGTCTCCTCCGTACCGCCCACGTACCGCAGCTCGGCCAGGAACTGCTCGCCCGCGTTGGCGTGCTGCTTGCGGTTCAACGAATTGCGTTCGAGCACCAGGCCCGCGGTGCCGAAATGGAACTCGGTGACATCGGCGGTGTCGTTGGGGTTGAAGGCAAGGTCCTGGTAGTAGCTGTCGCGCGTCTGGGCATACTTGCCGTCCACCCGCAGCAGCCCCTTGTTGCCCAGCGCGAAGCCGCTGTTGACCCCCGCCCAGCTCTCGCGCATCACCACATAGCTGGGTCGCACCTCATCGAAGAAGGTGGCGAAGCTGCTGAAGTAATCCCAACGGTGCAGGGTGAACACCGGTTCGATGTACATGGGCACGCGGGTGCTGAGGTCGCTGCGGAGCTTCACCTGGCCGGCCGCATAGAACTTGCCGAAGTAGGAGAGCGCCTCCAGGCCGGTGCTGCTGCGCCCGAACAGGTTGTAGCGCAGGCCCACCATGCCGGTGTTGATCGGGCGCGAACTGAACATGCCACCGAAGCGCACCTGCAGTTCCTTCTCGCGTTTCACCAGCAGGTCCAGGTCGTAGTTGCCACGCTCGGGCACGTAGGTGGCCTTGGGCTGCAGCCCGCTCACGGCCTGATCGGCGTACAGGCGGAAGTAGCGCGGCTTGAGCTCGGAGGACGCGATGGGCCCTTCGCTCTTGTTCAGCACCTCTTCGACGTAGCGCGTCTGACCCTTGTTGAGCCCGTGCACTCGGATGCCGCCGAACACCATGGACGGCATGCGCGCACGGAAGGCCTGTCGCCTGGCCTCAAGCTCCCCTCTGTCCATGCGCCGTGCGATCGCGGCCTTGATCTCGGGCATGCGGGCCATGGCGGCCGCGTACCCGTCGTCGATGGGGCTGCGCGGGTCGCTGAAGTCGAAGAGGGTGGTGGCGGTCTTGGGCTCCACGATGATGCCGTTCTCGCAGATCACCGTGTAGTTGGTCTTTTCCTGCAGCATGGCCCGCAGCTGGCTCATCAGGTCGTCCTCGCTGGGCGGCGGAGCGTTGTAGGCCACGTTGCTGCCGATGATGATGTCGGGCAGGAACTCCCCGTACATCACGTCGCTGGGGAAGTTGTTGTAGAGGCCGCCGTCCATCATCAGGTGGCCGTCCACGCGGATGGGCTTGAAGTAGAAGGGGTAACTCATGCTGGCCCGCACCGCCTGCGCCAGGTCGCCCTTGTCGAACACCACGGGCCGCTGTGCGGTGATGTCGCTGGCCACGCACCGGTAGGGTACGAAGAGGCTGTCCATGTCATAGCCGCTGGCCGCGCTGGCCCCGGCGAAGCCCCGCATCTGCTCGAAATCGATGAGCACCGGGCTGCGGAGGTTGGTGGGCAGGGAGGCCTGCAGGCTGGTGTCCAGGTCGAAGCGCAGGTTGATCAGCGAGGCGTCCGGCTCATCGCGCTTAAAATAGTAGATGAACTCGTCCTCCACCCCGCCTTCGGCCATCAGCTTGTAGAGGTCGGTGTTGAAGAGGCTGTCGATCTCCCAGGGGGAATAGCCTGCGGCGTACATGGCGCCCACCAATGCGCCCATGCTGCTGCCGGCGATGTAGTCGATCGGGATCCCGTTCTCCTCGAGGGCCTTGAGCACCCCGATGTGGGTGAGGCCCACGGCGCCGCCTCCGCTGAGCACGAGGCCCACTTGCTGGGCACAGACGCTCAACGACACGCTCAGGCCGATGAGGAGGGCACGCAGGCGCATGGCGGTCGGGAAAGGACGCGGCAAAGGTAACCGGACCGTTCCGGGGCCTACACCGTCCATCCCGCCAGCAGCCCGCTGAAATAGGCGGGGGAGCGGAGGAGCCGGCTGCCGTACCAACTGAACCGCTCGCCGTCCACCAGGTGCACCGGGGTGCCGGGGCAGAGCATGTTGTAGTGCAGGATGTGCTTTTCGGCGAAGGGGAAGGGCTCGGAGGAGAGCAGGATCACGTCCGGGTCGGCGGCAGCAAGCTCGGCCGGGGACAGCTGCGGGTAGCGCTCGGTGCGGTGGGCGAAGGCGTTGGTGAGGCCGCAGCGCGCGAGCATGTCGTTCACGAAGGTGTCGGTGCCGGCCACCATCATGGGCTCGTGCCAGATGAGGTAGGCGGCCGAAAGGGGAGGGGTGAGCGGCTGCATGGTGGCGAAGGCCTGCCCGATCCCGGTCACCAGCGCTTCGGCCTGGCTGGTGCACCATGTGAGCATGCCGACGCGCCGGATCATGTCCAGGGCGCCGTCCAGCTCGCGCACATCGCTCATCCACACCGGGAACTCGCGTTCGAGCGCTTCGATGTCCGCCTGTGCGTTCTCCTCCTTGTTGCCGATGATCAGGTCGGGCACCAGGGCGCGAACCTTGTCAAGGTCCACCTGCTTGGTGCCGCCCACGCGCGCCTTGCTGCGGAACCAGGCCTCCGGGTGGATGCAGAACTTGGTGATGCCGACCACGCGTTCGCCCAGGCCGAGGTCGTGCAGCAGTTCGGTCTGGGAGGGGACGAGGGAGATGATGCGTTCCGGCCGTTCGGGCACCAGGAGGGTGCGCCCCATCTGATCGGTCAGGGAGCGCATGAGGGTTCAGCTGGTCGTGTTCAACGCGTGGATGCGCTCGCTCACCAACTTCACGAAGATGCCGGTCCGCTCCCGCTGGGCCTGTGTGCACGTTGAACAGCCGCGCTCCAGGTCGGGGATGCGTTCCGCCCATGCCTCCAACGGACCCTCTTCGCTGTCGATGAGGATCTCCTGCGCGAGCATATCGGCCCAGACCTGGAGGTCCTTCTCGCCGAGATCCTGGTCGAACAGCGCGATGAACTCGGCGGGGTGGGCGCTCACGTATTCCAGGGCGGCCAGCCCCATGCTCTCCGCGATCGCGCCGTCGGCCTTGGGCCAGAGCTTGGTGACGGCACGGGCTTGGAGCCGGCGAGTGGCCGGGTCCATGTCCGAAAGGCCATCGACCATGCCTTGTACGCTGGCCTCGTCCAGGTGCTCCGGGACCGTGCCATCAACGATGAGCTTGGCCAGGTCGTTCGCAGTGACCGGTACGCCTCCGGCCTGTGCATGCTGAACGGTGTCTCCTGCCGCCGCTTCATCCTTGCCCGTGTCGAAGCCCGAGGCGTTGTAGGGGCTGTTCCTGCCCGGCTCCTGGCCGCAGCCGAACAGAAAAATGACGAGCAGCCCAAGTATCAGGAGCGTGGCCGCTCCCAGCCATGTATTGTCCCGCGATCTGATCTCCTTGTTCAGGGGGAGCCTCTTGCGGCTCCATGCCTTGCGGACCAATGCGCCAAGCATATCCAACAGATTGATCAGTCCTTGGATAGCATCGCCGATCTGGTCCATCGCAACCGTGATCTGGTCCGTTGCGACTACCGCAATTTCCCGATGATGTCCTGCTTGGTGATGATGCCGTACGCCTCGACCCCGCTCGGCGTGACCGGCATTTGCACCAGCACCGCCGGCGTGCCGTTCCCCAGCTTCTTCGCGATCTCGTCCAGGTGCGCATCGGGCTGCACCACGGGCAGGGCGGGTCCCATCACCACGCGGGCCTTCTGGGTGCGCACATCGGCGTCCTCCAGCATGGCATCGAACAGGCGGGCATCGGTGATGGTGCCCACCGGCTTGCCGCCCTCGAACACGGGCAGCTGGTCGATGTTGTGCTTGCGCATCTTGTCGATCGCGGCGAGCACGGGCTCTTCGGCCTCCACGCTGAGCAGCGCGAGCTCCTTGCCCTTCAGCAGATCGCCGGCCGTTGGCTTCTCTTCGACCAGGAAGCCACGCTCGCGCATCCAGTCGTCGTTGAACATCTTGCCCACATAGCGGCTGCCGTGGTCGTGGAAGATCACCACCACCACTTCGCCCTTCTTGAAGTTGTCCTTCAGCTGTAGCAGGCCCGCCATGGCCGCGCCGGCGCTGTTGCCCACGAAGATGGCCTCGTCCTTCACGATCTTCCGTGTGTAGATGGCGGCGTCGCGGTCGGTGACCTTCTCGAAGTGGTCGATGAGGTCGAGGTCCACGTTCTGCGGCACGAAGTCCTCGCCGATGCCTTCGGTGATGTACGGGTAGATCTCGTTCTTGTCGAAGATGCCGGTCTCCTTCAGCTTCTTGAAGACGGACCCGTAGGTGTCGATGCCCCAGACCTTGAGGTTCGGGTTCTTCTCCTTCAGGAAACGTGCGGTGCCGCAGATGGTGCCGCCGGTGCCCACGCCCACCACGAGGTGGTCCACCTTGCCGCCGGTCTGTTCCCAGATCTCGGGGCCGGTGCTCTCGTAGTGCGCCTGGGCGTTGCTGGGGTTGTCGTACTGGTTGGCCTTCCAGCTGTTGGGCACCTCCTTCACCAGGCGGCTGCTCACGCTGTAATAGCTCCGCGGGTCCTCGGGGTCCACGTTGGTGGGGCACACGATCACCTCGGCGCCGAAGGCGCGCAGGATGTCCACCTTCTCCTTGCTCTGCTTGTCGGTGGTGGTGAAGATGCACTTGTAGCCCTTGATGATGGCGCCGATCGCCAGGCCCATCCCGGTGTTGCCGCTGGTGCCCTCGATGATGGTGTAGCCCGGTTTCAGCAGGCCCGCCTTCTCGGCGTCCTCGATCATCTTGATGGCCATGCGGTCCTTGATCGAGTTGCCGGGGTTGAAGGTCTCGACCTTGGCGAGCACGGTGGCGGCGACGTCCTTGGTGATGCGGTTCAGCTTCACCAGGGGCGTGTTGCCGATGGTGCTGAGGATGTTCTCGTGGAT
>JAEUSV010000090.1 GCA_016788485.1 Flavobacteriales bacterium
GAGGCCACCGGCGTTATCTACGAGAACGAGCGCCGCTTCGACCTGGTGGTACGCCTGGCGCAGCAGCAACGGCAGAGCATCGATGACGTGCGCGCGCTCTTCGTGGCCCTGCCCGGCGGCGGCCAGATCCAGTTGCAGCAGGTGGCCAACGTGGCGCTGGTGCCTGGCCCGGCGCAGATCAGCCGCGAAGATGCCAAACGGCGCATTGCCGTGGGTGTGAACATCCGCGGCCGCGACGTGGAGAGCTTCGTGGAGGAACTGAAAGGCCGCATCGATGGCGAAGTGCGGATGCCCGCCGCGTACTACTACACCTTCGGCGGTACGTTCGAGAACCTGCAAGCGGCGAGCAAGCGACTGATGGTGGCCGTGCCCATCGCGCTGGCCCTCATCTTCCTGCTGCTCTTCTTCACCTTCAACAGCGTGAAGCGCGCGCTGCTGATCTACACCGCGATCCCCATGAGCGCCATTGGTGGCGTGCTGGCCTTGATGGCGCGCGACATGCCCTTCAGCATCAGCGCGGGCGTGGGCTTCATCGCGCTCTTCGGCGTAGCGGTGCTCAATGGCATCGTGCTCATCGGCACCTTCGATCAACTGGAGAAGGACGGCATCAAAGACCTGAAGCAACGCGTGCTGCAAGGAACGCGCATCCGCCTTCGACCTGTATTGATGACCGCAGCGGTGGCCTCGCTCGGTTTCCTGCCCATGGCCCTCAGCGGCAACGCGGGCGCGGAAGTGCAGCGGCCACTGGCCACCGTGGTGATCGGTGGTTTGATCACCGCCACGGCGCTCACCCTCATGGTGCTGCCCGTGCTCTACCTGCTCTTCATGGGCGCAGGCAAGAAGCGCAAGGATGATGAAGGAGGAACTGCAAAGGCACCGCTGATCGTCGCCACGTTGCTGCTGCTCTTCGTTGGCGGAAGCGCGAACGCACAGGGTCCTATCCCGATGGATACCGTGATCGCACGCGCGCTACGAACGCATCCCAGCATGACGGCCGCCGAACTCAGCGTGCAGGAACAGGATGCCCTGCGAGGCACGGCGTTCAACCTGCAACCGCTGAACGCGCAATTCATGCAGGGCCAGATCCAAGGGCCGTATCGCACGGACATCAACCTGCAAGCCACCACGGGTTTCGCCTTCCCGACGACCATTGCGCGGCGCTCGTCCTACCTGAAGGAAAGCCTGCGACTGGCGGAGAACGAGAAGCTCAACACATCCGCGTACGTGAAGGAAAGCGCAGGCGGCGCCTACCTGCAATGGGCCATGGGACTGGAACAAGTGCGCATGCTTCAACAACTCGATAGCGCGTACTCTTCGATGGCCGCGTTCGCCACCAAACGGTTCGAGCTTGGCGAGACCGGCAGATTGGAAAAGACCAGCGCGCAAAGTCGCGCCGAGCAAGTGAAGGTGCGCCTGCGCCAGGCCCAGGCCGATCTGGTGGCCTACCAGGCCGAAGTGGAACGGTGGACCGGCGCGCTCAATGGTGCGGCACCCATCACCGATGAGTTGCTGAACACCGCACGCGCGCCCGATCCCGGCGGAGGCAACGATCCATTGCTGCTCTCCATGGAACAGCGCGCGCAGTTGGCCGAAGCCGAATGGAAATTACAGCGCAGCCTGTGGGCTCCCAGCCTGCAGGGCGGCGGCTTCTACCAGACCTTCGATGGCAACGCGCCCTTCAGCGGATACTTGATCGGTGCGAGCATCCCGTTGCCGGGCAGCGGGCAAGGCGGTCGCACCACGGCCGCGCGTCTGCGCAGCGAGATCGCCGCGCAGGAACTGGAAGCCGCACGACGCCAGCGCACCAGTGAACGCGCCAACACAGAAGCACAACTGTCACAACTGCGTGCCAGTCTGGCCTACTACGAAAGCACCGGTGCCGCTCTTGGCGAAACCCTGCGCGATGACGCTTTGCGCGCCTACCGCGCGGGCGAAGCAGACTACTTCCAATTCACCCAAGGCATCGAGCAGGCCTTCCAACTCAACACCGAGCACCTGCGCGTGCGTTACGAGCTCGCCCTCACCGTCCTCCACCTCCGCGCCCTCAACGGCCTTTAAGACCGCTCTGATATGAAAACGCAACAGATCAACAGCGCCCTCGCGCGCACCCTGTCCCGCCTTGGCGGGATCCCACAGTTCCTCGTCCTGTGCATGCTCACCATGGCGCTCGCCTCCTGTGGCGGCGGCGCGAATTCCGGTGAAGAAGAAGAAGGCCACGGCCACGGCGAAGAAGAAGGCCACGGTGGTGGCAGCACGGTCACCGTTTCGCCGCAACAGTTCACCGCCATCGAAGGCAAGCTGGGCATGGTGGAGATGAAAGACCTCACCACGGCATTGAAGGCCACCGGTTTCTTGAAAGTGCCCCCGCAGAACGTGGCGGATGTCACCGCCGTGCTGGGTGGCACCGTGCGCGAAGTGCTGGTGCTGGAAGGCGACCACGTGAAGAAGGGACAGGCGCTCGCCAGCATCAGCGACCAGGCGATCATCGACCTGCAACGCGATTACCTGGACGCCAGGGCGCGACTGGTCTATGCCAAGGCCGAGCTTGATCGCCAGACCGAACTCGCCGCGGCCAACGTGAGCGCGCAGAAGACCCTGCAACAGGCGACAGCCGACCATGCATCACTGCGCGCCAGCGTGAACGCCAACGCCGAACTGCTGCGCCTGATCAACATCGATCCGGAAAAACTGAGCGCCGATGCCATCCGCTCCACGGGCAGCATCGTCAGCCCCATCGATGGCACCGTGGCGCACATCGCCGTGAACGTGGGCAGCAAGGTGAGCGGCGACGCCACCATGTTCCGCGTGGTGAACAACAGCAAACTCCACGTGGACCTCTTCCTCTACGAGCAGGACATCGCCAAGGTGAAAGTGGGCCAGAAGATCGACCTCAGCCTCACCAATTTGCCCGGCAAGAACTACACGGCCGTGGTCTTCGCCATCGGCAGCGCCTTCGAGAGCGAAACCAAGACCATCCCCGTCCACGCCGAGATCACCGGCGACAAGGAGGGCTTGATCGATGGCATGGGCGTCACCGCGCGGATAGACATAGGCAATGCCAATACAACCGCTGTCCTCACGGAAGCCATCGTGAACATGGAGGGCAAGGATTATGTGTTCATCAGGTCGGAAGGGGAAGAAGAACATGGGCATGAAGAAGACGCCGGGCACCAGCATGCCGACGAGGCGGAACACAGCCACGCCGAAGGCGAGGAACACGACCATGATGCTGAGAACAAGGAAGCGCATGCGAAAGGCGAAGAACATGAACACGATCATGCCGATGAGCATGCGCACGGCGATGAACATGCGCACGCACCCGCACCCGGCAGCATGACCTTCCAGCGCTTCGAGGTGAAGCGCGGCGCAACCGACGGCGCCTATACCGCTGTGACCTTCTTGCAGGAAGTGCCCGCCAATGCCGAGGTGGTCGTGGGCGGGGCGTACTACCTGATCGCGATGATGAACACTAGCGCCGGGCACGAGCATTGAACCATGAACGCAGAGCACGTGATCCCTTCACCTTGGCGCGCCTACCTGCCCGCCATCATCTCCTTCGTTCTGCTCATCGGCGGCATAGCGCTCGATCAGCTGGCACCGCAGTTCTGGCAACAGCCGTGGTGGCGCCTCGTGTGGTACCTCGCGGCCTACCTGCCGGTAGGCTGGCCGGTGCTGGTGAGCGCGGTGAGCGCCATTGGCAAGGGCGATGTGTTCAGCGAGTTCTTCCTGATGAGCTTGGCCACCATCGGCGCCTTCTACATCGGGGAGTACCCCGAGGGCGTGGCCGTGATGCTCTTTTACGCCGTGGGCGAGCTGTTCCAGAACGCGGCCGTGGACCGCGCCAAGCGCAACATCCAAGCGCTGCTCGATGTGCGGCCCGATACCGCGAACGTGATGCGCAATGGTGTCCCGGTGGAAACGCCTGCCGCCGAGGTGAAAGTCGGTGACATCATCCGCATCCGCGTGGGCGATCGTGTGCCGTTGGACGGCAAGCTCTTGAGCGAAAAAGCCTCGTTCGATACCGCGGCCCTCACCGGTGAAAGCGTGCCGCGTTCCATTGAGAAGGAAGGTGCGGTGTTAGCTGGCATGATCGCCACGGACAAGGTGGTGGACATGGAGGTGACCAAGCCCTTCGGCGAGAGCAGCCTTGCACGCATCCTGGACCTGGTGCAGAACGCTGCGAAGAGCAAAGCACCCACCGAGCTCTTCATCCGTCGCTTTGCGCGCATCTACACACCCATCGTGGTGGCGCTGGCCGTTGGCATCGTGCTGGTGCCCATGCTGGTGATGGATCCCTACGTCTTCGACGACTGGCTCTATCGCGCGCTCATCTTTTTAGTGATCTCGTGCCCCTGCGCCTTGGTGATCAGCATTCCGCTGGGCTACTTCGGCGGCATCGGCGCGGCCAGTCGCAAAGGCATCCTGCTCAAAGGCGGCAACTACCTCGACGTGCTCACCAAGGTGAACACCGTGGTGATGGACAAGACCGGTACGCTCACCGAGGGGGTGTTCGCCGTACAGGATGTGAAGCCTGCAGCAGGTGTGGACGCGCAACAATTCCTCGGCACGGTGAAGGCGATGGAGGCACACAGCACGCACCCCATCGCCAAGGCGGTGCTGCGATACGCCGAAGGCACGGACGTAGGCGAGGCCACCAACGTGGAGGAGATCAGCGGCCATGGCATGCGGGGCACTGTGCAAGGCAAGGACGTGCTGGTGGGCAACGCCAAGTTGATGCGCAAGTTCAATGTGGCCTATCCCCCGGAAGTGGATGCGGTGGAAGACACCATCGTCGTGGCGGCCATCGGCGGCGCGTACGCGGGCTACCTCACCGTGGCCGACAGGATCAAGGCCGATGCGAAGGAGACCATCGCCGAACTGAAGGCGCTTGGTGTGCGCGACATCGTGATGCTCAGCGGCGACAAGATGGCCATCACGCAACGGATCGCCGCCACGCTCGGCATCACCAAGGCCTTCGGCGATCTGTTGCCGCAGGACAAGGTGGCCCGGATGAAGGAGACCAAAAAGGATCCCACCGCTGTGGTGGCCTTCGTGGGCGACGGGATCAATGACGCACCGGTATTGGCCCTCAGCGACGTGGGTATCGCCATGGGCGGCCTGGGCAGCGATGCGGCCATCGAAACGGCGGATGTGGTGATCCAGAACGACCAGCCCTCACGCATCGCCGAAGCCATGCGCATCGGCAAGGCCACCAAGCGCGTGGTGACGCAGAACATCGTGCTTGCGTTCGGGGTGAAGGCGATCGTGCTGGTGCTCGGCGCGGGCGGTCTGGCCACCTTGTGGGAAGCGGTCTTCGCCGATGTGGGCGTGGCACTGCTGGCGATACTGAACGCGGCCCGGATGCGGTAAGCACCTTCGCCCACCGAGCGTAGTGGGTTCCAAAGCCCCACGGGTATGGTTCCTCACTGACAAGGATCATTCTTTAACCTGTCGATCGTTACCTCCTTGATCGCTCGCTCGGCGCTGCTTTGAGTGTTGTAAACTCCATGTCCATGAAAGCTCTCCTACTCGTTCTTTTGGGCATTTGCGCCCTATCGTTGAACATGAACGCGCAAGGCTGCGGCCCCGTTGGGGATGGCACCAACGGTACCCTGCACTGCCTGTATACCGACACCGTTCACGACCACCTCTACTGCGGCGGTGCGTTCACCGGATCGGGCGGCGATCCGTTCAACCATGTTTGCTGGTGGAACGACACCACCTTCAACCCCATGGGCAGCGGCACCAACGGGGATGTGTTCTGTGCCGCGCACTTCAACGGCAACCTCTGCGTAGGCGGGTCCTTCTCGCAAGCTGGCGGTTCCTCCTGCATGAACGTGGCGTATTGGGATGGATCCACCTGGCAGCCCATGGGACCGGGTTTCAACGGGGCGGTGAATTGCATGGTGGAACACAATGGCAACCTGTATTGTGGCGGGGAGTTCACCCTGTGCGGCACCACACCGATGCAGCACGTGGCCATGTGGAACGGAAGTGCGTGGGCGCCCGTGGGTGGCGGCTGCGATGAAGCCGTCTACGCCATGCTCGTGCATGACGGTGCGCTTTACATGGGTGGTCATTTCGAGCAATGCGGCGGGATCACCTGCAACGGGATCTGCTGGTGGGATGGCTCCACCTACCACCCCATGGGTACGGGCATGAGCGGCATGGATCACAGCGTGAACACCATGTGCGTCTACAATGGGAACCTGTGTGCGGGAGGCAGCTTCTCCAACGCGGGTGGCACATGGGCATGGAACATCGCCACATGGAACGGTGGCGCATGGTCCTCCTTGGGAGGCGGCTGGTCCGGGTCCATGGGCGATGCGGTCCACACGCTATGCGAGTACCACGGGTTGCTGTATTGCGGCGGCATTTTCGGCGATTGCGATGGCATGACCGTCAACAACCTCGGCGTGTGGAACGGAAGCACGTGGTCCTCCATCGGAACAGGCTTCGATGGGCAGGTGCGCTCGCTGGCCGTGTACAACGACGTATTGTACTTGGGTGGTGAATTCACCACGGCCGATGGCACTGCGGCCTTGAACATCGCGCAATACAGCACCACCACGGGCCTACGACCGGTCTTGGAGATGGATGCATTCGGGATCTACCCTGTTCCGGCTTCCACGACGGTGAACATTTCGCTGACCGAACTACAGCCGAACGCAGTCATCGAGATCAGCACGCTTACAGGATCTGTGGTACGAACGCTCCGCCCGAACAGCACAAGCTTCTTCGTGGATGTGAGTGATCTGGTGGATGGAACATATGCGGTGACGGTGCGTGATGGGAAGAGGTCGCGCACACAGCGCCTGCCGGTCGCACGCTGAACCGGATCGCTCGCCGTGAGCTTGTAAAAGCGAAGCGGGGTTACAAGCTGTAACCCCGCTTCGCTTTTCCGTTCGCTTCTTCCTACTTCCTCACCACCCGCTGCACGCTTCTTCCGGTTGCGCTTTCAGCCACCACCAGGTAGGCGCCGCTTTTCAGCCCTTCGATGTCTGCGAATACGCGGTTGTCATGGGGAAGGCTGCCGTTATGCAGTTCCATCACCGTTCGTCCGGTGGCATCGGCCAGGTACACATGCACCGGGCCACGCGGCACGTTCAGCGTTACCATGATCAATGATGCGCTGGGGTTGGGGAAGACTTCGGTGATGCTTGGCGCTGCGCCATCGTCTACGCTGGCGTTGATGTCAAGCACGCGGAACTTCCACCAGCCATCAGGGGCAACGATGGGGCGCACCTGCTGCTTTCCGCTGGTGGCCGTGGCGTGGATGTAGTAGAAGATGGTGGTTCCAACGGACTGTGCAGGGATATCGGCGCTCCAGTTGTTGCCGCCGATGTCGGTCATGGTGAGCGCATTGAATCCGGCCGCCGTATCGGTGGTCCAATAGATCTCTGCGCTGGTGATCCCTGCCGCTGAACGCACCCCTGTGGACGCGCGGGCCGGTTTGGCCTTAGCGCTCAATGCCGCTCCCGTTCCTCCCCCGGTCGCACAGGGTGCAGGCGGTGTTCGGGCAGGCGCGTCACATAGTCCAGGTTGGGGGCCTTGAGGTCGTAGACCACCTCGCGGGTGCGGGGGCGCCAGTAGCGGCCCACGATGGTCCACGTAACCCCGGCCTGGAGGCGGACGCGATCGCCGATGGCGTAGCGGGCTGACAGGTTTTTGGGCAGGGGCACAAGTCTTAAGTTAGCCCGTTGCAAGTGTCAGGGCTCAAGGGACAAGTGACAAGGTTCAAGGTGGCCGCAGGCCAAGTGGCTGTCCAGGCTGGAGGCTGTCATGGCCTGAATGCACCTGAGCCTGCCTGCGGCAGGCAGGCCCATAGCCGGGACCTTGGCCTATAGGTCCGTTGGCCGGGCGGTCCTCCGCCCGGAAAGGCACTTCGGCTCTGAAGGCCTAAGCAAGCTTCACGAGTCAAGGCTCAGGGGTTCAAGGCATCAAGGCTGTCCTGACCTGGAGGCCGTCTTGGCCTGAATGCACCTGAGCCTTGACCTGGGTCGCTGGGCCAAGGCCTGATCGGTCAGGGCTCAAGGCTGGGTTGAGGTGGCCGGAGGCCAACAGGCTTGAAGGCCTTTCCGCTTCGCGGCTTGGGGCCCCTGAGCTCCTAGGCCAATGGCTCAGGCCCCGGCGTTGGGCTCGAAGGCTTGTTGGCCCTAAGGCTTGCTGGCCGGATCAAGCTTCAAGTGTCAAGTGACAAGGGACAAGGCAAAGCTGCCTGAAGGCCTTTCCGCTTCGCGGCCTTGAGCCTAGCGGCCATTGGCCCAAGCCTGGGCGCCCGAGGCCTTGGGCAGTCCCATAGGCTTTCAGGCCATTAGGCTTGCTGGCTCGTGGACCTTTCCGACGGTGGCGGCCGGTTCAGGTTTCGCGCTTGCAGATGCGGGCTACAGGCATCGAGTTGCGCGTTGGCTGTTCAACGGCTGGGCCCATGCCCCTTTAGGCCTTGGAGCCGGGCGTCCAGGAGGGTCGATCATTTCTCGAGGTAATTGATCGGGGTAATTCACACCCACAGCCTTGAAATGATCGCCACCACCCTCCGTTGAAAAGGCAGCTGGTGGATATGATATTAGGGTATACCAACATGATCGAAAAGCTGTCGTACGCTGGGGGGAATGGGCAGTTCGGCGCCATATGCGGCTGAAGGGCCGGAGGACGTGCACCGCATGCAGGTGGTGCGGCGTTTCACCCGCCCATTGCACCGTTGCGATACCATTGGCAAACTGATCGTGTACTACCGCGAATTGAAGGGCTGGAGCCAGAAGCAGTTGCGCCTGGCCGTGGGCCTCAGCCAGAGCCGCCTGAGCAGCTTGGAGCGCGATACGCGAGAGCCCAGCTTCCGGGAAATGGACCGGATCGCCTTTTTCCTCGAGCAGCCCACGGACCGTTTCAGCCTGTTGCGCCGGGTGGGGCCGCCCTCGCCCACGACCGGGGCCTGAGATGCATGCCCACCTGGCACCCGCATGGAGGCCTGCATGCAGCCGCACCCAGGCAGCGTTGTGGCCGTACCGTGGGTCCGATGCGCAGGCATCGTGACCCCGATGATGGCTTCTGGTGGCCACGACCATGGCACACCATGGCCCCAAGGCGCGGGCATCGTGTGTGCGATGGGCGATCAGCGTGCCCACCGTGTGCACGCATCAAGGGAACGGTCCGGTTACCGCGTGGCCACGATGCGCGTGGAACAAGGCCTTGGTACATCCACATCGTGCCCACGATGGCGGCGACATGGGTCCCTTTTCGAGGCGCACCAGCAGGGTTGGGTTACGGCTTCGGCGAAATAACCCGGTGGGGTTGCACCGCGCGGCGACCGAAGCCCAGCAACGCTTGAGCGCCCTGGCGATAACCCCGTGGGGTTATACGCCCTTGGCGCCACTGCGGCAAGGAAGGCACCGCGTACCAAGGCCAGGACCACCAACAACAACGGCGTCGCCTCACCGGGTCCACGGGGCGGAAGATCATGAAGGCCAACATCAAGCTTTCTCTTTTCGAGCTCACCTTCGTTAAGCTGCTGGCGCTGTTGCGCAACGTGGTGGCGAAGATGACGGGGAACCCCAACTTCACCACGCCCGCGGTGCCGTTGGACGACATGGCCAAGCTGGCGGATGACCTGGAGGCCGCGATCGAGGACGCGACCAACGGCAGCCGCCAGAGCAAGCTGGTGCGCAACGCACTGGTGCAGCAGGCGCGGGAGATGCTGCGGGTGCAGGCGGACTATGTGCGAAGCGTGTGCGCCGGCGATGTGGTGAAGCTGGACAGCAGCGGCTACGAGCTGGCCAAACAGCGCGAGCCCATCGGCATCCCCGGCACGGCCAAGGACATGCAGGCGCTCTTCACCAACCGCCGCGGCGAGGTGGACCTGCGCTGGAAGAGCGTGCACGGCGCCCACGGCTACCAGGTGTGGATGACGGACAAGGACCCCGCCCTCGAGGCCAACTGGCAGGCCATCGGCTACACCACCCGGGTGCGCCACAGCGTAACCGACCTGGAGAGCCTGAAGGCCTACTGGTTCTGCGTAAGCGCCATCGGCACGGCGGGCGAAGGCGCCCAGAGCGACCCGGCCAAGGGCATCGCGGCCTAACCCTTCGACAGGCTCAGGGTGATAGCCCGCCCAGCCTTCCCTTAAAAGGAAAAACCCCGGCACCTCGGCCGGGGTTTTTCCTTTTGGGGTAAGAGAGATTGCCCTTAGGCCAGCCGTTTTTCAGCGGTCAACGAACAACGCTGAAGGTGGCGCTTCGAGTGGGACCGTTCGACGTAATGATAGTGCAGATGTACTGTCCTTGGGCGAGCTCGTTCAGCGATAACACATTAGACCCTTCCGCATTGGTGCGCGCCGCAATTACGATCCGGCCTTGGAGGTCGATGATCCTAATCTCGCTGCCTGGTTCCGTATCGATAGGATAGCGTAAGTTAAGCTCAGTTGTCGAGGGATTGGGATAAAGGACCAGATTGCCGCTCTCCACGGAGCCATTATCAGCAAAGCCGGAAATGGTACCATCACATGCAAGACATGGCAAGTTGCCGGGCAACTGGTAGAGTTTGGTAGAGTTGCCGGCTGATCCGTTGGTCAGCACCATGTACGTATTGCCATCCTCAGCCGTGAAGATCGCCGGGCTGTCGTTCAGGCCATGTGAGCCTGCTGTTAATCCGACCCAGTAGTTCAGATCCTCGAACAAGACCGATCCATCCTGTCGGATGACTCTCATGCCTTTGAGCTGGTTCTGGAACTTCAAGAGAGCGATCACCTCGACGGTTGCAGGGTCATTATCGAATAGTGCTTCGGTGATGTACAACGCACGCATCTCACCGGAATACGTGTAGCCAGCGGGTGCGGGTGGGTAGTTGATGGTGAGGAATGTGGAAAAGTCAAGGTTATACAGCGTTAAGCTCGCCGTATCGGCTTTCAGGAATTTGGTTCCCGCCGAAACCAGCGAGCGGCGCACCTGCAATGTCTGATTAGCAGTGCCGAGCAAAGTGATCTGCGCGTGCGCTAGTTCAGTCGAGACTACGAGCGCAAGGGTAAGAATGAGTGGTGCACGCTTCATGTGCGATGTATTTATTACGAAGTTAGGCGCATCAGTCCAATGAATCTGGTCCTCTAGGTTCTCGTATTTATGATACGTAGGGTCACCGTAGGGGTCCTGATGCACACGGATCGTCAAGGCGTCAAATGGCGTGTACATCAGGGTCCATCCTAGAGAGACCCTGATGGAGGGTTACTCCTCTGCGCCAGAAGTATACACTCTGCGCCTCCGCGCCTCTGCGGCTACTCTCCTCAGAACTCCGCGCTCTTCGGCGTCCGCGGGAAGGGGATCACGTCGCGGATGTTGCCCATGCCGGTCACGAAGAGCACGAAGCGCTCCAGGCCCAGGCCGAAGCCTGCGTGGGGCACCGTGCCGAAGCGGCGCGTGTCCAGGTACCACCACAGCTCCTCTGTGGGCACGTTCATCTCGGCCATGCGGGCCTCCAGCACATCCAGGCGCTCCTCGCGCTGGCTGCCGCCGATGATCTCGCCGATGCCGGGGAAGAGCACGTCCATGGCGGCCACGGTCTTGCCCTTGTCGCTGTAGCCGAAGTCGCCGGGCGCATTGGTGCGCATGTAGAAGGCCTTGATCTGCGCGGGGTAGCCGGTGACGATCACGGGCTTCTTGAAGTGCTTCTCCACCAGGTAGCGCTCGTGCTCGCTCTGCAGGTCCATGCCCCATTCCACGGGGTACTGGAACTGCTTCTTCTGGTGCGGCTTGCTGCGCAGCAGGATGTCGATGGCCTCGGTGTAGGTGATGCGCTCGAAGGGGTTCTCCAGCACGAACGTCAGCCGGTCGATGAGGCCGAGCTCGCTGCGCTGCTCCTTGGGCCTGCTGTTCTCCTCCTCCTTCAGGCGCGCATCGAGGAACTGCAGGTCGTCCAGGCTGTTGCGCAGCACGCGGGCGATGAGGTGCTTGCACAGGCCCTCGGCCAGGTCCATGTCGCCCTTGAGGTCCATGAAGGCGGCCTCGGGCTCGATCATCCAGAACTCGGCGAGGTGGCGGGCGGTGTTGCTGTTCTCGGCGCGGAAGGTGGGCCCGAAGGTGTACACCTTGCCCAGGGCCAGGGCGCCCAGTTCGGCCTGCAGCTGGCCGCTCACGGTAAGGCGCGCCTCGCGGCCGAAGAAGTCCTCGCGGAAGTCGACGCTGCCGTTCTCGTGGCGGGGCGGGCTGTTGGCGTCGAGCGTGCTCACGCGGAACATCTCGCCGGCGCCCTCGGCATCGCTGGCGGTGATGATGGGGCTGTGGAAGTAGTTGTAGCCCTGCTGGTCGAAGTACTCGTGGATGCCGAAGCTCACCTGGTGCCGGATGCGGAAGATGGCGCTGTAGGTGTTGGTGCGGAAGCGCAGGTGGGCCTGTTCGCGCAGGAACTCCAGGCTGTGCTTCTTCGGCTGGATGGGGTACGATTCGGCATCGCTGTCGCCCAGCACCTGCACGGCGCTCACCTTCAGCTCCACGCGCTGGCCGCTGCCCTGGCTGGGCACGAGCTCGCCGGTGCACTGCACGGCGGCGCTGGTGGTGAAGCGGGCGCGGGTGGCCTCGTCCACCTGGGCGGGGTCCACCACGCATTGCAGGTTGCGGATGGTGGTGCCGTCGTTGAGGGCGATGAAGCGGTCGTTGCGGAAGGTGCGCACCCAGCCGGCCACGGTGATGGTGGTGCCGGTGAGGGTCTCGTTGTCCAGGGCGGACTTGATGGTCGTGAGGTCCATGGGGAAGGTCGGTCGGCCGGGTGCCACCGGGTGGTGAGCGGCCGGAACGGGGCCGCAAAGATGGGCAAGGGGCGGGGAAGGGTGGGGGAGCGTCGCCGCTCATCCCTGTCCGCGAACCGTTGGAAACATTTTGCGGTGCAAAGTGTTTCCTGTGTGTCCGGACCACCCTAGCTTCGCCGCCCGAATTCCCGGAAACCTCCTGCCGGCCCCCACGGAACCCACCGCCGACACCCCATGAGCGACGCCACCGTCCCCAAGGAAGAGGAGATCCTCCAGCAGGCGCAGAAGTGCTTCATGCGCAATGGCATCAAGGCGATGACCATGGACGACGTGGCGCGCTTCATGCGTGTGAGCAAGAAGACGCTTTACCAGTTCTTCAGCGACAAGAACGACCTGGTGGAGCGCATGGTGGGCCACTTCTGCACGGCCCACGAGCAGGCCATCGAGGACATCCGCAAGCGGAACCTGAACGCGATCGACGAGCACTTCGAGATCACGCGGTACATCGCCGGCCAGCTGGCGCAGATGCACCCCAGCATCCACTACGACCTGGAGAAGTACCACCCAAAGGCCTGGGCCACGCTGCAGCACACCGAGGACCGCGGGGTGATGGAGACGCTGGTGGCCAACATGGAGAAGGGCATCCGCGAGGGGCTCTACCGCGACGACCTGGACATCACCATCATCGCGCGCATCTACGTGTCGCGCATGGACGCGGTGTTCGACGGGGAGCTCTTCCCGGTGAACGAGTACAGCTTCGTGGACGTGCTGTGGGAGCAGTTCCGCTACCACATCCGCGGCATCGCGAGCCCCAAGGGGGTGCAGTACCTGATGAAGAAGATGAACAAGGAACGCAAGTGATGAACATGCGACACACCACCATCATGCTGGCGCTGGCCCTGTGCGGCCGGGCCGTGGCGCAGGAGGGCCAGGCCCCCCTGGTGCTGAGCCTGAAGCAGGCCATGGACCTGGCCGGCAAGCAGAGCTACCAGGTGCAGGCCAGCGACCTCGAGCGCGAGAAGGCCAACGCCAAGGTGAAGGAGATCACCGCCCTCGGCCTTCCGCAGGTGGACGGCAGCGCGAGCCTCAACAACTACATCAAGGTGCCCACGAGCGTGGTGCCCAACTTCTTCGACCCGAACGCGGGCCTGTTGGAGGTGCAGTTCGGTGTGCCCTGGAGCACCACCGGCGCGCTCGCGCTCAACCAGCTGATCTTCGACGGCAGCTACCTGGTGGGCCTGCAGGCCTCGAAGGAGCTGCGCGTGCGCAGCGAGCAGGAGCTGGAGCGCACGGCCGCCGATGCGCGGTACCAGGCGGCCAAGGGCTACCTGGGCGTGCTGGCCGCCCGCGAAGGCTCGCGCCTCGCCGCCGAGAGCGTTCCCGTGCTGGAGAAGAGCCTGGCCGAGGCACGGGCCATGACCGAGCAGGGCTTCATGGAGGCCACCGATGTGGACCGCCTGAGCATCGCCCTGGCCAGCGCCCGCGACCGTGCCCGCAGCTTCGCCCAGCAGGAGCGCGTGGCCCTCGCCTTCCTGCGCCTGGTGCTCGGCGTGCCCGAGGGTACGCCCCTGGAGCTCACCGACCAGCTCGAGACCCTGCTGAACGACCCCGCCGAAGTGGCCTTGTCCGAGGCGCCGCTCGACATGTCGGGCCACATCGACCACCAGCTGGCCAACACCCTGGTGCGGCTGCAGACACTTGAGGTGAAGAACCAGAAGAGCGCCTACCTGCCCAAGCTCTATGGCTTCTTCAACACGCAGGCGCAGTCCTTCGGCGAGAACGGCCCCGCCGAGACCGATTGGTTCCCGGCCACGCTTTGGGGCGCGCAGCTGCAGGTGCCCCTCTTCAGCAGCGGCCTGCGCAGCAACCGCGTGAAGCAGTCGGAGCTGAGCCTGATGCAGACCGAGGTGAACCTCACGGCCACCGAGCAGCGCCTGCTGGCCGAGGCCGCCGAGCGCAGCGAGAAGGCCCGCACCGCGCTGGAGACCTACACCACCGAGAAACAGAACCTCGATCTGGCCAAACGCATCTTCGACCGTACCAGCATCAAGTTCACCAACGGCCTGTCGAGCAGCTTCGAGCTCAACCAGGACCAGACCCAGTACCTCACGGCGCAGCAGATGTACATCAACGCGCTGGTGAACCTCGCCCTGGCCCGCACCGACCTGCGCAAGGCCCTCGACCTCTACTGAACACACCGCACACCGATACCGCGATGAAGAAGTCCCTCACCCTGCTGCTCACCGCCGCCCTGTTCGCGGCCTGCGGGAGCGCCGACACCAGCGACCTGGGCCGCAAGCGCCAGGAGCTCGACAGCCTGAAGACCGCCTACAAGGCGCTGGGCGAGCGCATCAAGGAGGTGGACGCCTGGATCGCCGAGCACGACACCACCGTGCGCCGCAACCTGGCCAACGTCACCGCCCTCACCCTGAAGCCCACGCGCTTCGAGCACTTCGTGCAGGTGCACGGCCACGTGAAGGCCGACAAGAGCGCCGACCTGTACGGCGGCGGCGGCCGCGTGCGCCGCATCCTCGTGCAGGAGGGCGACCGCGTATCGCAGGGCCAGCTGCTGGTGGACCTGGACAACGACGCCATCGAGAAGCAGATGGCCCAGGCCGAGGCCGCCTACGAGCTGGCGCGCGACGTGTTCGCCAAGCAGGAGGCCCTGTGGAAGCAGCAGATCGGCAGCGAGGTGCAGTACCTGCAGGCCAAGAGCAACAAGGAGCAGGCCGAGGCCGGCCTGGCCGCCATGCGCGAGCAACTGCGCATGAGCCGCATCACGGCGCCCTTCAGCGGTACGGTGGACGAGATCATGGTGACCGTGGGCCAGATGACGGCGCCCCAGCTGCCCGTGGCCCGTGTGGTGGACCTGGCCGGCGCGAGCCTGGAGGCCGAGGTGCCCGAGAGCTACCTGCAGCGCGTGAAGGCCGGCGACCCCGTGCGCGTGGAGTTCCCCTCGCTCGGCGACACCATCATGGCCAGCCTCAGCAACGTGAGCCGCTACATCGATCCCGCCAACCGCACCTTCAAGGTGGCCCTGCGCATGCCCGCCGGCGAGGGCTACGTGCGCCCCAACCTGCTCAGCGTGGTGCACATCCGCGACGTGGTGCAGGACAGCGCCGTGGTGGTGCCCGCCCGTTGCATCCAGGAGGACGTGGAGGGCAGGAGCTACGTGTTCGTGCTCGACAGCGACAAGGACGGCCGCCAGGTGACGCGCAAGGTGCTCGTGGACCGCGTGATGGACTACCGCGGCCTCACCATGGTGAAGCGTGACGCCGTGGAGGGCCTCAACGGGACAGAGACCATCGTGGACGAGGGCGCGAAGAGCGTGGCCGACGGCCAGCGCGTACAGGTGAGCACCCTCTGAGCCGACAGCCCCACCAGCACACACGGACCATGGACCACAGCAGCATCGAGAACGAGGCCTACGGCGAAGGCGCCGGCAGGCAGTTCGCCATCACCAGCTGGGCGGTGAAGAACCGCACCACCGTGATGGTGATCACCGCGCTCATCTTCATCGCGGGCATCTACTCCTACTCGGCCATGCCGAAGGAGAGCTTCCCCGAGGTGGTGACCCCCGAGATCTACGTGGGCGTGCCCTACAACAGCAGCTCGGTGGTCGACATCGAGAAGCTCATCACCAAGCCGCTCGAGAAGGAGATCAACACCATCACCGGCGTCGACGAGATCAACAGCACCAGCGTGCCCAACTACAGCACGATCCAGGTGAAGTTCGATTACAACGTGACGCCCACCGAAGCCTTGCGCAAGGTGAAGGACGCGGTGGACAAGGCGCAGGGCGATGTCGACTTCCCCAAGGACCTGCCCGCCGAGCCCAACATCTTCGAGATGAACTTCTCGGAGCTGATGCCGGTGATGAACGTGAACCTGAGCGGCGACTACTCGCTCGATCAGCTGCACCACTATGCCAAGGTCCTGGAGGACCGCATCGAGGCGCTGCCCGAGATCAACAAGGTCGACATCCGCGGGGTGCCCGAGAAGGAGGTGAAGGTGAGCGTGGACCTGCACAAGCTGGAGGCCCTGCAGCTGGGCTTCGGCGACGTGGCCATGGCCCTGCAGACCGAGAACCTGACCATGAGCGGCGGCGAGGTGCTCACCGACGGCATGCGCCGCGCGGTGCGCGTGGTGGGCGAGTTCGAGGACATGGAGATGATCCGCGACATCGTGGTGAAGAACGAGTTCCAGAAGGAGGTGCGCCTGCGCGACATCGCCACGGTGGAGTTCGACTACAAGGAGGCCGACAGTTATGCCCGCGAGTACGGCAGGCCCGTGGTGATGCTCGACGTGATCAAGCGCGCCGGGGAGAACCTCATCATCGCCAGCGACAGCATCAACGCCATCCTGGACCGCGCGCGCGGCACCGTGCTGCCCGAGGACCTCACCATCACCATCACCAACGACCAGAGCGACGACACCCGCGTGCAGGTGGACGAGCTCTTCAACCACATCATCTTCGGGGTGATCCTGGTGGTGGGCACGCTGCTCTTCTTCCTGGGGCTGCGCAACGCGCTCTTCGTGGGCCTGGCGATCCCCATGAGCATGTTCATCTCCTTCATCATCCTCAACGCCTTCGGGGTCACGCTCAACATCATGGTGCTGTTCTCGCTGATCCTGGCGCTGGGCCGCCTGGTGGACGACGGCATCGTGATCGTGGAGAACATCTACCGCCACATGAGCAACGGCGAGCCGCCCATGGTGGCCACCCGCAAGGCCGTGGGCGAGGTGACGCTGCCCATCGTGGCCGCCACCACCGCCACCGTGATGGTGTTCGTGCCGCTGCTCTTCTGGCCCGGCCTCATGGGCCAGTTCATGAAGTGGATGCCCATCACCTTCATGGTGTCGCTGAGCGCGTCGCTCTTCGTGGCGCTCGTGGTGAACCCCGCCCTCAGCACCCAGTTCATGAAGGTGGAGCGCGAGAACCCCGACGCGCGGAAGGTGTACCGCCTGGTGGGCATCTTCCTCGTGGTCGGCACCCTGCTCGTGGTGATCGGCAAGGGCATGGACGTGTCCTTCCTGCTGGGCCTTGGTTCCCTGACGATCCTGGCCGGCATCCTCGGCGTGCTCAACCTGAAGGTGGCCGTGCCCGGCACGCGCTGGTTCCAGGACGTGTTCCTGCCGCGGCTCGAGACGCGTTACGAGGGCTTCCTGCGCTACGCGCTGGCGAAGCACCACCCGCGCACCTTCTTCTTCGGCACCATCGGCCTGCTCTTCCTGGCCTTCGTGCTGCTGGGCGTTTTCCCCCCGAAGGTGGAGTTCTTCCCCGTGAACGAGCCCAAGTACGTCAACATCTTCATCGAGGCGCCCATCGGCACCGACATCGACAAGACCGACCGCATCGCGCGGTTGATCGAGGCGCAGGTGGATTCCATCGTGAACGTGGACCCCTACATGCACGAGGTGGAGGTGAAGCACCCCGACGGCACCGTGACGCGTGAGCGCCGCAACATGCTCATCAACTCGGTGATCAGCCAGGTGGGCAACGGCACCAGCGACCCCGCGCAGGGCGTGAGCTTCGCCAACACCCCCAACAAGGCACGCATCCAGCTGAGCTTCGTGAAGTACGCCGACCGCCACGGCCTCAAGACCAACGATGTGCTGCTGAAGCTGCAGAAGGAGCTGAAGGGCTACCCTGGTGTGATCGTGAGCGTGGACAAGGACGCCGCGGGTCCGCCCACGGGCAAGCCCATCAACATCGAGATCACGGGCGACGAGATCGAGCCGCTGCTCGCCGAGGCCGAGCGCCTGAAGCGCTTCATGGAGGACCGCAACGTGCCCGGCGTGGAGGCGCTGCGTGTCGACATCGACCGTGCCAAGCCCGAGATGCCCATCCACATCGACCGCGCCAAGGCCCGCCGCCTCAACGTGAGCACCTACGCCGTGGCCGATGCCATCCGCACCGCGCTCTTCGGCAAGGAGGTGAGCACCTACCGCATCGAGGGCGACGACGACGACTACAAGATCATGGTGCGCCTGAAGGACGAGCAGCGCTACGACGTGGGCACCATCATGGACATGAACATCACCTTCCGCGACATGCTCAACGGGCAGATCCGGCAGGTGCCCATCAGCGCGGTGGCCACGTCCGAGCTAGGCAGCACCTTCAGCGCCATCAAGCGCACCGACCTCAAGCGCGTGGTGACCGTGAGCAGCAACGTGGTGGCCGGCTACAACAGCAACGAGGTGATCGCCGAGATGAAGGAGGCCCTCAACGGCTACGAGAAGGACGCGCGTTTCGGCATGGCCTTCACCGGCCAGCAGGAGGACCAGATGAAGGAGATGGCCTTCCTCGGCAAGGCCTTCCTCATCGCCATATTCATCGTGTTCCTCATCATCGTGTGGCAGTTCAACAGCATCAGCTGGCCCATGGTGATCCTGAGCACGGTGCTCTTCAGCACCATCGGCGTGTTCCTCGGGTTGATCGTCTTCCGCATGGACTTCATCATCCTCATGACCATGCTGGGCATCATCTCGCTGATCGGCGTGGTGGTGAACAACGCGATCGTGCTCATGGACTTCGCCAAGCTGCTCTTCGAGCGGCAGAAGGAGAAGCGCGGCCTGCCCGAGGAGGCGGAGCTGCCCATCGACGTGACGCGCGAGATGCTCATCATCGCCGGCAAGACGCGCCTGCGCCCCGTGCTGCTCACGGCGGTGACGGCGGTGCTGGGCCTGCTGCCGCTGGCCGTGGGCTTCAACCTCAACTTCGGCACGCTGCTCACCGAGCTCGACCCGCACATCCACATCGGCGGCGACAACGTGATCTTCTGGGGCCCGCTGAGCTGGGCCGTGATCTACGGCCTCACCTTCGCCACCTTCCTCACCCTGGTGATGGTGCCGGTGATGCTGCTGATCATCGCCAAGATCAAGCACCGCCGGCAGTGGAAACGCGCCGAACGCAAGCTGGCCGCCGCGCGCGGTTGACCTACGCGTGATGCGATGCGCCGGACCGGCGCGGGCCTGCCACCGGCTTGACCCGCTCCGGTCCGGCGCCTAGCTTTCGGACCGATGTCGGCTCTCCCCCGCACCATCCGCACCGCGCTGGCCGTGATGACGCTGGAGCGCCCCGGCCTGGTGGTGCAGCACTTCCGGGAAGGTGTGCGGCTGGACCGGGCCGGTTTCGAGGAGAACCGGGTGATGCGCCATGACCTTGCCGGCAAGGAGCCGCACGTACTGCTCACGCGCTTTCCCAAGGGTCTCGATTTCGAGCTTGACGTGGCCACCAAGGACCACTTCGGTCCGGAGCGGGAGGAAGGCCTGCTGCGTGCGTTGGCGGTGGTGGTGGAGGACAACCTCACCGAGACCATCGTGCGCCTCGCCTTCGGCTACTTCCCGCCCACCTTCCCGGTGGAGGTGTTCACCAGCGAACAGGAGGCGCGCACCTGGCTGGATGGCCGCGTGCCCACCGCCCCGTGACCGTGCGCATGGAGGCAACGCTGCACCGGCATCCGCTGAACCGTGCCGTGCTCGCGGCGGGCCTGGGCTTCTTCGTGGACGCCTTCGACCTCTTCCTGTTCAACGTGTACCGCATCCCGAGCCTGATGGAGCTGGGCCTTACGGGTGCGGAGCTGCGGGCCGAAGGCGAACGCCTGCTCGCGCTGCAGATGGCGGGCATGATGCTGGGCGGCATCCTCACCGGCATCATCGGCGACCGGCGCGGGCGTGTGGCGGTGCTCTTCGGCAGCATCCTGCTCTACTCGGCGGCCAACATCGCCAACGCCTTCGTGCACGATGTGCCCACGTACGCGTGGATCCGCTTCCTCGCGGGCGTGGGGCTGGCCGGTGAGCTCGGCGCGGGCATCACGCTGGTGGCCGAGAGCATGACCCCCGAACGGCGCGGGCACGGCACCGTGCTGGTGGCCACCCTGGGCGCCCTGGGCGCGGTGTGCGCCGGGCTCGCGGGCGACCTGCTCCACTGGCGCACCGCCTTCGGGGCCGCAGGTGCCGCGGGTCTCCTGCTGCTGTTGTTCCGCATGCGCAGCATGGAGACCGCCATGTTCAAGCGCACATCGGAAGCACAGGTGCGGCGCGGTTCGTTCGTCCACCTGTTCGCGGACCCGCGCCGCGCACTGCGTTACCTCGGCTGCATCGCCATGGGCGTGCCGATCTGGTACAGCGTGGGCCTGCTCATCTCCCTCTCACCGGAGCTGGCGGCATCCCACGGCCTCAGCGGGTGGAAGCTCACCACCGCCTTCACGCTCTTCCAGGTGGGCATCACGCTCGGCGACCTCGGTACCGGCATGCTGAGCCAGTGGTTGCGCACGCGCCGCCTGGTGATCCTGGGCGGCATGGTGCTCGCGATCGCCGCCACTTCGTGGTACCTGCTCGCGTTCCGCAGCGGTGCGGGGAGCTACGCCGCCTGCGCGTTCATGGGCCTGGGCTGCGGCTATCTCAGCGTGTTCGCCACCACCACCGCCGAGCTGTTCGGCACCAACCTGCGCGTGCTGGTGGCCGCCACCGTCACCAATTTCATGCGGGGCTCCGTCACGCTCCTGATCCCGCTGC
Organism: Flavobacteriales bacterium; assembly: GCA_016788485.1. Taxonomy (GTDB): domain Bacteria; phylum Bacteroidota; class Bacteroidia; order Flavobacteriales_F; family PHOS-HE28; genus PHOS-HE28. Next base: position 21,251 of record JAEUSV010000090.1, read on the forward strand.
ACCTCTGGCTCGAACACCGTTTCGGCCTCTCCACCACCGCTGGACTGGTGATCACCGGCCTGGGCGTCTGGGCGCTCGCGTTGGCCGCGGTGGTGCTGCTGCCTGAGACCTATGGCCGGGATCTCGACCATGTGGAGTGATCCTACCACCGCAGGATGCGTGCCGTGCCGGCATGCTCACTGCTGAGCACCTGCACCACGTAGTGGCCGGGCTGAAGTCCGGATAGGTCGAGCTCGGTCCTGTCCGCGTGGCTGACCGCTTGAAGCACCAGCTGGCCCATGGCGTCGAACACCCGCAGGCGCGCTTCCGTGTTGTCCGGCAGTTCAACGGTCATGCGGTCGTGGACCGGGTTCGGGTACATGCGCAGCGACCATGGCGCTTGCTCGGCCACGCCAACGCCACCGGTGTTCACATGGTGCGGAACGCGCAATCGCCCTGAGCCCCGAGGTTGTAGTTCTGGCCGCCGGCATAGGTGCCCGGCAGTTGGATCTGGATGAGGTAAGGGTCGGGCAGTCCACCACCCTGGGTAGGCACGAACTGGAAGGTGTACAGCTGTCCCGCAAGCAACGCGGGCGGGTTGGCCAGTGTCCATTGCTGCCAGCAAGGTTGGTTGGCCGCTGATCCCGAGCCATCGACCATCACTGGCTGGCTGGTCAGCAACGCACCGCCGATGCCCTGGCCCGCGAACACCTGCAACGTTCCGGAACCGACCACCGGTGTGGTGGTGTTGCAGAAGAGCAGGTCCACCTGGCACAGCTCACCATCGAGGCCTGCGGTGAACGACTGCCATTCGAAATACCCGGGAAGGTTGCGCTCGCTGGTGCCGCCGTTCCATTGGTCCTGCACCTGGTCGGGGGTGCATTGGCCGGAGCTCGGGCATAGGCTCAGCAGAGCTGGAAGGAGCACGAAGAAGCGGATCATGGTGGGCGGGATGTTCACCAAAGATGACGCACGCCCCATGCCGGGCACCTGACGATCGTCCGGGCGTTGGTGTACGACCACTTGTGTACCTTACGAAGGCCATGAAACGGGCTGGCGTTACCCTGCTGCTTACATGCCTGGCGCTGTGGACGGTGGCGCAGGACCCCCTGCACCGCCGGATCACCATGGGCGAGGGCCTTCCCAGCAACACGGTGTACACGATCCTGCAGGACAGCACGGGTTTCCTCTGGATGGGCACCGATGCAGGGGCCGTTCGGTACGATGGCACGCACTTCGACCGGTTCACGGTGACCGATGGGCTCAGCGACGAGGAGATCTTCGTTGTGGACACGGACAGGAAGGGCCGGGTGTGGTTCCTCACCGGCAACGGCCGTCCGAGCTACCACGACGGGGAACGGATACACAGCTGGCGTACGGACAGCACGCTGAAGCGCGTGCACGTGCGCACGGGGATACGCTCCATGCAGGAGGATGCCAACGGCGACATGCGTTTCGGCGGCCTGGGCGGCGAAATGGTGGTGATGCGCCGCAATGGTGAGGTGCGTACAGAGCTCTTGCGGTCGAACGGCTCGGAGGTGGTGGGCGGGCACATCACGATCTGCACCGATGCGCAGGGTGCGACGCTGGTGTTCAACAATGCCGCCCTGGTGCGGCCTGGAACACCCCGCATGGTGGATCTCCCCTGGTCCGGCGGAGGTCTTAACCTGGTGCGTGACCATGGTGGCGGTCGCATCCTGTGCACCACGCAGGGCGCGGTGTTCGCATGGAAGGACATGCACTGGCAGGCCGTTGTGGATTCCACCATCATTCCCGGCGATCCCACCTTCATCCAGGCCTTCCTCCTTGCCGATGATGAACTGTGGATCACCCTGCGCTCCGGAGGGGTGCTCTGGCTGAAGCGCACCGGAACGCACTGGCGGCCGGTGCGTGAGGTGCTCTTCCCCAGTGACCTGATCAACAACCTGATGCGCGGCCGCGAGGGTAACCTGTGGTTGTGCACGGACCATGGGGGCGTGATCATGGTGACCGCCCGGGCCATCCGCACGGCGCATTTCAGGGGGGTGCGGGGAGGCGGCGAGGAATTCATGCGCGCCCATCGCGATGCCAATGGCACCATCTGGTGCGGCACGAACCAGGGCGACGTGTACCGGATGCGCGACCGTTTGGAACTGCTGGACCTGCCGCCCGGCGGGGAAGTGTTCGTGCGGGTGATGGACATGGAATCCCGCGCCGACACCCTCTGGGTGGCCACCGGTCAGGACCTGTTCCGGCTGGACAGCGTGGACGGCGATGTACGCATCAGGAGCATCCCGGTCGAACACGAATACTGGAAAGGTGCGCGCCGATCGGGCATGAAGGCCCTGGCCCTGGCGCCGGACGGTCAGTTGGTGGGCATGATGTACGGAGCGTACGGCATTCAGGCCGGTGGAGACCGGATGTTGGGGATGTCGTTGTCAGGCATCCCCAGGGTGCGGATCTATGCCCCTCATTTCGACGAGCAGGGCACGCTTTGGTTCGAGGAACAGGGCCGCCTGTTCAGTCGCAGGGAGGGTGGCGTGCAGGCGCATCCTGAAGTGGACCTTCCGGGCGGCGTGCGCATCACCGACATCACCTCCCATGGCGATACGCTCTTCGTGGCCACCTCGGGCCATGGGGTGTTGGTGCTGCACAACGGCAGGGTCCTTGCCCGCATCACCACCGCGCAGGGCCTTTCTTCCGATCACAACTACCATTTGTTCATCGACCGCAATGAACTGTTCCTGGCCGGCGAGAAGGGGGCCGACAAGGTGAGCCCGCCCTGGCAAGCCCCCTTGGTGACCCGCTACGCCACCTCGGTCGGCGGCCGGCCGTTGCATGTGCGCGATGTGGTGGCCGATGCGCAGCATGCGTGGGTGCTGTTCGCCGATGGCCTGTGCCGCATGCCACGCAACGAGGAGCCACGGCCCGGCCTGGTGCCGCAACCGTACATCCGCACCGTGCTGGTGAACGACAGCGTGATGGCGAACCGTACGATCGTGGGCCTGCGCAAGGGTCGCGACCGGCTCGTGGTGGAGCTGGGGGCTGTGCACCTGACCACCCCGTTGTTGTTGCGCCTGGAGTACCGGCTCGACCCGGCTGGTGCATGGCAGCGCGCCATCGGCACCACCCTCGAGCTCTCCACCCTGCCCGCCGGTGACCATGTGCTGCAGGTGCGTGCCGGCCTGGAGGACGGAGCGTGGTCCGAACCTGTGGCGCTCACCGTGGTGATGATGCCGCCGCTGTGGGAGCGCTGGTGGGCGATCACCCTGCTGCTGCTGCTGGCCATGGGGCTGGTGTTCCTGGTGCTGCGCTCCTTCGCCACGCGCCGCCTCCGCCGCCACGAGGAACGCCAGTACGAACGCGAGCTGGTGGCGCACGAACGGCAGCGGATCGCCATGGACCTCCACGACGACCTGGGCGCCGAGCTCAGCAGCATGCTGCTCCTCACCCGCCTGCAGCGCCAGCACCCTGTGGCGAACGGCTTGGAGCGGTTGGAGCAGCTCGCCGGTACGCTCACGGAGAAGATGAAGGAGGTGATCTGGAGCACCGATCCCGGCCACGACTCGCTGGAGGCCACGATCTCCTTCATCCAGAAGCATGCGGCGGGCATGTGCGCGCGCCACGGGCTGATGATGCGCACCCAGCTGCCGCCCAAGCTGCCGGCCAAGGAGCTGAGCGCGCGTGTGCGCCGCGAGCTCTTCCTGCTCGCTAAGGAGGCCTTGAACAACACGCTCAAGCACAGCGGGGCCACCACGGTGTCGCTCGAGGCGCGCACCGTCGGCGGGAGCATCGAGCTGGTCTTCGCCGATGATGGCCGCGGGTTCGATGAGGCCACCGGGGGGCGGGGCATGCGGAACATGGCCGAACGCGCCCGCTCCATCGGGGCCGGGCTTCAGGTGGACGGGCGTGCCAAGGGTGTCCGCATCACGCTCACCCTGCCCTTGGGCGATAATCGGCCGAACGGATGATGCCATGCACCGCCCGAGGGTGGTAGATTCAACCGCGCTATGGATGCCATGACCATGGAAGGCACGATCCGTGTGCTGCTGGTGGAGGACAATGCCAGCTTCAGGAACGGTCTTGCCTTGCTGCTCGAGACGGTGCCCGGGATCAAGGGCCACGCGTGCGCCGATGCGCAGGAGGCACTGGCCGAGCTGGCGCGCACCCCGTACGAGGTGGTGGTGATGGACATCGACCTGCCCGGCATGAACGGTATCCAGTGCACCCGGACCATCAAGGAGCGATGGCCGAAGGTGCAGGTGCTGATGTGCACGGTGTTCGAGGACGATGACAAGATCTTCCAGGCCCTGAAGGCGGGGGCCACGGGCTACGTGGTGAAGCAGGCCCCGATCGGTGAGCTGCTCGATGCCATCCGCCAGGTGCACCTGGGCGGCTCGCCCATGAGCGCGGGCATCGCCCGCAAGGTGGTGAACACCTTCCACCAGCCGAGCATGGCCCAGGAGGGGCTCACGCAGCGCGAGCAGGAGGTGCTCTCACTGATAGCGGAGGGCCTCACGGTGAAGGAGATCGCCGACCGCACGCATGTGAGCAACAACACGGTGCGCACCCACATCCGCCACATCTACGAGAAGCTGCATGTGCGCAGCCGGGTGGAGGCCGTGAACCGGCTGCGCGGGGCGTGAGGCCCAAAATCATCCGTTCGGCCGATTGTACGGTCCTTGCGATGCCGTCACTTTTGCGAGGCACCTCAGTGAACATCCCAGGGTTCGAGGCCGATTGAGGTACCGGAGCACGGCTTCATCCTGATGCGAAGTCCCCCGCACTCCCGCGGGGGACTTCCTCTTTCCAAGGGCGGTGTTCCCTTCGTGGCCGGCATGCGGGCCTACTGGACGATGCCGTAGCGCATGGCGAAGAGCACCAGCCCGGTCTTGCTCTTGATGCCCAGCTTGTCGAAGAGGCTCATGCGGAAATTGTCCACCGTGCGGCGGTGCACCCCCATGCGCTTGGCGATCTCCTCGTAGGTGAGCTCGTCCTCGGAGCACACCATACGCAGGAAGTCGAGCTCGCGTGGACTGACGAGCGACAGCACCTGCTCGTGCTCCTTCTCGGCCCGCTTGGCCTTGTCGGGCTCCATCACCAGCGCGTGGTGGACCTGGTCGGTGTAGTAGTACCCGGTGAGCAGGATGGAGTCGAGGGCGATGCGCAGCTGTTCGGGGCGAGCGTTCTTGAGGATGAACCCGCGGGCACCGGCATGTACCGCGCGCACCATCGCATCCTCGGCGGCATCGAAGGTGAGCACCAGGGGCCTGACCCCGGGTGCGTTGGTGCGCAGCCAGGCGAGGGTCTCGTAGCCGTCCATCACGGGCATGTTCAGGTCCACGATGGCGATCTCGGGCCAGCCGCTGCCCGAGCGCAGTTGGGGCTGCAGGGCATCGATGAGCTCGCGGCCGTTGCCGGCCTCCAGGGTGACACGGTAACCCCCTAGGGCGTTCACCATGGCGGCCACACCGGCGCGCACAAGGTGGTGGTCATCGACCAGGGCGATGGAGCGGGTCATGGATCGTAAGGGGTTCCAGGGTCCATGTGCAGCCTTCGCCAGGGGAGGTCCAGCAGTGGGCGGAATAGTTCACGAGGAGACAGCGTTGCCGGATGTTGCCGAGGCCTGCGTTGGCCTTCACCTGGGCCTGGTCGAAACCACGGCCGTTATCGGCGATGGTGGCCTTGAGGCCGTCGCCGACAGGTAACAGCTGGATGGTGATGCGGTCGGCGCCGCTGTGCTTGAGGGCGTTGTTCACCACCTCCTGGAACACACGGAACAGGATGGTGCAGGTGTCGGGCGGGGGTTCGGTGGGTTCGCCCTGCACCTCCACCGCGACGGTGATGCGCGATACCCGGGCGATGCGTTCGGCCTCGACCTGGATGGCCTCGGCCAGGGAGCGTTCGCGCCACAGGTCGACGTTGAGGGTGTGCCCCAGGCGGCGCACCTCCTCCACGGCCCGGTCCGCCGCATCACGCACACCGTTCAGCCGCTCGTTCCCGGGCTCCTCGGCCAGCGCGATGTTGAGCCCCATCTGGGCCACCGACAGGAGCTGGCCCACGTTGTCGTGCAGTTCGCGCCCCACATCGCGCAGGGTGTGCTGCGTGGCCTCCCGCTCGGCCTGCATCACCTCGCGCTGGTGGGCGAGCGCCAGCTCGGCGAGCTCGGCCCGGTGGCGCACCCGCCGTTGGTGATGCACCACAAGCAGGGCGGCCAGCCCGGCCACGAAGAGCAGGGCCACAGCGCTCATCACCACCACCGTGATCAGCACGTCGTTCAGCGGAAGCTCCTGGTCCATCACCGGAGGCGAAGATCGCGACCGGAAGCGAGGAAAAAAGCGACGGACACCATTCCGTAACGGACCACGTAGAGCACATCGTTCATGTGGATCAGGTCGGAGGCCAGCTCCGAACTGCGTTCCGCCAGGTAGTTGTACAGGCCGAACACAGGTATGATGCCGATGAAGTAGGCCGTGATGGACAACAACGCCCAGAACTCCGGCAGCCGAATCAACGGCTCCGGTTGCTCCAGCAGTCGGAACAAGCCCAGTCCCGAAAGTACGGTGAGGCAGAAACCGCCTATGATCAGCGTGTTCGTGTTGAACTGGGCGAAACCTCCGTTGTGCGAGGTCTCGAAAGTGAACACCGTCAACACGATGCAAAGTCCGATCAGCAATTGGGTCCGCACCTTGGTCTTTCGCCCCGCGATCTCCCAGATCACCGCACAGAGGAGCACGAACTCCACCGGCATGTACAGATCGTAGTAGAGGGTGTTGGAGCGTTGCTGGGAACTGAGCCAATAGCACCAGCCTTCGAGCCCGACCACGATCACCATCAACAGGCCCATCCAGCGGGTCCAACCTTGCCGACGTACCCCCACGCGAAGGAAGCCCACCAGTGCGGGCAGCAACACGAGGAACTTGGCATCGCGCAGGATGTCCACGGAGTCGGAAAAGGTGGATGGTGGCTTAGCGAATGCTCACAGTACCACACTCATGCGGGCAAGGCGTCGCATAGTTCGCAGCGCGCATGCGGTAGGGTTTCCCTGCCACGGAGGTGCTGTCGTCCACCAGGTCGCGGGCCTGTCCGCTCTGGTCCATCACGCGCAGGTAGTTGGTGAGCGTATGGGCAACGTAGGGGGTGGTATGGATACTGTCTGTGCGCCATTCGGCGGTGCAGCGGGCGCGGAGCAGGGCCAGCTCAGTGGAGCCGATCAGGTCGGCGTTGTCCTTGTGCAGCAGTTCAAGTTGACCTTCCCAGGGCATGAAGACCGTCCGCACGTCGGCGCTGTCCTGGGCCTGTGCCCAGTGGTCGCTGGAGTCGCTCTGCACCAGGTGGTTGATCTCCACCCGGGCGAAGTAGGCGTCGGCCGAGCTTGTGTTCTGGTAGGTGCGGTCCCAGTCGGCGATGAGCATGCGCGTGGTGGTGCCGGCGTCGTAGAAATGCGCCATGCTGTCCACGGCGTGCAGGGTGTGCGGGCCCCCGGGGCTCACGGGGGCCTCATCCACGTACCAGTAGCTCCAGGCCATGCGCCAGCCCGGGCTCACCAGGCCGTAATGGAAGCCGACTGCACGGTCCATCCCTGCCTGTTCGGCGGGCAGGTACTTCACGATGGTGTCCCACGGGATGTCGGTGTAGGGGTCCTTCATCGCCTCGCCGCCCATGATGCGCACGCAGTAGCTGAACAGGTTGGTGGCCGAGTCGAGGTCGGTCTTGGATACGATGGCTTTGGGGGTGGGGTAGGGCGGTGCGTTGATGCCTGGTACGGACGCTGGCGGGGCCGGGACGGCCATGGCCGCTGACGGCGGGGCCTCGGGTGCGCTGCAACGCACCAGGAGCGTGGCGGCCAGGAGGCCGATAGGGAGGATGCGGGCGAACAGGTGTTGCATGGGGTTCGTGTGTGCGCCGAAGTAAAGGGAACGGGAGATCCGTGATAGTGTGAAAAAGACGTGTACCCCGTTATGTACTTTTCACACTATGCCACCTGTGAAAAACACCCTTGTGCGGGCGGTGTGCGGCCGCGTGCTTTGTGGTCTCTCCCGGGGGCCGCGCACGCCAGAGCAAACGAGTGACCGCGTGGCCCCTGCTCTCAAGCCCCCGTCGACCGGTGTACCGGAAAGGCGGGGGCTTCGGCGTTCTTGGGAAACGCCGGTCGATGAAAGGAAGGGGGAGTGCCGCTGGGGTCCGTAGCGTAGGCGACAGGATCCACGACGAGTAAAGGGACAAGCGTTCAGTACGACACGGTGACGCCAACGCCCCACCCCATGTCACTGTCGTAGTGGCCCCTGACCGCCCAGGCCTTGTCGAAGACATAGCGCAGACCGGCCATGTATTCGTGGTCGCTGTTGCCCATCAGATCGAGACGCATGCGCGGGGTGAGCGGAATGTCCTCGCGCATCAGTTGTGCGCGCAACCGGCCATCGGTATCGACGCGTGCATCGAGCACCAGGAGCATGGGCAGGGTGTACTGGAAGCCGATGTGGGCCACGCTGCGGCTGTTCTTGGTGTTGCGCTGTCCGAACAGGTTCTCCTCCGGACCCGCGTCGTGCTCCTCCCGGGTGCGCCAGTCGATGCCGATGTTCGGGAACCACCACTGCATCTTGCCGAAGTAGCGCCCGAAGTGCGCCTCCACCTCCTGGCCGTGCATCTCGGTGTAGCCGAGGCGCCATTCCGCCTGAAGGCTCCAGCGCTTGTTCATGAGCATGGCCTCGCCGTCGATGCCGTTGGTGGCGAAGTCGCTCTGGATCATCGGGTGCCACGCCTTGTCCTCGCGCAGGAAACGGCGCCACGCCTTGGTCGCATCGGGCAGGACCGGGTTCGGCTCCGAGGCCGGGTTCACGAACACGCGGCCCATGCCGCTCATCATGTGGTACAGGATGTGGCAGTGGAAGAACCAGTCGCCCTCCTCGGTGGCGGCGAACTCGATGGTGTCCGTCTCCATGGGCATGATGTCCAGCACGTTCTTCAGGGGCGCATGGTCGCCCTGGCCGTTCACCACGCGGAAGAAATGGCCGTGCAGGTGCATCGGGTGGCGCATCATGCTGTTGTTGTGCAGGATGATGCGGACGTTCTCGCCCTTGCGGATGAGGATGCGATCGGTCTCCGACACGGTCCTGTTGTCAATGGCCCAGAGGTAGCGGTTCATGTTGCCCGTGAGGGTGAACTTCAGCTCCTTCACCGGCCCGGGCGGCAGCGCGGTGGGCGTTGGGGAGCGCAGCATGGCGTAGTTGAGCGTCACGATGTCGGAGAGGGCATTGCTGTTGTAGCGATCGTCGCCCTGGTCCGTGCGTGACGCTTCCTTGGGGCCGGTGATCTCCGGGTACATCACCACGTTCATGTCCATCTGCTGCAGGCTCATGTGCATGCCCATGTCGTCAAGGTCGCCGTTCATGCGCATCATGTCGTTCATCATCTTCATCCCCTCGAAGTACTTGAGCGGAGCGAGCGGTGCGGCGAGCTGGCGGATGCCGGAGCCGAGCCACACCGAGGTGGAGCGCACGCGGTCCTCGCTCGTGGCGAGCAGTTCGTAGGCCGTGCTGTCGGCGGGGATGGTGACGATGATGTCGTAGGTCTCGGCCACGCCCATGATGAAGCGGTCCACCTCCACGGGCTCCACGTCCATGCCGTCACTGGCC
>JAEUSV010000105.1 GCA_016788485.1 Flavobacteriales bacterium
GCTCAGCATCGGCGGCAACCACATCATCCACCTGCTGCGCCGCAACGTGGACGTGAACGTGCTGCTCTTCAACAACGAGATCTACGGCCTCACCAAGGGGCAGTACTCGCCCACCTCGCCCGAGGGCGCGGTGACGCGCAGTACCCCCATGGGCAGCACGGACCATCCCTTCAATCCGCTCGCGCTGGTGAAGGGCGCGGACGGCACCTTCATCGCCCGCAGCATGGATCGCGACCCGAAGCACATGCGCGAGGTGCTGGCCCGTGCCGATGCGCACCGCGGCACCAGCCTGGTGGAGATCTACCAGAACTGCAATGTGTTCAACGATGGTGCTTTCGAGACCTTCACCGAGAAGGCCACCAAGCCCATCCACAGCCTCTTCGTGGAGCATGGCAAGCCGCTGCTGTTCGCCAACGGCACCAAGGGCATCTGCCTGAAGGACATGCAGCCTCGCGTAGTGGACATCGGTCCGGCGTTCTCCGCGGACGATTGCTGGGTGCACGATGAGCGCGATGCGTTCAAGGCCTCCCTGCTCGTGCGACTGTTCGACGATCCAAGGATGGAGGGCGGTTTCCCGCGTCCGTTCGGCGTGTTCTACGTGAACGAGCGTGCCACGCACGAGGCGAAGATGACCGCGCAGGTGAAGGCGGCGAAGGAGCGCAAGGGCGAAGGCGACCTCGATGCGTTGCTCAAGGGCGAGCACACCTGGACGATCGCTTGAAAGGCGGGCTTCAGACGGTGGCGTACCTCGCGCAGCCGTGCCGCTCCCGTAGCTCCTTTTCGATCAGGTCCAAAGGTGTTGTGAGGGCGTTCCCGCAACCAGCGCGGCAGAAGGGGCATGTCATCACCTCTCCGTTCGTGTCCACGTAAAGGAACCGGCGGCCTGCACCGGAACAGCCGACCGCACGCTGGTAACTACCATAATGGTCAACGATCGGGTGGTGGCGGTAACGGCCATCCGTGTGCACGAGGCGCACGAACTGGTCCAGTACGGCGTGTTCAGCGCCACCCAGCTCCACGTCCTGGTCGGCGTAGTTGCCGGCCGCTCGCGGTTCGACGATGCGGATGAAATGCGCGCCCAAGTCCGCGGCCATGTCGGCATAGCGCAGCAGGTCGTCCAGGCGACAGAAGGAGCGCGTGGGCACCAAGGAGACCGCAGCCACCAGCCCGGCCTTTCTTGCCTGGCGCACGGCGTTCCGGGCATGCGTGAAGGAGCCGTGGCGCCCCCTGAAGCGGTCATGGGCCTCCGGGTCCCAGTGGTCCACGCTGATGGACATGCCGGTGAGCCCCGCTTCGCGGAGCTGCGCGGCGCGTTCGTCCGTGAGCCCCCAGCCCGATGAAAGTACCCACAGGTCCATGGCCTCGGTGGCGCTTTCGCGGACGATCCTGAGCAGGTCGTTGAAGCGGTTGAGCGGTTCGCCACCACTGAGCTCGACCTGGGCGCACCCGCGGGCCCTGAAGCTGGCGATGATGGCCAGCACGTCGTCGGTGCTGAGCACGTCACGCTGGTTGAGGTGGTCTCCTTCGCAGCAATGGGCGCATGCGAGCGGACATTTACGTGTCATGGCCACGATCAGCACCTGGATCCCGGGACGCTCTCCGGGCGCGGGTCGCAGCCGCAGAAGCTCGTTCCGCACGAACCGGTCCCATGCGGGCGATGGCCATCCCGGCCTGCTCATGACCTGATGGATCCTGCCATCCACCTTCACGCTCCGGGTGAGGTGACGTATGCGCCTGTTCTCAAGGCTCAGCGAACGCAGGGCGGCGATGGCCTGTTGCGCCTCCCGCCGGTCCGGGTACAGGTCCAGGGCGATCCGCCGGACATCGGTCCAGCTCCGGAGTTGAACGAGCGTATTGCGTATCCCGGTGATCATGGCGTTGATCAAGGCCGTCTCAAAGTGCACGCTCGACCGTGAGACTGCCCAGTTCATTCCAGCGCTCGCGCGAGTAGCGAGAGAGGGCGCCCGGTTCCTTGAACCCGCGCAGGTATCGCATGTCCGGCTCGTGCGATCGCGGCTCGCGAAGGATCTCATAATGCCCTGCGGCATGCAGGAACAGGCTGCGATGCATGCCGGCCAGCGGCGCGGGGCACCGAAAGCTCAGTTCCACCGCGTCGCCCACCGCCGGTTGCACCAGCAGGTCGCCATCCTCGAAGAGCATGGAAGCCCGCACATCCCGACCTGCCTGGTCGATCGCAGAGTCGGGCTGGAGCCGCTGGATGGCCACAGGTATCTGCGTTGACGTGTCGAACGCGACCGCATCGATCTGCCAGAACATGAAGCCCGATCCCAGGCGCAGCTCGATGCGTTCGCCGGTCGCTCGCGAAAGATCGATCTCCAGCACATCCTGGCGCCAGGCCATGGGGCCGGCCAACTCGAACTGCCCGATTCGCTCCCATCGGTCCGGCCCCACCTTCATGGAGACGGAAAGGGGCAGGTACTGTTCCCTGGCCCATTGTCGCATCTCTTCCGCCGTGCGCTTCTGCATGCGCTCACGCAGCGCATCCGCCTTGCTGCCGAACTCATCCAGGAACATGCCGTACAGCTGGTCCGCCCAGAACGTGTTGCGGGCGGTGATGACGAGCCGTCCGGAGGCGACGCCCTGCGGGCGCGGGAAAGAGACATCAAGGTACTCGTCCGCATTCGGCCTGTCGTTCGTCGGGTCGCCCTGCCACGCGCGATCATCGGCCGATGCGATCAGGGCCATGGCATCCCTTCCCGATTGGTCCGTGGCACCGCTCGGCTCGACCGGCGCACTGATCGTGCGCGCCGAACCATCCCGGTCGAAGAGCACCATGCTGCCTTCGGGATGGTCCACCACGAGTAGCTCGGCCAGGTCCGTGCGCTGGATCTCCCGCGCCTTGTTGGCCACCCGCACGCGATAGCGGCCATCCACCGGGCCAAGGTGCGGCAGCGGCAGCCGGTCGTGCCGTTGCAACTGCGGGCTCACGGCACCCGAGAAGACCTCGCCCTCGAAATGGCAGCCCTCTTCATTGTATGCATAGATGAACGGGCAGGACTCCTTCGTGAGCGCGATGATGATCGCTACCACGGCCGCGATCCCCACGACGGCGAGCAGGAAGAAGCCGATGGACGCACCGACATCCGCGTCGATGACCTCGATGCGGGAGAATGCGGACATGGGGAGTCCGGGGCCCTGGATGTCCGCAGAGCTGTCGAGCGTATCACGCAGGTAGAGCAAGGCCGAGTTCTGCTGCTCGCGGAGCTCACGGTGTTTTTCCGCCCCGACCAGGGTCCATGCCTCCACATCGTTCATCCGTTCGAAGCGGCCCTTGAGGGAATCATTGGTGAGGACGGGTTGATGCACACGCCAAGCCATGTTGCTCAGCGTGTTGGGGGCCACCACGTACACGTCCAGGTATTCCACGTTCCGGGGGAACCGCTGTGCGGCCATTTCGTGCCGATGCCACCGGCTACAGGCCCACTGGTTCGCGACGAGAACGACCATCAGGAAGACCGAGATGCTTCGCCGGTATCGTGTGGGTACCACCATCGATGAACTGTGTATGTTGAAGATAGGGTACGGGTCCACCGCAACATGCTGATGTTGGTCAGCTTCGCAATGCAGGTCAGGCACCCACCGGCATCACCATGCGCGTCGCTCCTTCCGGGTGGAGTGAACAGGGCCGATCGGACGGCGGGGAGCATCCGGCAGGACCCTTGGCTCCAGGCCGATCCTCACCCATCGCATGGGTCACGGCGTGGACATGATCCAACGGCCATGCCGACCGATCCGGCCAGTGAAGGAACGCCAGGTTCATGGCGGGTCAGGATGCGTCGCACACGGTCGAACGCACCGGGACGATCGGGCGCTGCTCACTTCACTTCCGGTGAGTCCGATCCCGCCCCCGGGTTCCTGAACTCCATCGGCATCTGCAGGCGGCATGGCACGGACTTGCCGTTCGCCGTTCCGGGCTTCCAGCGCGGCATGGATCGGATCACACGCAGCGCCTCGGCGTTGTAGGCTTCGTTCAGCCCCTTGACGATCGCCGCATCCACCACGCGCCCATCGGGGTTGATGGTGAAGCCCACCTCCACCGCGCCGTTCACCGGCTTTTCAAGGTCGGGGTGCCGGATGTTCGCCTCGAGGAACGCGTAGAACGCGGCCATGCCGCCGGGGAACTCGGGCCTGGTCTCCGTCGGAGCAACGGCCATGGTGCTTTCCGTCTTGGAAGGTGTTGTCGATCGGACCGTGCCGTGCTCGTCCTGAAGGATGACCGCGGCCGCCGTGTCCGCTTGTGCTTCGGACTCCCTCATCGGATTTGGGGTCGTCTCCCAGCGCCCGTTCCGGAACACCTTGTACACCGTGTCGACGATCGTGTCCACCTCATATCGGGTCGTGCGTGGCTGACCATCTGCGGGTTCATTGGCGATCGGAACCGTATCCGTGATCTCTTTCTGTTCCGTTTCCTGAGGTGCTTCAAAGGAGGTTCTCTTCCAGAGGTCGATGCCCACTACCGCGATGACCACCATGAAGGCACCGCCCAACCACGGCTTCCACTTGCCGAAGCGGTGCGCGCGGTAGGCCTTGGTCACGGCCGGACGCAAGGCCGCACGGGCGATGCCTTCGCGCAGCACGCGCTGGTCCTCCAGCATGGCGCGCAGGTCGGCATTGTCCGTAAGGCGCTGCTCGAAGGCCGCGCGCTCGGCATCGTTCAACCCGCCATTGAGGTAGCGGTCCACCAGTTCCAACAGCTCAAGCTCCTTTCTCATGGCTATGCATGTTGGATGGTGTTGGTGTCGACGAGCTGGCGGTAGCGGCGGCGCGCCTCCTCCAGGCACTTGTACTTGCGTGTCTTCGCGGCGCCTTCACCGGCGAAGCCCAGGGCGCGCGCGATCTGCGTGAGGGGCTCGTGCAGGATGTAGAAGCGCTTGAGGACCTCGAGGCATTTCTCCCCCAGCGAGCGCAGGGCCTGTTCGGCGGTGCGGTACTCGCCTTCGCGGGCCAGGAGCGCGGTGAGGTCGGCGGGCTCGTCGGGCAGCCCTTCGAGCTTCCAATCGGTGAGGCTGCGGTCGCGGCGGCGCAGCTCCTCGCGCCACAGGTTGCGGCAGATGGCGAAGAGGAAGGTGCTGATGCTGCTGGTGAGCGTGAACCCTTCCGTCCGCGCCTTGCGGTGGAAGATCACCAGGGCGTCCTGGAAGATGTCCTTCGCCTCGTCCCTGCCGCCGCTGTTGGCCTTCACCAGGCGGATGACCTTGGGCAGGTGCACGTACAGGGCGGTGAAGGCGGCGTGGTCGCGCCCGTCGCGGATGGCCTGCAGGATCTCGGGGTCGCTCATCACGGGAGGTGGTTCATGCCCTTGATGACGAGGCGGCGGAAAGGTGACCCTAGCCCTTCAACGCGGCCGGGATCACGCACACCGGGATCGGTTCCATCTTGTGCCGGTTGGCCGCGCGCCGCCTGTCGAAGATGGCCAGCACCTTGAGCTGCCGCTCGGTGAGGGCGAGGTCGGCGGTGTCCACCTCGCGATCGCGCAGGTCCATGGCCCACTCCAATTCGGGGTAACTGGCGCCGATCTGGTCCTCGTCGCTGCGGTCGTCGCCGAAGAGGCCGTCGGTGGGCTTCGCCTGCAGGATGCTCTCCACCACGCCCAGCGCCCGGGCCACGGTGTACACCTCGGTCTTGGTGAGGTCGGCGATGGGGGAGAGGTCCACCCCGCCGTCGCCGTACTTGGTGAAGAAGCCCACGCCGAAGTCCTCGACCTTGTTGCCGGTGCCGGCCACCAGGCGGCCATGGAGGCCGGCGAGGTAGTACAGCGTGGTCATCCGCAGGCGCGCCCGCGTGTTGGCGAGGGCGAGATCGATCGCCGCCTGCGGTGCGCCCGTGGGCAGCGCTGCCTTCATGGTCTCGAAGGTGGGTGTAAGGTCCACGCGTTCCAGGGCCACGTTGGGATGGCGTTCCTGCAGGCGCGCCACATGCTCGAGCGCGCGCGTCACATGGCTCTGTGCCTGGTGGATGGGCATCTCCACGCACAGCGTGGGCAGCCCGGTGCGCGCGCACAAGGCGCTGGTGACGGCGCTGTCGATGCCGCCGCTCACGCCCACCACGAAGCCCTGCTGGCGGTTCCGTTCGCAGTAGTCCTTGAGCCAGCCGGTGATGTGGTCGATGACCTTGTTCGTGTCCATGGTGCTTGAATGAGGAAGCCCTGCGTCCTTCGTGCTCGGGTCCGCAGGGCTTCGGTATCGGTGGGTCGTGCCTAGAAGAACACGCCCAGGGTCAGTTCCAGGTAGTCGGCGTAGAGCTTCGCGCTGTCGAAGCCGGCCACGGCATCCTTCTCGTTGACGGTGGTGAAGGCGTTGTTGTAGGTGAGGCCGACCAGCAGGGAGGTGTTGCCGGACACGTTGTACTCCAGGCCGCCGCCCACGACCAGGCCCATCTTGAACATGTTGGTGTTGTCCATCACGTCGACCTTGGTGTCGGAGGCGGTCGTCGTGGAGGAACCAACGGTGATGGTGGATTCATAGTCCTGCTTCGCGCGGATGTTGAACGCCGCGCTCACCCCGAGCTGGCCGTAGTAACGCATCAGGCCGATCTCGTTGGTCATCATCTTGATGGTGAGCGGCACCTCCACATAACGCAGGTTGGTGGTGGAGCTCGTCACCGTCTTGGTGGTGATGCTGTTCGCCGTGGTGCTGAACTCGCTCTTCAGCTTGCCCCCGATGTTGTTGAGGAACACGCCCGTGGCGAAGCGGTAGTTGCCGGTCTGGCCGATGGGGAACTCGGTGAGGAGGCCGAAGCTGTAGCCGATGAGGCTGCCGTCGCCGTCGAGGTTCTTGGTGTCGGAGCGCACCCATCCCATGTTGGGGGCGAGCTTGATGCCGAAACGGACGCCCTCGTTGTCTTGGGCGTTCAGGGTGTTGACCGCCAGCACGGCGGCGGACAGGAGGGCGATGGCCTTTCTCATAGTTTTGCGGCTTCGGATGATGGTGCGCACCAAAGCTAAGACGCTCTTTTTCGCGTTGGTCACGGCCCTGGTGCTGGGTTGTTCACAACCGACACCCGTTCCCGATCCCGTGCCACTGGCGCAACCCCTGCGGATCGAACGACTGGACCAGGACCTTTTCCACACTCCGCCCGACTCCGCGGCGGGGCTCGGCCTGAAGCTCCAGGCACGGTACGGCGAGTTCTTCCGCATCTACGTGGAGCAGATCCTCCAGGGGGCGCCGGTCTCCGACCCGCGGCTGCCCATGGTGCTCATGCGCTTCGCGCAGGACCCCGACTGGCGTGCGGCCCAGAACGCGGCCGATTCGGTGCTTGGCGACCTCGAGCCGCAGCGCCGCCAGTTCGAGGACGCCTTCACCCGGCTGAAGGCCCTCTTCCCCGACAGCCTGACCCCGCGCCTGGTCGCCTTCAACAGCGGGTACAACTATGGCATCGTGCCCACCAGCGATGTGCTGGCCTTCGGCGTGGAGTGGTTCATCGGGCCCGACCAGCCCGTGGTGAAGCTGCTGGCGCCGGAGAACTTCCCGCAGTACGTAAAGGACCGCATGCGCCCCGGCATGCTCGTGCCCAGCGCGCTCAAGGGCTGGCTCATGGTGCACTACACCCGCGATGTGCAGGGGGCCGACCTGCTCACCAACCTGGTGGAGACCGGCAAGGTGATGGTGCTGCTTGATGCCATCCTGCCGGAGGCCGACGCGGCCGACAAGCTCGCGTTCTCCCCGCAGCAGCTCGCCTGGTGCGAGGCCAACGAGTTCAACGTGTGGAAGAGCATCCTCGATGAGCAGTTCCTTTACAGCCGCAAGGACGAGGTGGTGGCGCGGTTCATGAACGACGGTCCCTTCACCAACGGACTGCCGCGCGAGAGCCCCGGCCACATCGGTGAGTGGATCGGGCTGCGCATGGTGCAGGCCTACCTGAAGGAGAACCCCAAGGTGACCCTGCCCGAGCTCCTCGCCATGACCGATCCACAGCCTGTCCTGCGCGCCTACAAGCCGCGGTAAGGCGAGTGTCAAGTAACAAGGGACAAGTGTCAAGTAACAACGCATCCGCCATGGCGCGCACATCCGAGATCCGCTTCACCGTAACGCTCGACGAGAACCAGGTGCCCGAGCGCATCGCCTGGCAGGCCGAGGATGGGGCGGTGCAGAGCACGTGCAAGAGCGCGCTCATCAGTGTGTGGGACGAGCAGGAGAACAACGCGCTGCGGATCGACCTGTGGACGAAGGAGATGACCACGGACGAGATGAAGAGCTTCTTCCACCGCCACCTGCTGAGCATGGCCGACACCTTCGAGCGCGCCACGGGCGAGACCGACATGGCCAGGCACATGCGCGCCTTCGGCCGCTACTTCGGCGAGGAGATGCTGGGCATCGAGCCCGTGTGAACCGGGTGGATCAGCCCTCCCAGCGCTCGTTCACCTCGTCGATGAAGGCGAGCAGCTCCTCGCGGCCCTTCAAGGTCTCGGAGCTGGTGATGATCAGCGGGGGCAGCGTGTTCCACGTCTTCTTCAGCACGCGTTTCAGCTGGGCCACGTTGCTGATCACCTTGGGCTGGTTGAGCTTGTCGCTCTTGGTGAAGACGATGGCGAACGCGATGCCGTGCTCGCCGAGCCATTGGATCATGTCCAGGTCGCTGCGCTGCGGCTCGAGCCGGGTGTCCACCAGCACGAACACGCACTGCAGGTTCTGGCGTTCCTGCAGGTAGGTGTGGATCATGCGCTGCCAGGTGGCGCGCTCGGCCTGGCTCACCTTCGCGAAGCCGTAGCCGGGCAGGTCGGCCAGCAGCCAGGGCCGCTCGGTGGTGAGCGTGCCCTCCACGCGGAAGTGCTCCACGTTGCGTGTCTTGCCCGGTGTGGAGCTCACGCGCGCGAGCTTGTTGATGCCCACCAGCATGTTGATGAGCGAGCTCTTGCCCACGTTGCTGCGCCCGATGAAGGCGTACTCGGGCAGGTCGGGCTTGGGCCAATGGGCGTGCTCGCGGCCGCTGCCAAGGTGCCGTGCCTTGAGGGTCTTCACGGGTCAGGCGAGGTGTTGCGAGAGCCAGCCGTCAGCGATGCGGTTGAACTCCACCGGCTGCTCCATCATGGCGGCGTGCCCGCACTGGTCGATCCAGTACAGCTGGCTGTGGGGGATGAGCGCCTTGAACTCCTCGGCCACCTCGGGGGGGGTGATGGTGTCCTGCTTTCCCCAGATGAGGCACACGGGCATCTTCAGGTGCGGCAGGTCCTTGGCCATGTTGTGGCGGATGGCGCTCTTCGCCAGGCTGAGGATGCGGATGAGCTTGGCCTTGTCGTTCACGGTCACGTAGCACTCCTCGACCAGCTCGTCGGTGGCGAAGCGCGGATCGTGGAAGGTGAGGGCGATCTTCTTGCGCAGGTACTCCTTGTCCTCGCGGCGTGGGAAGCTGCCGCCGAACGCGTTCTCGTACAGCCCGCTGCTGCCGGTGAGCGTGAGGGTACGCACGGTGGAAGCGTGCTTGGTGCAGTAGATCAGAGCCACGTGCCCGCCGAGGGAGTTGCCCAGCAGGTTCACCTCGGTGAACCCCTTGTGCCGGATGAAGCGGTGGAGGAAGTCGGCCAGCGCCGGCACGTTCGTGTTGAGCATCGGCAACGTGTACAGCGGCAGCATGGGCATCACCACCCGGTAACGCTGGCCGAAATGCGCGATGGGTCCCTCGAAGTTGCTGAGGGCGCCGAACAGGCCGTGCAGGAAGATGAGCACGGGACCCTGCCCCACGTCGATGTACTTGAACTCGCCTTCCTCCTTCAGTGCTGGCTGCATGGCATGTGCTCCGCTCAAATGTAGCGATGTGCGCAGACGCTTCTCAGGGATGGGGAAGGGGTATCCACGGGAGGGTGTTGGTGGAGGGGTGCGTCAATGGAGCATCGTGTGCGCAACGATGTACCAGTATGTACCGTCGCCCCTGCGGAAAGGGGCGTCCGATCCCGTGATCGCTGCATTGGCGATGATGCCCTGGTCCGACGCGCTGGAGTAATAGCAGAGGAGGGGGGTATGGACTTCACCGGTGGGGCATCGGCCCATGTCGGGTGGGGTGCCGGCCCATTCCGGTGGGGGGTGCGCCCATGTCCCTGGACAGTCCGTGTCCGAAGGGTGGGCCGGCGCTGGAGGCCTTGTTGGGAGCGGGTTCTGGAGCATTCGGGGTGCTGTGCGCCGGTGCCCGGCCCTGAGCCGACTGTGGATAACGTGTGGGTTTCTGCGGCACTTTCCACCACCACTATAATGCCCTGTATTTACTGGGGTTTTTGCATTTGTTCGGAGCGTTGATGTAGCTTTGGTGGGTCGTTTTATCAACATCGTGCCTGAAAGGGCCTGAAAGTGCCGGATGCCGGGTACTTTCGCAGCCATCTCGCACGCACATGCGGTTGAATGCTGAACCTGCTCGGGGAATACGATTGCCGGCTGGATGCCAAGGGAAGGGTCGTCCTTCCTGCCGCGCTGCGGAAGCAGCTCGCGGACGTGGCATCCCAGGGCTTCGTCATGAACCGGGACGTGTTCCGCCCCTGCCTGGTGCTCTATCCCATGCCCGAGTGGGAGCGCACCAACACCATGTTGCGCCGGTTGAACCGCTTCGTGGAGAAGAACATGGAGTTCATCCGACGCTTCACCGCAGGGGCCACACCGCTGGAGCTCGATGGCACGGGTCGCATGCTGTTGCCCTACGCCTTGGTGAAGGACGCCCGCATGGGCAACGACATCAAGCTGCTGGGTCTCGGCGACCGCATCGAGGTCTGGGACGCCAAGGCCTATGCCGACATGCGCGGCGAGAAAGTGGATCTCACTTCGCTCGCGGAGGATGTCATGGGCTCGTTGGGCAATGACGACGGGAAGTGAATACCACGCTCCCGTTCTTTTACAAGCTTGTCTTGAAGGGCTGAACATCGCCCCCGATGGCGTCTATGTGGACGTCACCTTCGGCGGCGGCGGCCACAGCCGTGCCATCCTCGAGCGCCTTGGTCCGCATGGTCGCCTGGTCTCCTTCGACCGCGACAGCGATGCCTGGCGCAACGCCCCCGACGACCCGCGCTTCACGCTGGTGCGCTCCGATTTCCGTTGGATACGCAACCACCTGAAGTACCTGGAGCTGCTGCCGGTCGATGGCCTGCTGGCCGACCTGGGCGTGAGCAGCCATCAGTTCGACACCGGCGGCCGAGGCTTCAGCTTCCGCTTCGAGGGTCCGCTGGACATGCGCATGGACCGCCGGGCGAAGCGCACCGCGGCCGGGCTGCTCGACCAGAGCGACGAGGCGGCGCTCACCGACCTGCTGCGCAAGTACGGTGAGGTGGACGGTGCGCCGCGTGTGGCCCGCCAGCTGATCGCCGCCCGCGCGCGACAGCGCATCGCCACCACGCAGGACCTCGTGGCCGCGCTGGAGCCGGTGACACCGCGCAAGGACGCCAGCGGCTTCCTCGCCCAGGTCTTCCAGGCGCTGCGCATCGCGGTGAACGATGAGCTCGGCTCGCTCGAGCGCCTCCTTACCGAGAGCCCCCGGATCATCAGGCCCGGCGGCCGGTTGGTGGTGATGAGCTACCACAGCCTCGAGGACCGCCTGGTGAAGAACTGGATGCGCAGCGGCGACCTCGGCGGCAACGAGCACAAGGACGTGTTCGGGCGCAGCAGCCGGCCCTTCAAGCCCACAAGCAGCAAGGCGATACAGCCTTCGGAGGAGGAAGTGGCAACGAACCCGCGCGCACGCAGCGCGCGGCTCAGGATAGCGGAACGACTGGCATGAACAGGATGCGTGAGAAGCCCGCCGAACAGGACGGGAAGCCCGCGAAGGGTGAAGGGACCAAGGGTGGTCCCCGGTTGCCGCGCGCCCTCATCGGCGTGCTCAACGGCTCCTTCCTCACCCGCGAGCATGTGCTCGGCAACATGCCCTTCATCCTGTTCGTGGCCGGGCTCATGCTGTGCTACATCGGTTACGGCTACTGGACGGAGCGCACCGTGCGCGAGCTCGAGCGCACCCGCACCGAGCTCAACGAGATGCGCGCCGAGTACCTCACCATCCAGGCGCGGCTTGACGAAGCCGAGCAACAGAGCGAGGTGGGCGAGCAGATCGGGGCCATGGGGCTCGAGGACAGCCGCGTGCCACCCTACCGCATCACCGTGCCGCCCGAACAGCTCGAGCGCAAGACCGAGGAATGATGGACGACAAGCGCATCCTCCGCCTCCGCGTCAACCTGGTGTACGGCCTGCTGGTCGTCTTCGCCCTGGCCATCGTGTTCCACCTGTTCCGCATCCAGCTTGTGGAAGGGGCCAAATGGCGCGCCGAGGCGGGCAAGGTGGCCACGGCCATCCGCACCGTGCTGCCCGACCGTGGCCACATCTATAGCGATGACGGACGCCTGCTCGCCACCAGCGTGCCGCAGTACGATGTGCGCATGGACATGCGCGCCGACGGGCTCACCGACGCGCTCTTCGATGAGCACCTCGATTCGCTCGCGCTCTGCCTCTCGCAGCTCTTCATGGACCGCAGCCCGGCCGAGTACAAGCGCGACCTGCTCGTTGCCCGCGGCCGCGGCGAGCGCTACCACCTGGTGAAGCGCGATGTGGACCACGACCAGCTCAAGGTGCTGCGCAGCTTCCCCTTGTACCGCCTTGGCCGCACCAAGGCCGGCCTGGTGATCGAGAAGCGCACGGTGCGGATGCATCCCTTCGGTCGGCTCGCCGCGCGCACCGTGGGCTACGTGCTCAAGGACAGCACCGCCATCGGGCTGGAAGGCGGCTACGACCAATGGCTCAAGGGCGTCACCGGGCACCGGCTCGAGCGTCGCCTGAGCGGTGGAGCTTGGATGCCGGTGGACGATGAGGGCGCGCAGGACCCCGTGCCCGGTTCCGACATCCACACCACCATCGACATCAACCTGCAGGACCTCACGGACCACGCGCTGGAGGAGAACCTGCGGAAGAACCGCGCCCACCACGGCTGCGCGATCGTGATGGAGACCGCCACCGGCTACATCCGCGCCATCAGCAACCTCACGCTGCAGGGCGACAGCACCTACGCCGAGGACCTCAACTACGCCGTGGGCTTCGCCACCGAGCCCGGCTCCACCTTCAAGACCGCCTCGCTGATGGTGGCCTTCGAGGACGGCCTGGCCAAGCCCACCGACCGCTGGGACACGAAGGGCGGCAAGGTGCGCTTCTACAACCGCATCATGAGCGACTCGCATGATGGCGGTTTCGGCGTGATCGACCTGCACCGCGCGCTCGAGGTGAGCAGCAACACGGCCATCTCCCAGGCCATCGTCAAGGCGTACGGCAAGCAGCCCGAGCGTTTCGTGGAAGGGTTGCGCCGGCTGGGCCTCGACCGTCCCCTGGGCGTGCGGATCCCCGGCGAGGCCATGCCCACCCTGCGCGGACCGGAGGACAAGAAGCACTGGAGCGGGGTGAGCCTGCCCTGGATGAGCATCGGCTACGAGGTGAGCCTCACCCCGCTCCAGGTGCTCACCTATTACAACGGCATCGCCAACGACGGTCGCATCATCCAGCCCCAGTTCGTGTCGCGCATCACACGCGCGGGCAAGGAGGTGGAGCGCTTCGAGCCGGTGGTGTTGAACGAGCGCATGTGCTCGCCCGTTACGCTGGCCGAGATCCGGTCCATGCTCGAGGGCGTGGTCGACACCGGCACGGCCACCAACCTGCAGGCCGCGCACTTCCGCATCGCCGGCAAGACGGGCACGGCGCAGATCGCCTCCGGGGCCGGTGGCTACAAGACCAACGGCGTCACCTACCAGGCCTCGTTCGTGGGCTACTTCCCCGCCGACGCGCCCAAGTACACCTGCATCGTGGTGGTGAGCGCGCCCAGCAGTGGTGTGTACTACGGCAACCGTGTCGCCGGGCCCATCTTCACCGAGATCGCCAACAAGATCTACAGCAACCGCCTGGAGCTGCAGACAGGACTGGCGAACCTGGCCCCCGCCGATGCGCGCACGCCGGTGTCCTACGGTGGTCACGCGGGCGACCTGCGCACCGCGATGCAGGGCCTGGGCATCACCGCGGTGCAGGACGGCGATGGCGAGTGGGTGAACACCACCGCCGCGGACAGTGCCGTGCTGCTGACCCCGCGTGCCATCCCCGGCGACCTGCAGGGCATGGTGCCCAATGTGGTGGGCATGGGCCTGAAGGACGCGCTCTACATCCTGGAGAACCGCGGCCTGCGCGTGCAGGTGGTGGGCGCCGGCATGGTGAAGCGGCAGTCCCTGCGCCCCGGCGAGCGCTATCAGCGTGGCAACACCATCATCCTGGAGCTGACGACATGAAGCTGCTGAAGGACATCCTCTATCGCGCGCGCATCGAGCAGGTGGTGGGCTCCACCAACGCCGCCATCGAGCTGCTCACCTTCGACAGCAGGGCCGTGGTGCCCTTCACCGCCTTCGTGGCCATCCGCGGCACGAAGAGCGATGGGCACGCCTTCATCCCGCAGGCCATCGCGCAGGGGGCCTCGGCCATCATCTGCGAGCAGCTGCCCGATGAGCTGAAGGAGGGCGTGACCTACGTGCGCGTCGCCGATGCACAGAACGCCCTCGCCCTGATGGCGGCGAACTTCTTCGACCACCCCTCGCGAGAGCTCACGCTCGTGGGCGTCACCGGCACCAACGGCAAGACGAGCACCGCCACGCTGCTCTTCCGCCTGTTCCGCGCGCTGGGCTTCAAGTGCGGCCTCATCAGCACGGTGGAATGCCGCATCGGCCAGCGCACCATCGCCAGCACGCACACCACGCCCGATGCGGTGCGGCTCAACGAGCTGCTCGCCGAAATGGTGCGCGAGAAGGTGACCCACTGCTTCATGGAGGTGAGCAGCCACAGCGTGGTGCAGGAGCGGATCACCGGTCTCCACTTCGACGTGGCCGTCTTCACCAACATCACCCACGACCACCTCGACTACCACGGCACGTTCGCCGAGTACATCAAGGCCAAGAAGCGCTTCTTCGACCAGCTGGGCGATGACGCGGTGGCCCTGGTCAACGTGGACGACGCGAACAGCGGGGTGATGGTGCAGAACACCAAAGCCACGCGCCGCAGCTATGGCGTGCGCAACATGGCCGACCACCACGCGCGCATCATCGAGAACCAGCTCACGGGCCTGCACCTCAACATCGACGGCCACGACGTGTACACCAGGCTGGTGGGCGAGTTCAACGCGAGCAACCTGCTGGCGGTGTACAGCGTGGCCATGGTGCTCGGGCAGCAGCCGATCGACGTGCTCACCGCCCTCAGCGACCTCGAGCCGCCACGCGGCCGGTTCCAGGTGGTGCGCGGTGCAGGCGGTGTCATCGGCATCGTGGACTATGCGCACACCCCCGATGCGCTCAAGAACGTGCTCTCCACCATCAACGATGTGTGCGGTGAAGAGGAGCGCGTGATCACCGTGGTGGGCTGCGGTGGCGACCGCGACCGCGCCAAGCGCCCGGTGATGGCCCGCATCGCCGCGGAGCTCAGCCACCAGGTGGTGCTCACCAGCGACAACCCGCGCAGCGAGGACCCCAACACCATCATCCACGAGATGCGCACGGGCCTCGCGCCCGGTGACCTCTCGCGCGTGCTGGTGAACGCCGACCGACTGGAGGCCATACGCATGGCCGTCAGCATGGCGCGCCCCGGTGACGTGGTGCTCGTGGCCGGCAAGGGGCACGAGACCTACCAGGAGATCAAGGGGGTGAAGCACCCCTTCGACGATGCCGCGGTGCTGAAGGAGACCCTTGAACTGATGCACAAGTAGCCATGCTGTACCACCTGTTCAAGGCCATGGATTTCTCGGTGCCCGGCAGCGGCGCCTTCAACTACATCAGCTTCCGTGCGGGCATGGCCCTCATCGTGTCGCTGATCATCACCCTGTGGTTCGGCAAGGGCATCATCAAGCTCCTGCGCCGCATGCAGGTGGGTGAGACCGTGCGCGACCTGGGGCTGGAGGGCCAGCTGCAGAAGGCCGGCACGCCCACCATGGGCGGCCTCATGATCATCGCCGGCATCGTGATCCCCACGCTGCTCTTCGCCCGATTCAATGTCTACATCGTGTTGATGCTCGTGGCCACCGTCTGGCTCGGTGCCATAGGCTTCGTCGACGACTACATCAAGGTCTTCAAGAAGGACAAGCGCGGCCTCGCCGGCACCAGCAAGATCATCGGCCAGGTCGGCATCGGTCTCATCGTGGGCCTCACGGTGTACTTCCATCCTGCGATCCGTACGAAGGTGGAGGTGCCCCAGGTGCTCGCCGAGCAGTTCGATGCACGGGAGATCACCACGTTCAACGACGAGGACGGTGCCACGCACTACCTGCTCGACCGCAAGCTGCCGAACACCACGATCCCCTTCGTGAAGGGCAACGAGTTCAACTACTCCTCGCTGCTCAAGTTCCTGGGTCCCGATGGCCGGCGCTACACGTGGATCCTGTACACGCTCGTCGTCATCTTCATCATCACCGCCGTTAGCAACGGCGCCAACATCACCGACGGGATCGATGGGCTCGCCGCTGGAACGAGCGCCGTGATGGTGCTCACCCTCGGCATCCTGGCCTGGATCAGCGGCAACATCATCTTCTCGGAGTACCTGGACGTGATGTACATCCCGGGCAGCGGTGAACTGGTCGTGTACATCGGTGCGATGCTCGGCGCCTGCATCGGCTTCCTCTGGTACAACACCTATCCCGCGCAGGTCTTCATGGGCGACACGGGCAGCCTGATGCTCGGTGGCACCATCGCCACGCTCGCCATCCTCGTGCGCAAGGAGCTGCTGATCCCCGTGCTCTGCGGCGTGTTCCTGGTGGAGAACCTGAGCGTGATGCTGCAGGTGTCGTACTTCAAGTACACCAAGCGCAAGTACGGTGAGGGCCGCCGCATCTTCAAGATGAGCCCGCTCCACCACCATTACCAGAAGCTGGGCTACCACGAGAGCAAGATCGTGGCGCGCTTCTGGATCGTCGGCGTGATGCTCGCCGTGCTCACCCTCGTAACGCTGAAGCTGCGATGAGCGACCATCCGACAAGCTCGGGGCGGGGACTGGTGATCCTTGGCGCACAGGAGAGCGGGGTGGGGGCGGCCCTGCTCGCGCGGAAGCTGGGTGTACCGGTGTTCGTGAGCGACGCCGGTCCGATCAAGCCGCGGTACCGCGAGGAGCTCGAGGCCAACAGCATCCCCTACGAGGAGGGCGGGCATTCGGCGAACGTGGTGCTCGCGGCCGATGAGATCGTGAAGAGCCCCGGCATCCCCGATTCGGCCGCCCTGGTGCGCGCGGCCGCCGACAAGGGCATCCCCGTGATCAGCGAGATCGAGTACGCCGCGCGCCACACGCGCTCCACCATCGTGGGCATCACCGGCGCGAACGGCAAGACCACCACCACGCTGCTCACCGGGCACATCCTCCGCAAGGCGGGCATGGACGTGGGCGTGGGCGGCAACGTGGGCCACAGCTTCGCCCGCCTGATCGCCGAGCGCGACCGTCCTGTGCACGTGCTCGAGCTGAGCAGCTTCCAGCTCGACGGCATCCGGTCGTTCCGCCCGCACATCGCGGTGCTGCTCAACATCACGCCCGACCACCTCGACCGGTACGCGTACCGCATGGAGAACTACGTGGCGAGCAAGTTCCGCATCGCCATGAACCAGACCGCGCAGGACCACTTCATCCACTGCGCGGACGATGCCGAGATCGAAAGGGGCCTCGCGCTCCATCCCGTCCGCGCCCAGCGCTGGCCTTTCTCCATCGAGCGCACCATGCCCCTCGGCGGGCACCTCCACGACAAGCACATCCACATCACCACCCACCAATCCACGTTCCGCATGAGCATCCTTGAACTCGCCCTGCAGGGGAAGCACAACGTCTACAATTCGCTCGCCGCCGGTATCGCCGCGCGCATCCTCGAGGTGCGTGACGAGGTGCTGCGCGAGAGCCTGAGCGACTTCCAGAACGTGGAGCACCGCCTGGAGCGCGTGGCCACCGTGAACGGGATCGAGTTCATCAACGACTCCAAGGCCACCAACGTGAACAGCACCTGGTACGCGCTGGAGAGCATGGAGAAGCCGGTGATCTGGGTGGCCGGCGGCACCGACAAGGGGAACGACTACGCCACCCTGCGCGACCTGGTGAAGGGCAAGGTGAAGGCCATCGTGTGCCTGGGCAAGGACAACAGCAAGATCCACAAGGCCTTCGCCGGCCTGGTGCCCACGATCATCGACACCGACAGCGCCGCGCGCTGCGTGCAGGCCTCCTACGAGATCGCCGAGCCGGGCGACGTGGTGCTGCTGAGCCCCGCCTGCGCCAGCTTCGACCTGTTCGAGAACTACGAGGACCGCGGGCGCCAGTTCAAGGCCGCCGTGCGCGCCCTCTGACCCCTCAACCGCCGAACCGCCATGGACCACGAGACCTACCAACGCATCCTCGCCCAGCGGCTCTCCGAGCAGCTCACGGAGGCCCGTCGCCAGGCCCTCGCCGATCAGGCCGTGGGGCCGCACAGCCTGGAGTACGTGGGCATGCACAAGGGCGTGGAGTACATCAACGACTCGCGCTCCACCTTCCTCGACGCCACGCTCGCCGCCATGTCCAATGTGGAGAAGCCCATCGTGTGGATCGCGGGCTCCCTCGCCGCGGAGGTGGGGCGCGGGCACGTGCAGGATTTCCTGAAGGAGAAGGTGGCGGCCCTGGTGCTCTTCGGCCGCAACAGCGAGCGCGCCATCGAGGCCCTGCAGCCCTTCACCGAGCATGTGTACTTCGCCGAGGAGGTGCGCACCGCCGTGTTCCTGGCCCGCGAGATCGCGCGCAGCGGTGAGGCGGTGCTCTTCAGCCCGGCATGCCCCAGCGGTGATGGCTTCGCCAACTACGAGGAACGCGGTGCCGAGTTCAAGCGCGCCGTGCGCGACCTCTGATCCCCAGCGACCATGAAGGCCCTCTTCGAACGGCATCTGCACGGCGACCGCACCATCTGGGTGGTGGTGCTCTTCCTCGGCCTGGTGAGCCTGCTCTCCGTTTACAGCGGCGGTGCGTGGCTCATCTGGCGCACGCCCGGCGGAGGGCTGCGCCTGCTGTTCAAGCACGCCCTCATGCTGGCCTCCGGCGGCGCCATCATGTACGTGGCCAGCCGCGTGCGCTACACGGCCTACTCCAAGCTCTCGCAGCTGCTCATCGTGGTCACCGCGGGCCTGCTGCTGCTCACCCTGCTCGTGGGCAGCAACGTGAACGGCGCCTCGCGCTGGCTCGCGGTGCCCGGTCTGGGCATCACCTTCCAGACCAGCGACCTGGCCAAGGTGGTGCTGCTGGTGTACCTGGCCCGCGTGCTCGGCAAGCACCACGAGGAGCCTTGGACCTTCCGCGAGGTGCTGCTGCGCCTCGGCCTTCCCATCGCCGTGATCTGCGGGCTCATCCTGCCCGCCAACTTCTCCACCGCGGCCCTGCTGGGCATCACCTGCTTCACCCTGCTGTTCATCGGCCGGGTGCCCTTGAAGCACCTTGGCGGCCTGGTGCTGCTCGCCGTGGGCGGCTTCGCGCTCATGCTCACCGTCGCCAAGGTGAAGCCGGACCTGCTGCCGCGCCTGAAGACCTGGGAGGCCCGCTTCGAGCGCTGGGTGTCCAACGACCCCGTCGACACCGCCGAGGAGCGCGATGCCAACTTCCAGGCGAACAACGCCAAGATCGCCATCGCCGTGGGTGGCCTGCTGCCCAACGGGCCGGGCACCGGCACCTCGCGCAACTACATGCCGCACTCCGAGAGCGACATGATCTACGCGCTCATCATCGAGGAGTACGGGTCCATCATCGGCGGCCTGGGCCTGCTGCTCCTCTACCTGATCCTCTTCTTCCGTGCCGTGCGCATCGCCACACGCTGCGACAAGCATTTCGGTGCTTTCACCGCCATCGGGCTCGCGTTGAGCCTGGTGCTCACCGCGCTCATGAACATGGCCGTGAGCGTGGGCCTCGTGCCGGTCACGGGCCAGCCGCTGCCGCTGGTGAGCATGGGCGGCACGAGCATCTGGTTCACCTGCCTCGCGGTGGGCATCATCCTCAGCGTGAGCCGCAGCCTCCCCGAGGCCGCCGGCCAGCAGGGTCAGCGCCGCGACCGTTCCACCGCCACCGACGGACCCGATGTCGCGCTCGCCTAGGATCCTCATCAGCGGAGGCGGCACCGGCGGCCACATCTTCCCGGCCATCGCCATCGCCAATGCCGTGCGCAAGGCCCTGCCTGATGCGGAAGTTCTCTTCGTGGGCGCCGAGGGCAAGATGGAGATGGACAAGGTGCCGGCGGCCGGCTACCGCATCGAAGGGCTGCCGATCCGCGGCTTCCAGCGCGGCTCCATCCTCAAGAACCTCGCGCTGCCCTGGCGCATCCTGCGCAGCATGTGGAAGGCCCGCACCATCGTCCGCACCTTCAAGCCCGACGTGGCCGTGGGGGTGGGAGGGTACGCGAGCGGCCCCACCCTCGCCGCCGCCCAGCGCGCTGGCGTGCCCACGCTCATCCAGGAGCAGAACAGCCACGCCGGTGCCACCAACCGCATGCTCGCCCGCAAGGCCGCACGCATCTGCGTGGCCTACCCCGGCATGGAGAAGTACTTCCCGAAGGACCGCATCCTGCTCACCGGCAACCCGGTGCGCGACGAGGTGGTGCGGCTTGAAGGCAAGCGCCCCCGGGGCCTTGAGCAGTTCGGCCTGGCGGAAGGGCGCCCCACGGTGTTCGTCACCGGTGGAAGCCTTGGTGCACGCGGCATCAACCTGGGCATCGAAGCGGCGCTGCCGAAGCTGAAGGCGCGCGGCGTGCAGCTCATCTGGCAGACCGGCACGCCGTTCCATGCGCGCGCCCTCGAGGCGGTGCAACGCGAAGGTTACGCCGACTGCCGCGTGCAGGAGTTCGTGGCGCGCATGGACCTGGCCTACGCCGTGGCCGACCTGGTGGTGGCGCGCGCCGGTGCCATCAGCGTGAGCGAGCTGTGCCTGGTGCGGCTTCCCGCCATCCTGGTGCCGCTGCCCACCGCTGCCGAGGACCACCAGACGCTCAACGCGCGGGCGCTCACCGACCGGGGCGCTGCGGTGCTCGTGCGCGACGACCGCGCCACCGCCGATCTCGGCGACGCCATCCTCGCGCTGATCGACGACCCCGGGCAGCGTCACCACCTCACCCAGGCCATCGCCGGCCTGGGCCTGGGGAACGCGGCCGATGCCATCGCCGCGGAAGTGCTCCGCCTTGCCCGCAACTGACCATGGAACGACCCACCCACCTCTATTTCATCGGCATCGGCGGCATCGGCATGAGCGGGCTGGCCCGCTATTATCGACGGGCGGGCGCCGCAGTGGCCGGCTACGACAAGACCCCCAGCGAGCTCATCGGCCAGCTGCGCATGGAGGGCATCGAGGTGCAGTTCAGCGAGGACCCGAAGCTCATCCCCGCCGAGTTCAGGGAGGCCGACGCATCGCAGGTGCTGGTGGTGCGCACCCCGGCCGTGCCGGTGAGCAGCCAGGTGCTGCGCTACTGGGAGGAGCGCGGCTGCCGCATCCTGAAGCGCAGCGAGGTGCTCGGCATGATCACGCGCGACCGCCGCACCATCGCGGTGGCCGGTACGCACGGCAAGACCACCGTGAGCACCATGCTCGCCCACCTGCTCACCAGCGGGGGTGTGCGGTGCAACGCCTTCCTCGGCGGCATCAGCGCGAACTACGGGACCAACGTGCTACTGGACGACGGTGCTGCGGTGAACGTGGTGGAGGCGGACGAATACGACCGCAGTTTCCTGCGTTTATCCCCTACGGACGCCATCGTCACCGCCATGGACCCCGACCACCTGGACATCTACGGCACGGCCGAGGCCATGTACGCGGCCTATGCCGAGTTCGCCGGCCTGTGCAGTGGCAAGCTGCTCGTGCATGAGCGGGTGGCGTCGCGGTTCTCCGATGGGAACGTGCAGGCCTATGCCATCGATGGCACCGCTCCGTTCCGCGCCGAGCAGGTGCGCGTGGCCGATGGCGCCTACCGGTTCGACCTGGTGACGCCGGAGCGGACCCTGCTTGACCTAGCCCTGGGCATGCCCGGCCGCCACAACGTGGAGAACGCCGTGGCCGCCGCGTCCATGGCCTTGGCCTTGGGCGTTCCCGAGGACCGGTTGCGCAAGGGCCTGGCCTCCTTCCGGGGCGTGAGCCGGCGCTTCGAGCTGCGGGCGCGCACGGCGAAGAGCGTGTTCATCGACGATTACGCCCACCATCCGGCCGAACTGGACGCCTGCATCCGGAGCGTGCGCGAGATGTACCCTGGACGGCGCGTCACCGGGATCTTCCAGCCCCACCTGTTCACCCGCACGCGCGACCTGGCCGATGGCTTCGCCCAGAGCCTCGCACAGCTCGATGAGCTGATCCTGCTCGAGATCTACCCCGCCCGCGAGGAGCCGATCCCCGGCATCACCGGGGCCTGGCTGCTGGACCGGGTGCCACTAAAGAACAAGACCCTGTGCACAAAACAGGAGCTCCTGCCGCTCCTGCGCACGCGCGATGTGGACATCTTGCTCGCGCTTGGGGCCGGCGACATCGACCGGGAAGTGCCGCTCATCGCCGCCCTGATCAACGAACGCTGACCCATGGAGAAGTTCAAGCGCCTGCTGAAGCCGCTCGCCCTGGTCCTCGGGACCATCGGCGTGGTGGTGGCCTTGGGCTTCGTGGAGCG
The DNA here is from genome assembly GCA_016788485.1 of Flavobacteriales bacterium. Lineage (GTDB taxonomy): Bacteria > Bacteroidota > Bacteroidia > Flavobacteriales_F > PHOS-HE28 > PHOS-HE28. Next base: position 22,612 of record JAEUSV010000105.1, read on the forward strand.
CAGCAGCGAACGCCGCCCGATCACCGCGATCGACGTGGTGGTGGACAGCCCCGAAGGCGTGCAGTTCATCGATGCCGCCGCGGTGCGTGAGCTGGTGCTCGCCGGTGGCGATGGTGTGATCGGCAGGCCCGTGGGAGAGGTCGAGCTCACCGCGATCGAGGGCCGCCTGCGCGACCTGGCCTGCGTGTCCGACGCCGCGGTGTACCACGACCTCGACGGCACGCTGCATGTGCAGGTGAAGCAGCGCCTGCCCATCGTGCGCGTGATCAACGCCGACGCCACCAGCTTCTACATCGACCGCGATGGCTGGAGCATGCCCCCCTCCGCCACCTACACCCCCCGCGTGCTCGTGGTGACCGGCGCCCTCAGCGAGCCTTTCGCCGAGGGTGAGCACCTCGTGACGGCGAGCGACAGCCTGCGCTGGTCCACCCGCAGCGACGAGATCCTCACGCTGGCCCGTACCATCACGGCCGATCCCTTCTGGAACGCCCTGATTGACCAGGTGGTGGTGACCGCCGAGGGCGAGTTCGAGCTGATCCCCCGCGTGGGCGGTCAGCGAGTGGCCGTGGGCGATGGCACCGACCTGGCCCGCCGCCTGGCCAAGCTGAAGCTGTTCTACGCGCAAGGCATCCCCCAGACCGATTGGCGCCGCTACGCACGCATCGACGTGCGCTTCGCCGACCAGGTCGTCTGCACCAAACGAACCACTCCCTGACGTGAGCGCCCCCATGAACCCGCAAGACGAGATCGTTGTCGGACTCGACATCGGAACCACCAAGATCGCCTGCATCGTCGGGCGCCGGAACGAACAGGGCAAGATCGAGATCCTCGGCCTGGGCAAGACCCGCAGCGAAGGCGTGAGCCGCGGTGTGGTGAGCAACATCCAGAAGACGGAGGACAGCATCCGCGAGGCCGTGCGCGAGGCCGGTGACATGGCCGGTGTCGACATCAGCACCGTGAACGTGGGCATCGCCGGGCAGCACATCCGCAGCATGCACCACCGCGGCATGATCACGCGCCAGAGCCTGGAGGATGAGATCCGCCAGGGCGACATCGATGCGCTGGTGGACGACATGTACAAGCTGGTGATGCCCGCGGGCGAGGAGATCATCCACGTGCTGCCGCAGGAGTACATCGTGGACGGCGAGCAGGGCATCAAGGACCCCATCGGCATGAGCGGGGTTCGCCTGGAGGCCAACTTCCACATCATCAGCGGCCAGATCACCGCGGCGCGCAACATCAACAAGTGCGTGCACCGGGCGGGCCTCGAGGTCACCGAGCTCATCCTGGAGCCGCTGGCCAGCGCCGACGCCGTCCTCAGCCAGGAGGAGAAGGAGGCGGGCGTGGTGCTCGTGGACATCGGCGGCGGCACCACCGACATCGCCATCTTCTCCGACAACATCATCCGCCACACGGCCGTGATCCCCTTCGGTGGCGAGGTGATCACCAACGACATCAAGATGGGCTGCGGCATCCTCACGCACCAGGCCGAGCTCCTCAAGACCCGCTTCGGCAGCGCGCTCGCGGCCGAGAACAAGGAGAACGAGGTGGTGTCGATCCCGGGCCTGAAGGGCCGCGACCCCAAGGAGATCAGCGTGAAGAACCTCGCGCACATCATCCAGTGCCGCATGGAGGAGATCCTCGAGCACGTGTACTTCGAGATCAAGAACAGCGGCCTCGAGAAGCAGCTCACAGCCGGCGGCATCGTCCTCACCGGCGGCGGCGCGCAGTTGAAGCACTTGCGCCAGCTTACCGAATACGTCACGGGCCTGAGCACGCGCATCGGCTACCCCAACGAGCACCTCGGCAGCAGCAAGGTCGGCGACATCACCAGTCCGCTGTACGCCACGGGCGTGGGCCTGGTGATGCGTGGGTTCCAGCACCTGGACCGCAGCCGCCCCAGCCGCCAGCAGAACACCACCACCGTGCGCCAGGGTACCGAGAAGCCCGGCACCAGCAGCGGCGGCGTGCTCAAGAGCTTCTGGGACAAGGTGATCTCCACCAGCAGCGACCTGATCCGCGACGACGAGTAGCCGTAGACCGCAGTCCTTTCCCAACCCCAACGACCAATCCCCAACGTCCATGAAATTCGAACTCCCCAGCGAACTGGCCTCGATCATCAAGGTGATCGGTGTGGGCGGCGGCGGCAGCAACGCCGTCAACCACATGTACTCCCAGTCCACCAAGGGCGTGGATTTCATCATCTGCAACACCGACCGCCAGGCGCTCGACCTGAGCCCGGTGCCCGTGAAGCTGCAGCTCGGCCTGGCCCTCACCGAGGGCCTCGGCGCGGGCAGCGTGCCCAAGCGTGGCCAGGAGGCGGCCCAGGAGAACCTCGATGAGATCCGCCAGCTCCTCAGCAACCGCACCAAGATGGTGTTCATCACCGCCGGCATGGGCGGTGGCACCGGCACCGGCGCCGCGCCCGTGATCGCCCGCGTGGCCAAGGACATGGGCATCCTCACCGTGGGCATCGTCACCATGCCCTTCAGGTGGGAGGGCAAGAAGCGCATCGAGCAGGCCAAGGCCGGCATCGAGGACCTGCGCCAGAGCGTGGACACCCTGCTGGTGATCAACAACGACCGCCTGCGCGAGCTCTTCGGCAACCTGAAGGTGGACGAGGCCTTCGCGCATGCGGACAACGTGCTCTCCACGGCCGCGCGCGGCATCGCCGATGTGATCAACAACCCCGGCAAGGTGAACGTCGACTTCGAGGACGTGCGCACCGTGATGAGCAACAGCGGCTCGGCGATCATGGGTCTCGCCGAGGCCGAGGGCGAGGACCGCGCCGTGCGTGCGGTGCGCGAGGCGCTCGCATCGCCCCTGCTCAACGATAACGACATCCGCGGCGCCAAGTTCGTGCTGCTCAATGTGGCCCTCGGCAACGACGACATCAGCATGGATGAGATGTCGGAGATCACCGACCACATCCAGGAGGCCGCCGGCAGCAACGCCGATGTGATCTGGGGCTATTGCCGCGACAATTCGCTCGGCGACCGCATCCGTGTGTCGGTGATCGCCACGGGCTTCAACCTCAACAGCGACGGCACCCCGATCACGGAGCCCGCCAAGGAGCGCATCGTCACCCCGCTCACGCCGGAGGTGACGCCCATCACGCGCCCGTTGGAGAACCCCTTCAGCGCTTCCGGTGCAACGCCGGTGGCCGCACCCGCCGTGGAGAAGGAGGACCCCCTCGCGCCCTTCCTGAAGCCCGCCACGCCCGAGCCGGTCGCCACGGTTCCTCCGGCCGCGCCCGTGGCCACGCCCGTGGCCGAGCCCGTGAAGCAGGGCACCATCGAGTTCGACATCAAGCCTACGCCCGTGATGGGCCAGCCGGTGGTGGAGCGCCCCGCGGCCCCCGTGCAGGAGGACAAGGTGACGCACGACCTGTACGAGGCGGCGCCGCAAGAAGAGGAGGAGCCGGTGGCGCGCGTTCAGCAACCAGTGGCGATGCAGCCTTCCACCCCGCAGGCCGCCGAGCCCCGCATCACGCACCAGGACCACCACACCCGAGTGGAGGACCGGCTGTCGCGCATGCGTGAGATGAGCCTGCGCCTGCGTTCCCCCAATGGTGTGAGCGACATGGAGCGCGAACCCGCCTTCCGCCGCAAGAACATCACCCTGGGCGATGTGCCGCACAGCGCGGAGAGCAGCGTGAGCCGCTACACGCTCAGCGAGGAGACCGATGAGAACGGCGAGCGCCGCGTGGAGCTCCGCCGCAACAACCCCTTCCTCCACGACAACGTGGACTGAGCATGAACCTGCAGCAGCGCATCGACGCGGACATCAAGGCCGCCATGCTGGCCCGCGACAAGGACCGCTTGAACGCCCTGCGCGCCATCAAGAGCGCCATCCTGCTCGAGCTCACCAAGGAGGGCGGTGGCACCGATGGCATCAGCGATGAAGCGGGCCTGCGGTTGCTGCAGAAGCTGCACAAGCAACGCGCCGAGGCGGCCGCGATCTTCCACCAGCAGGGCCGCGCGGACCTGGCGGGCGAGGACGAGGCGCAGGCGAAGGTGATCGAGGCCTACCTGCCGGCGCGCATGAGCGAGGCCGAAGTGGAGCAGGCCGTGCGCACCATCATCACCGAGCTCGGTGCCACGGACATGAAGGCCATGGGCCGTGTGATGGGGGAAGCGAACAAGCGCCTTGCCGGCCGGGCCGATGGCGGTGCGGTATCAACGCTCGTGAAGCGCCTGCTCGGCGGAGGGTAGCGCGCGTTCAAGGATACGTTGGGGTGGCGGCGGCGCGCCCATCTTCGGATGGCCGCCGCCGCACTTCCTTCAGCCCACCTGGAACTTGAAGCCCACGCCGTGCACGTTCATGATCTGCACCGTGGGGTCGAGCTTCAGGTACTTGCGCAATCGGCTGATGAACACGTCCAGGCTGCGGCCCAGGAAGTAGGTGTCGTCGCCCCACACCATGTTCAGCACGAGCTCGCGCGGCAGCACCTGGTCGCGGTGCATGCACAGCAGGCGCAGTACATCGGCTTCCTTCTTGGTGAGCTTGCGCTCCTCGTCCGGGTGCTTCAGCGCCAGGTTGCGGTGGTCGAAGGTGTAACTGCCGATCTGGAACACCTCGCGTGAACGCGGATCCTCCATCGTGCCTTTGGTGCGGCGCAGGATGGCCTCGATGCGCAGCACCAGCTCCTCGTGGCTGAAAGGCTTCGTGAGGTAGTCGTCGCCGCCCGCCTTGAACCCGGCGATGCGGTCCTCGGTCTGGCTCTTGGCCGTGAGGAACACGATGGGCACCTGGGCGTTCACCAGCCGGATGTCCTCGGCGAGGCTGAAGCCGTCCTTCTGCGGCAGCATCACGTCGAGCACGCACAGGTCGTAGACATGCTCGTTGAAGTACTTGAGCCCCTCCTTGCCGTCACGGCACAGGTGAACGGTGTAGCCTTTGCGCTTGAGCGCATCCTGGATCACGAAGCCCAGGTTCTGGTCGTCCTCCACCAGCAGGATGTCGGCCTTGCTGTTCATGCGGCGTCGTGGTTGATCGGTAGTCGGATGGTGAAGGTGCTGCCCGCGCCGGGCTCGCTGGCCAGCCCGATGGTGCCGCCGTGCGCGTGCACGATCTGCTGCACGTAATGCAGGCCCAGCCCGAAGCCCTTCACGTTGTGCACGTTGCCCGTGGGCACGCGGTAGAAGCGCTCGAAGACATGGCGCTGGTCCTCGCGACGGATCCCCAGGCCCCTGTCGCGCACGCTGATGCACAGCTGGCCACCTTCGTTGCGCGTAGCGATGGTCACCTCCACCAGGCCCGGGCTGTACTTGACCGCGTTGTCCACCAGGTTGAACAGCATGTTGGTGAGGTGCACGGTGTCGCCGGTGACGGTGTGGCGCTGCGCCTGCAGGTCGGTGCCGAGCGTGCCGCTGCGTTCCTTCACCTGCACCGCGAAGGAGGCGCATACCTCCCCGATGATGGCATGCAGGTCCACACGCTCGCGCTTCAGGGCCAGGTTCTCCCGGTCGAGCGTGGCCAGCTGCAGCACCCGTTCCACCTGCGTGCGCAGGCGCTCGTTCTCCGACCGGATGATCCCCGCGTACATGCGCAACCGCTCCGGCTCGCGCTCGATGCCCGGCTCGCACAGCACCTCGCTGCTCAGCGCGATGGTGCTGATGGGCGTCTTGAGCTCGTGGGTCATGTTGCCGATGAAGTCGTTCTTGATCTCGCTGAGCCGTTTCTGCCGCAGGATCACCAGCAGGCTGTAAGCGAAGAACCCGAACACGATGAGCGTGACGATGGCCGGGTAGATCCATGTGGCCCTGCTTCGCGGCTTCGGCTCCCACAGGCTGCTGTTGCGCCGCGGGAAATACACGCCGAAGTAGTGCCCGTCCTTGTCCAGCTTCAGCAGCTGGCTGTGCCGCGCCGTGTCGGCCACCGTGCTGTCCAGCAGGCTCACGTAGTTGCCGTACACCACGCTGTCGGTGAAGCAGTCATAGATGCCGTACTCGAAGTCGTCGACGATGTTGCGTCGCATGAACTCCTTGCGCAGCAGCGCCTCCAACAGGTAGGGGTGCACCGTGTCGTTGATGGCCACCGCGAAGTAGTTGGGGCGCGCCTGCTTCACGGCATCGTAGAGGTCCGAAGGGTCCTTGTTGATCGACAGGATCTTCTCGGCCACGGCAGTGAGCGCGATCGTCACCCGGTCGTTGAACTGCTTGTCCAGCTGCTGTTGTTGGCGCAGGTGCAGCTCGGCCTCCTGCTTCTGCACGTTGAAGGCCCGGTCCAGCCAGAGCACCTGGGTGAGCACCACGCCCACCACGCTCAGGGTGGCGAGCAGGATCACGGTGGCGATGGTACGGCGGCTCATGGCAGGCCTGCAATGTTAGGGGTGGGGGGCACCCCGGCAGATCGGCGTTAACAGCCTTTTCACGTTCGGGCTCGTGGCCTTCCGCCGATCCCGGGACAGGGGGCGCGAACTTTTTCAGCGAACCGATGTTCAAAGTATCGACACTAAACCCTGAACAGGCTGTTCAGCCTTTAATCCCCAACCCCCATGCATTTACCGATCGAACTCCAGCGGACCTCCCCTCCGGGACGGAACTGGCGAGGAGCCCTGGCCATGATGGCCCTTCTCGCCTTCGGTGATACCAGCGCCCAGACCTATTGCACCTCTGATGGAGGTTCGGGCAACGTCTTCAACGTCGCCCGTGTTCAGCTCGGGACCATCGACAACCTCTCCGGCGACAACAACGGCTACGCCGACTTCACGGCGCAGAGCATTTCGGTGCAGCAGGCCTCGACAATTCCGGTCGTCCTTCAGCCCGGAGGGCCTTTTTTCCTGCGCTACCGCTGGCGTGCATGGGTCGATTGGAACAGCGATGGGACCTTCGGGGCGGGTGAGCTCGCCCTGCAGACCGTTGGCTTCGGTTCCGAGAGCGGCACCATCGCGGTCCCGACCGGAACATCGGCCGGCCCGAAGCGCGTGCGCATCAGCATGAGCGCGTTCGCCTTCCGCGGTGCCTGCGATCAGTTCGCCACCGGTGAGGTGGAGGACTATACGATCGAAGTGCTGCCTGTCTGCGAGGCTTCCGCGGGCACCATGTCCACGGTGAAGCCTGACGTCTGCGAGGAGAACGGCATTGCGATCCTGGCCGCCACCTCCGGTGGTGCCGTCGTGATCCCGGCCGGTTATCAGCAGTTGTTCGTGCTCACCAGCGGCACCGGACTTGTGATCCAGCAAGTGTCTACGACGCCCCAGTTCACCGTCACCACGGGTGGTGCCTACACCATCCACTCCCTGGTGTACGATCCCGCCACGCTCGACCTGAGCATCGTAGTTCCTGGCGTGACCACGGGCTTCGACGTGAACGGCCTGCTGATCCAGGGCGGCGGAACCATCTGTGCCAGCCTCGATGTGGCTGGTGCGGCCTTCACCGTGAGCGACCCCGGCGCGGGTACGATGAGCGGTGGTTCCGACGTGTGCCTGAACGGCGGCAGCGCCGAGCTGGTCGCCGCGGCGAACGGTGATGCGAACGTGCCCGCCGGCTACAGCCAGGCGTACGTGCTCACCAGCGGTGCAGGTCTGGTGATCGAGCAACTGGGCGCCACGCCTGAGTTCACGGTGACGGCCGGTGGCCTGTACACCATCCATTCGTTCGTGTTCCCCACGGGCCTCGACCTCTCGGTGGTGGTGCCTGGTGTGACCACGGGCTTCGATGTGAACGGCCTGCTGGTGCAGGGCGGCGGCAGCCTTTGCGCGAGCCTGGACGTGGCCGGTACCGTGTTCAACGTGAACGCCCCGAACGCGGGCACGATGAGCGGAGGCGGTGATGTGTGCCTGAGCGACTCCAGCGTGGTGCTGACTGCGACGGCGAACGGTGATGCGAACGTGCCCGCCGGCTACAGCCAGGCGTACGTGCTCACCAGCGGTGCAGGTCTGGTGATCGAGCAACTGGGCGCCACGCCCGAGTTCACGGTGACGGCCGGTGGCCTGTACACCATCCACAGCTTCGTGTTCCCCACGGGCCTCGACCTGAGCGTGGTGGTGCCCGGCGTGACCACGGGCTTCGACGTCAACGGCCTGCTGGTGCAGGGCGGCGGCAGCCTGTGCGCGAGCCTGGACGTGGCCGGCACGGTGTTCAACGTGAACGCCCCGAACGCGGGCACG
>JAEUSV010000108.1 GCA_016788485.1 Flavobacteriales bacterium
GAGCAGCGGGATGCCCATGAGCAGGAAGCAGACGATGTAGGGGATGATGAAGGCACCACCTCCGTTCTGGATGGCCTGCACAGGGAAGCGCAGGAAGTTGCCCAGTCCCACGGCGTTGCCGGCCATCGCCAGGATGAGGCCCACGCGCGAGCCCCACGATTCGGTCTTCGACATGCGGTCGTTGTTCGTGGGTGACAAGATAGAAGTTCAGCCGTACGGCTAACGCGTGGCCCAAGGACGTGCATCGTTGTCCGTGCATGGTGGGTCGCCGCCCAGCGTTCGTGACGAACAATGCACAACGGGACAGTGGATCACGCGCGTTGGGCCACGTTCTCCGCGGGGAACGAACGACGCTGAACGCGCACGGCCCTAGTTCGTTTGCTCGCGGCGCTGGATCTCGTCGCGCAATTTGCTCGCGCGCTCGTAGTCCTCGTCGCTCAGCGCCTGGTCGAGCATCTCCTTCAGGTCCTCGATGCTGGCGCTCTTGAGCCCCTTGCGCTCGGTGCGCTCGGGTTTCTCGGCCTTCTCCTCCTCGCCTTTCTCCTCCTCACCCTCCTCCACCTTGAGGCCGGCGGCGCTCATGATGAACTCGTAGGAGAAGATGGGGCACTCGAAGCGCAGGGCGAGCGCGATGGCGTCGCTGCTGCGCGCGTCGATCTCCACCTCATGGCCGTTCTGCTCCAGCACCAGCTTGGCGTGGAAGATGCCCTCGACCAGGTCGTTGATGATCACCTCCTTCAGCGTGATGCCGAGGGTGTCGCTCAGGTTCTTGAACAGGTCGTGCGTGAGGGGGCGGGCCGGCTTGATGTTCTCCACCTGGATGGCGATGGCCTGCGCCTCGACCCCGCCGATGATGATGGGCAGGCGGCGGTCGCCGTGCACCTCGGCCAGGATCAGTGCGTACGCCCCGGCATGCGTGTGGCTGTACGTGATGCGCAGGAACTTCAGCTCGACCTTCTCCATCCTCGGGAACCCGCCAACGGCGGTGCAACGGGCCGTGAAGATACGCAGTGGCCGTCAACCGGAGGCCACCCCGCACCGCGGCCGGTGATCAGCGCTCCGCGTTGAGCTTCTTCGCGGCCTCGATCAGCTTGGGCAGCACCTCGAAGGCGTCGCCCACGATCCCGTAGTCGGCGGCCTTGAAGAAGGGCGCCTCGGGGTCCTTGTTGATCACGCAGATCACCTTGCTCTGGTTCACGCCGGCCAGGTGCTGGATGGCGCCGCTGATGCCGATGGCGATGTAGAGGTTCGGGCGGATGGCCACGCCGGTCTGCCCCACGTGCTCGTGGTGCGGGCGCCAGTGCATGTCGGCCACCGGGCGGCTGCACGCGGTGGCGGCGCCCAGCAGGGTGGCCAGCTCCTCCACGGGGGCCCAGTGCTCGGGGCCTTTCATGCCGCGGCCGGCGCTCACCACCAGCTCGGCCTCGGGCAGGGGGATGCCGCTGCCGGCCTTGCGCACCTCCTTCACGGTGACGCGCGCGGGGCCGAGGTCGCCGGCGAAGTCCTGCACGGTGGCGCTGCCGCCGCCCTGGCCGATGGCGATGCTGTTGGGGCTCAGGCTCACCACCTTCACGGGGCTCTTCACCTCCACGAAGGCGCGGGCCTTGCCGCTGAACACGTTGCGCTTGAAGCGGTCGCCCTCGGGCAGCCCGATGGCGCCGGCCACGTGCCCGGCCTTCAGGCGGGCCGCCACGCGCGGGGCCACGGCCTTGCCGGTGGCGTCGGCCACGCACACGATGGTGGTCGCGTTCTCCGCGGCCGCGACATCGCACACCAGCTTGGTGAGCTGCTGGCCGTCCACGGCCTTCACGCCGCGCGCCACGATCACCTTGCCCGCACCCTGCGCGCCGAGGGCCTCGAGCCCCTGGGCATCGCCGAAGGTGACGGCCGTAACGGGGCCACCGGCCAGCTGGCTGGCGTAGGTCACGGCCTCCTGGGCCGCCTTGGGGAGCTTTTCACCCCGGGTGTCGATGAAGACGATCGTGCTCATGGTGCTTGCTTTTCGCTGGCCGACCCTCGGGGTCGACGTTTCGGGTGCGTTTCTTCCGTTCCTCTCTGCGTCTTTGCGCCTCTGCGGCCTTGTCCGCTCAGATCACCTTGGCCTCGGTGTGCAGCAGTTCGATCAGCTTCCCGGCCTCCTCGGCGGGGATCATCTTCACCGCGCCCTTGGCGGGGGGCAGCTCGAACAGCACGGTGGCGGACACTGGTGCGGGGTTGGTGGCGGGCACCACCTGCAGGGGTTTGGTGCGGGCCGCCATGATGCCGCGCATGTTGGGGATGCGCTGCTCGGCCATGCCTTTCGCCGCGCCGATCACGCAGGGCAGCTGCAGCTCCAGCACCTCCACGCCGCCGGGCACGTCGCGCTCCACCGTGGCGGTGGTGCCGTTGACCTCGAGCTTGCTGGCCAGGGGCACGTAGGGGAGCTCGAGCAGCTCGGCCACCATGGCGCCCACCTGCCCGCCGTTGAAGTCGATGGTCTCCTTGCCGGCGAGCACCAGGTCGAAGCCCTTGTCCTTGGCGTAGGCGGCCACCTCGGCGGCCACCTGGTAGGCATCGCTCGCGGCGGCGTCCACGCGCACGGCCTCGTCGGCCCCTATGGCCAGCGCCTTGCGGATGGTGGCCTCGGTGTCGGCACCGCCCACCGTGATGGTGGTGACGCTGCCGCTGCCCTTGGCCTCCTTCAGCTCCAGGGCGCGCACCAGGGCGTACCACTCGTCGTACGGGTTCACGATGAAGGTGACACCGTTGGCATCGTACTGCGTGTTGTTGTTGGCGAACGCGATGCGCGCGGTGGTGTCGGGCACCTGGCTGATGAGGACGAGGATCTTCATGATCGTGGAACGTTGGGGGCCGAGCCTTGTTCGGCGGTCCGAACAGGAGGGGCCGCGAAAATAGGAGCGGATGACGTTCGCGGGTTTCCTCCGCCCGCTGTTGACACTTCGCGGCCTCGTGTGGCCGGATCACGACAACGGGCCGTGCGGGGCCACCTAGTTTCGCGATACCTACTTCAACGCCCTGCCATGATCCAACGCTACGCCATCGTCCCGGCCCTCCTTTTCCCGCTGTTGTTGGGCGCCCAGACCCAGAACGCCCTCGACCTCGACGGGGTGAACGACGAGGTCAACGTGAACAACGCCTCCGCGCTGGTGGCCAATTCCACCAACGGCTTCAGCCTCACCTGTTGGGTATACCCCACGCAGAGCGCCAACTGGCCCAACATGGAGGCCTTCGCGGGCTTCCGCGACAACGCCACCTGCGACTTCTACCTGCTGCAGACCTACGGCACCACCTTGGAGGGCCGCTTCCGGAACAGCAACGGCGGCATCTTCACCATCGATTCCCTCGGCGTGCTCACGCTCAACAGCTGGCAGCACCTGGCCCTTACCTACGACGGCAGCCTGCTGGCCATGTACCGGAACGGAACGCTGGTGAAGAGCGTGGCGGCCTCGGGCAGCATCACGAGCCAGAACGGCATGTTCCGCATCGGCAACATGCCGATCCCGGGCTCCACGCAGATCTTCCTCGATGGCCAGGTGGACGAGACCACCCTGTGGAAGCGCGGCCTTACCGCGGCCGAGGTGCAATGCGTGATGAACTATGGCGCGGACCCCTCCGACGCCGACCTGAAGCTCTACTACAAGATGGACCAGGGCACCGCGGGCGGTTCCAACGCCGGCGCCACCACCCTGGTGAACGCGGCAGGAGGCAACAACGCCACGCTCGTGGGCTTCGCGCTCAGCGGGGCCACCAGCAACTATGTGGACGGCTGCCCGGTGGCGGGAACGCTGGTGGAGACCATCTGCCCCGGTGAGACCTACACCTTCAACGGACAGGCCTACACCGCGGCTGGCACCTACACGGCGAATTATCCCGTGGGCGGCTGCGATTCGCTGGCCACGCTCGACCTGCGCGTGACCCCTGTGAACATCAACGTGGTGCAGAGCGGCAACAACCTCGTGGCCCAGGCCACCGGTGCGCAGTACCAATGGCTCGATTGCGCCAACGGCTATGCCGAGATCACCGGTGCCACGGCCCCCAGCTACTCCCTCGCGGTCGCGGGCTCCTACGCCGTGGAGGTGACGCAGAACGGCTGTGTGGACACCAGCGCATGCTACTCCAACGTGGGCATCGGTGAGCTTGGGCTGCTCCGCGACCTGCAGGTGACCGTGGATGCGGCCAACGACCAGGTGGTGGTGAGCGGCGCCCCTGCCGCTGCCGACCTCAACGTGGTATTGCTCGACGCCGGTGGCCGCATGGTGATCACCGTGAAAGGCCGCGGAGGCCGCGTGACCCTCCCGCTCGCCGGCGTGCCCGACGGTCTCTACCTGGTGAGCACCTCCAGCGGCGCCGTGCAACGTACCTTCCGCGTGGTGGTGCAACGCTGACCCCTGCGCCACCGTCATCCCGAAAACCGAACCCCATGCGTGGACCCCGACTCCTTGCCGCCCTGCTGCTGATCCCCTTCCTGGCCCAGGCCCAGGTGCAGAACGCCCTCGACTTCGACGGCATCAACGACGCCGTCACCGTGGCGAACGGATCGGCGCTCGTGGCCGGTGTCAACGGGTTCAGCATGACGTGCTGGATCAAGCCGACCGCAGGTTCCGAGCACCACGGCATCGTGGGCCTGCGCGATGAGGCGGTGGCCGACTTCTACATGCTGAAGCTCCAGAACACCAACATCCTGGAGGGCAGATTGCGCAACAGCGGTGGAACCTTCTACACGCTGAACTACGGAGGGCTTACCATGAACGCGTGGCAGCACCTGGCCATGGTGTATGACGGATCCCAGCTGATCCTTTACCACAACGGGGCGCAGGTCACCTCCGTCACGGCCTCGGGCGGCATCACCAGCACCACGGGCACCTTCCACATCGGCAACCTGCCCTACAGCCTCGACAACTTCAATTTCGACGGCCCCATCGACGAGGTGAGCCTGTGGAGCGTGGCGCTCACCGCCCAGCAGGTGGACTGCATCGCGTCCTCGCGGATCGACACGGCCACCCCCGGCCTCGAGCTGTATTACACCATGGACCAGGGCGTGGCCGGAGGCAACAACACCGGTGTCACCTCGCTGGTGGATGCGATGGGCAACGGCAACGGCACCTTCACGAACATGACCCTCCAGGGCACCAGCAGTAATTTCGTGGCAGGCGCCACGCTCGGCACGGTGGTCAACCAGCAGGTCTGCCCCGGCGACAGCTACACCTTCAACGGTCAGGTGCTCACGCAGCCGGGCACCTACACCGCCAGCTTCACCACGGGCGGCACCTGCGATTCGCTCGTCACGCTCGTGCTCGGCACCACCACGGTGAACATCAACGTGGTGCAGAGCGGCAACAACCTGGTGAGCCAGGCGCTGGGTGCGCAGTACCAGTGGCTCGACTGCAGCAACGGTTATGCTGAAGTGACCGGGGCCACCGCACCCTCCTTCCAGCCCACCACCATCGGCACCTTCGCCGTGGAGGTGACGCAGAACGGCTGTGTCGACACCAGCGCCTGCTACCCGAGCACGGTGGGCCTGGCCGAAGGCGGGGCGCTGGCCACGCTCCAGGTCTTCGTGGACGCGGCGCAGGAACAGGTGGTGGTCACGGGCGCCGCAGGCCTCGGCAGCGCGGTGGTGCGGTTGCACGATGCGCAGGGGCGCGTGGTGATGAGCGCGCCGGTGCAGCAGGACCGCACCCGGCTTTCCGTGGAGGGTCTTCCTTCGGGCGCCTACCTCGTGGAGGTGAGCGGTCGCGAGGGAAGGCGCGCCTTCCGTGTGGTCGTGGCCCATTGATCGAACCCTGCAGGCAGGCCCGGTCCCGGATCACGGGTCCGGGCCTACCTTTGCCACCCCCAAGCAAGACCCATGCGTACCGTCCAATACCGCGAGGCCCTGAACGAAGCGATGAGCGAGGAGATGCGCCGCGACCCGAGCGTGTTCCTGATGGGTGAGGAGGTGGCCGAGTACGATGGCGCCTACAAGGTGAGCAAGGGCATGCTGGCGGAGTTCGGTCCCAAGCGGATCATCGACACGCCCATCAGCGAGCTCGGCTTCAGCGCCATCGGCGTGGGCGCCGCCATGAACGGCCTGCGTCCCATCGTGGAGTTCATGACCTGGAACTTCGCCATCCTCGCGGCCGACCAGATCATCAACCACGCGGCCAAGATGCTGCAGATGAGCGGCGGCCAGTTCCACGTGCCCATCGTGTTCCGCGGGGGCAACGGCAGCGCCGGCCAGCTCGCCGCCACCCACAGCCAGAGCTTCGAGGCCATGTACGCCAACATCCCCGGCCTCAAGGTGGTGACCCCCAGCACGCCTTACGATGCCAAGGGCCTGCTGAAGAGCGCCATCCGCGACGACGATCCGGTGCTGGTGATGGAGAGCGAGCGCATGTACGGCGACAAGGGCGAGATCCCCGACGGCGAGTACCTCGTGCCCATCGGCGTGGCCCACGTGGCGCGCAAAGGCACCGACGTCACCATCGTGAGCTTCGGCAAGATGATGAAGGTGGCCCTGGCCGCGGCCGAGGAGCTGCAGAAGGAAGGGGTGAACGCCGAGGTCATCGACCTGCGCACCATCCGCCCGCTGGATACGGCCACCATCATTGCCAGCGTGCGCAAGACCAACCGCCTGGTGGTGGTGGACGAGAACTTCCCCATGGTGAGCATTGCCAGCGAAGTGGCCTACCGCGTGCAGAAGGACGCCTTCGACTTCCTCGACGCGCCCGTGCTCCGCATCAACCAGGCCGACACCCCGCTGCCCTTCAGCCCCCCCCTGATCGAGGCCAGCCTGCCCAACCCCGCCCGCGTCATCGCCGCCGTGAAGGAGGTGATGTACCTGGTGAAGTAGCGTCGAACCATTGGGTCGACCGACCGGTCGGATCCGACAGCCCCTGCCCCACGGCGGGGGGGGTTCGTTTTGGCGGGCTCCCGAACAGGATGGCCTGGACATCGTGCCGAGGCGGTGTGCTTGCACAATGAAGGCAGCGTATCCTGTGGCATGAACCGTCTACCTTCAGTTCACCAATATAGAAGCGCTACCATGAGGGCCCCCACCATCCTTCTTCCGATCCTGTTCCTCTTGCCCGTGCGCTCGGAAGGTCAAGCTCTCCCGCTCCGAACATATGGCGGCTATGCGAACGACCACTTCCATGCGATCGCAGCGGGGCCTTCCAACAACCTGTATGTGGCAGGCACCACCGGGAGCTTGTTGACTGGAACCAACAGCTTTTGCGGATGGCTCCTTAAGGTGAATTCGGATGGTGATACGCTCTGGTCACGCTCGTATGCGATGTCCGGTGGCGTTGACCTTCTGCTCGACATTGAGACCAGGGGCGACAGCCAGTTGATCTGTGGTGGCACCTCTGGCCAGAACCTGGGGATCGTTATGGTCACGGACACCAACGGTGTTCCGCTCTGGGTGCGCATGACCACGACCGTACCCAACATCGAGGCGGTGGACAATGCCTTGGATGCTGGCATCTACGCCGCAGGCAGCGGTGGGGGCAATGCCGCGAACATTGCCGTGTACAAGTTGGACAGCGTTGGAAACACCCAGTGGGGCACTTTGATCAATACGGGCTACGAGGATCTCGCATTGGATGTGACCACCACTCCGGACAGCGGTGTGGTGGTATCCGGCAGTACCCGATCAACGGGCATGTACACTGATGGCTTCATGGCCAAGTTGGACCGGACCGGAACACTGCTGTGGAGCAAGGCATATGGCAACCAGAACCCAGGAGAGATTAACAATGTGATCAATGTCTCCTCAGGCGGAATGCTGGCGGCAGGTACGTGGGCCGTGGGCGGAACAACCTCCTTCAGACCCATGCTACTACGCCTTGATGCCATGGGAGATACGCTGTGGACCCGGTCCTTCACCGGCTACCCCGATGGATGGGGTATGCAGGTGCTGGAGAAGGACAGCAGCTTCCTTTTGTACTCGGTACAACAGGTCGCGGGAAGCTACTTCTGCACCATCACGGTGCTGGATACCTCCGGGAACTTCATCACCACACACACCTTCGGAAGTGGGGAGGATTCGGCGACCGAGCTCGCTGTTCTTCCGGATGGGCGCATCGCTGCGGCCAGCAATACGCAGTTGGATCAATTCAGTGGTGCCGGTGTCGGTGGTTCCGATGGCCAATTGGTCATCCTCGGGGCGGACGGATCCACCATCTGCGAGCACCCTTTCACCCCTCCGCCCATGGACAGGGCGCCGGTAACGATCACCACCGTTGGTAGTGCCAGCTCCCTGGCCCCCATGATCGCCTGGGGCCTTCCACCGAGCACAGCGGTATCGCCGCTTCTTACGGATCATTGCTCCGTTCCCATTGGCATGAACGAACGGAGTCCAGAACCGCCGTTTCTCTTCCCAGTGCCTTCGAGCGATGACCTTCACGTGCAATTCCGCGCTCCTGGGCCCGGGATCGTGCACGTGCAGGTATTTGACTTGTCCGGCAGAGGAATGTTGAGCGAGCCATTCTCCAAGAATGGTGTGGCAAGTTTCCGCTTGAATGTGAGCGATCTTCTTCCCGGTCTCTATGTGCTGCGTATGCAAAGGGCGGACGGGAGCACATGTTCGGCTCCGTTCGAAGTAGCGCGCTAGAGGCCCATTCTCCCGCGGGGTCTCCCAACGGGAACCCTGCGGTTCATCGGAGCTACGCACTCCCGAACAGGATGGCGTGGCAGTGAACGAGCGGCGCGGCGCCTGCATGTCCCTCCTACCTTACTGCGGTCATGTCCCACCTAGATCCCCTCGAGACCGATCGCGGCTTCCGCACGCAGTACTGGT
This sequence comes from Flavobacteriales bacterium, assembly GCA_016788485.1. Taxonomy (GTDB): domain Bacteria; phylum Bacteroidota; class Bacteroidia; order Flavobacteriales_F; family PHOS-HE28; genus PHOS-HE28. Next base: position 8,780 of record JAEUSV010000108.1, read on the forward strand.
CCTTCGGCCTGAAGGCCCTGGCCGGTGTCGGCGTGCTGGCGCTGGTGGGTCGGCTCGGCTTCCCGTCGAAGTGGTGGTACCTGCCCTTCATATTGGTCGGCTGTGGGTTGATCCTATTTAACCTCCAAGCGATCGCCACGCTTTCCATGGCCCAGCATCGCTACCGCAACGGGCCCGATGACACCACTCCGCTGAAGTTTCAGGATCGCCGTGAACGCTTGGTGCAGATCGGCTCGTTCGTGGTCCTTGGCATCACGCTGGTGGCTATATCAATCTTGGGCCGCCATGTGGAGAACATTGTAGAGGAAGGACGCTACGTGCTGCTGATGGGTGGAACAGGCCTAGTGCTCGCGGCCTTTGTGCTTTGGTGCATCAAGCGCATGGTGCCCGGCTACTACCAACGGAACAGTGAGACCCGCGGCGCTGCGGTGCTCGGCCTCTTCTTCGGCATTGTGTTCCTCACGGTCCTTGGCTCGGCATGGGTCGATCGGTCCAGTGCGGAGGCACGGTCGGAAGTGGTGCGTTTCGCCGTGGAGGACACCGGCACCAACATCCGGACGGGCTCGAACTATGTGCAGGTGTTCCACCCCGGCCAAGCGGAGAACACCTTCCGCATCCAGGTGAGGGGGAAGGAACTGGAGCCCATGGCCGGGCGCGACAGCATCGACCTGCGGGTGGGCACGGGCGACCTGGGCTTCGAGCATGTGCTGGGAGTGGCGAGCGGCGAGTAGCGAGTGAACGAGCG
>JAEUSV010000142.1 GCA_016788485.1 Flavobacteriales bacterium
AGCATGGCGTTGAGCTCACCGGGGTCCAAGGGGGTGGTCGTGCGGAGCTTGGCCTGTGCCAGTGCGGCATCGATGCTCACAACGGAGCCGGGTGCCTGGGCAAGCACGGCTTCCAGTATCCACTTCTCTTGTGCCGTGCCGATGGTGCCTGTCACGCGCGCCTTGTAGGTCAGCTCGGCTGGGCGCTGGGCAATGGCGCATGGCGCCAGGACCGCCAGAAGCAGCGCCAGCACCCATGGTGCAACAGCTCGGAAATGCGTGACGTGGGGCCGGAGCGTAGCGGTCATTTCATGCGGAAGTGGAACAACGTGCCCGTAAGTTACGGGAATGTTGCTCCACTTCGCAAGAACGTGGGCAAGGCCAAGCGGTTGCTTGCCGGGAGGTCGATCAGGGCGTCCGGCGGGTGAACCGCACGGTGGAAACCCCGTTCTGGAAGGGACCCACGAGCCGTGCGATGTAATGCCCTTCGGCCACATCGTCGAGCCGCAGCTCCACCTGGTTGGGGCCTTCGCGCAGCGCGGTGCGCATGCGTTGAACGACCCTGCCCTGCGCGTCGATCACCTCGATGTCGCAGGCCGCATCCCTACCGGCCTCCACCTGGAGCGTGATCAGGTCCGTGGCCGGGTTCGGGAAGGCGGTCGTAGTGTGGGCCGTACCGTGGAAGTGCACGCTGCGGATCTCCGAGAAGCTGAACAGGCCGTCCAGGTCGATCTGCCGCAGGCGGTAGTACGAGGTGCCGGAGAGCGGGTCCTCATCCACCCAGTCGTAGCCGATGGCCGAAGTGGAGTTGCCGGCGCCGTCCACCGTGCCGATGGCCTCGAAGGTCATGGCGTCCGCGGAGCGCTCGATCACGAAGAGGTCGTTGTTGGTCTCGGAGGCCGTCCACCAATCGAGCTTCACCTGTTGGTCGATGGGCTGTGCCTCAAAGCCTCCGAGCTCGATGGGCAGCACGAGGCAGTCCAGCGTGGCCCCGTTGGAGAGCTGCCAGGTGAGGTTGAAGGCCAGGCCGGACTGGCTGTAGTTGCTGATGTAAAGGAGGTAGACCTCACCGGCGTTCACGTTGATCGCATTGACCCATTTGTTGCCGAGGTCATCCTCGCTGTCATCACCCGCTCCCACCTGCAATCCCGTATTGCCCGACAGTCCCGAGTAGGAGCAGCGCAGCGGGGCCGACTTGCTACGGCAATCGAACGCGGCGAACGGTCCCCACACCGCGAAATCGTAGTCGTCGCCCGTGTTGTCCGGTGCGATGGTGAAGGCCACGGTGCCCCCGGTGGCGATCTGGAAGTTGTACCACATGCCTTGCCGTTCGTTCGAGGAAAGGCAGCCACGTGTCTGGATGTTCAGGTCCGCCACGAGGCCGGTGTTGGTGGGGCTCCCGTTCACGTCCTGCGCGTTGCAGATGGTTCGTCCGCCGATGCAGTCGCTGTCACTGGCCTGTGCCGGGTCACAGTCTACCGTTGCCGTGTACACGATGCCTGCGGTGGGCGTGGGGCCTGCGCTGTAAAGCGCCCCTGGACCTGATTGCAGGTTATAGCTGATCTCGGTCTGGGCACCGCCGGCAGCGGTGTACTGCAGCTCGAAGGCCTGGCCAGTGTTCACGCCGATGTAGACCACGTCACGTTCACCGGTGGCGATGGTATGGTTGGTCCAGGCTCCGCCGTTGATGCGGATGCCGACCGTACTGCCGCCCCATCCATCGCCGATCTCGTCGAACATGTTCAACGCGTAGAAGCAGGAGGTGCCGGTGGGCGGGGCGTAGCCGCAAATGCTGAAGTCGCCGAAGGTGGCCCCTTCGCCCCATACGCGCAGGTAGTACGTGTTGCCGGGAATGAGGTCGCTGAAGGTCAGGAACGATGCCGTGCCGGCGCCATTGTTGTCGTCGCAGTCGACCAAGGTGAGGGTCCCGTTGCAGGCCGTAGCGCGGTACAGCGCCATGGCCGTGTTGGCCAGCGTTCCGGCCGTGGTGCGGAACGATGCGAAGCCGGAGGTCGGGGCCGTGAAGCTGAACCAGATGTCGCCACCGCTCAACCCTCCGCACCCGGGCGTGGGAATGCCCGTGCTGATCGTCGCACCGGTGTTCGAGTAGGTGGTCCCGGTGCAGCTCGTGGAGAGCGTCAGTGCGTTCGCAGTGCAGGGGTCATCCCCGGCCACCGGGGTGAAGCTCGTTGCACAAAGGCTGAATGTCCCGGTGCCCCCGCTGTAACCCCAGATGCGGACGTAGTAGGTGGTCCCAGGGGTCAGTCCGGTCACCTGGAGGTAAGGCATGTAGCCTCCTCCGAAATCGTCGTTGCAGGCGATCACGGAGAAGCCGCTGCTGCATGTGGTCGCGGCGTAGAGCGCCATGACGGCATCGGTGAGCGTTCCGGCGGTGGTGCTGATGTTCACCGCGCCCGTGGCCGGTGCCGTGAACGTGTACCAGACATCCGTTGTGGGGGCTGAGCCGCAACCGGGGGCCGGTATGCCGCTCGTGGCCGTGGCGAATGCGTTCGTTCCGGACGTGTTCACGCACGAGGTGTTCACCGGCAGCGATACGGCTCCGCACGGGTTGTCGTTGGCGGGCGAAGCATCGAAGGCGCAGATGTTGAAGGTGCCCGAAAGCGAGCCGTTGCCCCAGAAGCGCACATAGTACGTGGCCCCGGCGGTCAGTCCGCTCAGGTTGAGCAAAGGCATGCCCGTGCCGTTGTTGTTGCACGCCACCTGGGTCATGGTGCCGTTGCACGAAGGGGCGCTGTATACCGCCATTACGCCATCGGTGAGCGTTCCCGCGCTGGTGCTCAGCGAGGTGACGCCGCTGGCAGGTGCGACGAAGGTGAACCACACGTCGTCGGAGCCGGTGTTGAAGGTGCCGCAGGATGGGGTGGCGACCCCCGACTGGGACGCGCCCACGTTGGTCGATGCGATGCTCGTGCAACTGCTGTTCACGGTGAGGGCGGTGGCGGTGCACGGTGCGTCGCCGGGCATGTCGTAGGCGCAGATGGCATAGGTGCCCGATGTGGTGCCGGTTCCCCATAGACGCACGTAGTACGTGGTGCTGGGTGTAAGTCCGGTGAGATCGATCGCCGGCATGTTACCGCCGTTCGCATTGTCGTTGCACGAGATCAGCGTGAACGTGCCTGCGCAGGCGGTCGCGCTGTACACGGCCATGGCGGCATCGGTCATCGTGCCGGCCGTGGTGCTCACGTTGACGTGCCCCGTCGCGGGCGCAACGAACGTGTACCAGACATCCTTGGAGCCCGCGCCGAAGGTGCCGCAACCGGGTGCGGGAGGGCCGCTCGTGGTGGTGGCTCCGCTGTTGCTGTAGGTGACCGATGAGCAGGAGGCGCCCACGGTGAGCGCCGTGGCGGAGCAGGGGTCGTCGTTGGCCAGGGTGCTGTGGATGCAGATGGTGCCATCCATCGCATTGTTCGATGCGTTGCGCTGGATGCGGATCAGGTAGCTCTGGCCCACCGAGGTGGCGAAGGTGGCCGTTTCCGTGCTGGTGGCGGATGTGTTGTAACAGGTGGGAGCGCCCAGGGACCCACAGGCCGAACCGGCGTAGATGTGGATCGTGGGGTTGTGGCCCGCATTGTTGGCCGTGTAAGTGACCGTGGTGCTCGCGGCGATCGCGGTGAACCAGCCGAAGCCATCATCCTGCACCACTGCGCCCCCGCACAAGGCCGGCGACAGGTCGGTCCCCCATCCCCCTGAGAGGTTGAAGGTGCTCGTGACGCAGGAGGTGTTCACCGGGAACTGCTGCGCGCCGGCGAAGCTGCACCCGTTGCTCGGGGTCTGGCCGTACGTCGCGCTGATGGCCAGCAACGGACCGGCCAGCAGGGCAAGGAGTATCCGGGGTGCCATGATGATGCGGGTGTGTTGGTGGTTCATGGGGCTCAGTGCGTCGGGACGGTCGGATGTTCTTCCTCCTTCCGCACATCAAGCCGGGCCTGGAGGCCGAGCTGGTTCAGGCTGTTGACGACGTCCTGGAGCGGCAGGTCGTGCATCGTCTTGAACTTCACGGTTTGCGCCGGGACATCGATGCTTACCACCATTTCGGGGTCGAAGCCAAGCAGGGCCTCCTGGCATTGCTTCTCGAGCAGGGTGCTCGTGATGCCTTCCACATGCAGCCTGTGTATGTGCTCCTCAAGGCCTTGGGCGCGGCTGGAGAGTCCGGCCTGGATCGCAAGGATCAGTGCTAGGGTGCGAAGGATGAGCGTCGCGTTCATGGTCTATCAGTGAGTGCGGCATGCGGTTCATGCCGGACCCTCTTACGGGACCTGTACGCGGAAGGTTTCGACGAATCCGGTCGAGGAGTCGACGAACGGGAGTTGTTCTGTTCTGAATGGTCAGGCCGAAGCCTTGGCAGCGTGCGCTACGGCCGTGCTGCCGGGGTAGCTGGTCAGGGCGGCCTGGAGGCACTCCACGGCGAGATTCAGTTTCTCCTGTTCCAGGACATAGGCGAGACGCACCTGTCGGCGCCCCGGTGTGGGTTCGGCGTAGAAACCGGTGGCGGGGGCCATCATCACGGTGTGTCCCTTGTGCTCGAACTTCTCCAGGAGCCACTGGCAGAAGGCGTCCGCATCGTCGATGGGCAGTTCGGCCACGCAGTAGAACGCTCCCTTGGGCTTCGCACAGCGCACGCCGGGGATCGCGTTCAGCCCGTCGACCAGCACATTGCGGCGCTGCACGTATTCTCCGATCACCTCGGTGAAGTAGCTGTCGGGGGTGTTGAGGGCGGCCTCGCTGGCGATCTGCCCAAAGGTGGGAGGGCTCAGGCGGGCCTGGGCGAACTTGAGGGCGGTGGCCATGAGCTCGCGGTTGCGGGTGACGAAGGCGCCGATGCGCGCACCGCACATGCTGTAGCGCTTGCTCACGCTGTCCACCATCACCACGTTGTCCTCGATGCCTTCCAAGGTCATCGCGCTCTCGTGCTTCGCACCGTCGTAGCAGAACTCGCGGTACACCTCATCGCTGAAGAGGAAGAGGTCGTGGGCCTTCACGATGTCGCGCAACGTTTCCAGCTCGGCGCGGGAATAGAGGTAGCCTGTGGGGTTGCCCGGGTTGCAGATCAGGATGCCCTTGGTGCGGGGCGTGATGAGCTTCTCGAACTCGGCGATGGGCGGCAGGGCGAAGCCCGTTTCGATCCCGCTGCGCACCGGCACCACGGTCACGCCCGCGCTGATGGCGAAGCTGTTGTAGTTGGCATAGAAGGGCTCGGGCACGATGAGCTCATCGCCTTGGTCGAAGCAGGCCATCATGCCGAAGAGCAGGGCCTCGCTTCCACCGGTGGTGATCAGCACGTCCTCGTGCGTGATGCGGATGCCGTGGCGGGAGTAGTATGCCGCAAGTCCTTTCCGGTAGCTCTCGAACCCGGCACTGTGGCTGTACTCCACCACCTTCAGGTCCGTGCTCCGGATCGCGTCGAGCGCCACCTGGGGCGTGGCGATGTCGGGCTGGCCGATGTTGAGGTGGAGCACCTTGGTACCGCGCTTCTTGGCGGCCTCGGCGAAGGGGACGAGCTTGCGGATGGGGGAGGCCGGCATGCGCTGGCCTTTCTGGGAGATGCGGGGCATGGGTGCTTGCGGATGAAGGCCGTTGGGGATGCGGCCGCATGCGAAGATCGGCATCCGCAGCGGACCGTGGGCAACGAAAAAGCCCCGTCCCGGGGACCGGGAGCGGGGCTTTCCGAAGGGGATGTCCGCTCAGTTCTCCACCGGGGCCATGGGGCTCTGCTCCTTCACGGGGCTGGCGGGGGTACCCTCCATGCCGGGCTCCACGGTGCCGGTGATCCGCACGATCTTCTCGGGCGAGTTGGCCGCGTTGCTGCTGATCGTGACGCTCTTGTTGATGGGGCCCACGCGCTTGGTGTCGTACTTCACCGTAACCATCGTGCTCTGGCCGGGCTTGATGGGCGCGGTGTCGCACTTGGGCACGGTGCAGCCGCAGCTGCCCTTGCAGTTGGTGATGATCAGGGGCTGGTCGCCGGTGTTGGTCACCTTGAACTCGCAGGTGCCGTTGGCGCCGGCCGGGATCTTGCCGTAGTCATGCACCTCCTTGTCCACGGTGATCTGCGGACCGGAGCCGCCCACGGTCTTGGCGGTCTGGGCCTGGGCGCCGAGGAACAGCAGGCCGAGGCCGAGGGAGAGGATGAACTTGTTCATGGGGGATGGTCGTTTCGGGTATCGCTTGCTCCAAAAGTATGCCGTGCTTGCCCGGGGCGCGTCACCTTAACAGGCCGTTAACAGGGCGCCACTCGGCCTGTACGGACGACCTTTGCGCCCCAACGACCGTCAAGGGTCCCATGCGCCGCATCATCGAGGTCATCCTGGAGTCGTTCCGGGGCGAGGAGCGTGATTATACCACGTTGGGCGTGCGGCGCGCGATCGTGCTGTTGAGCATCCCCATGGTGCTTGAGATGGGCATGGAGGCCCTGTTCGCGCTGGTGGACGCCTTCTTTGTGAGCAAGCTGGGGGTGAACGCGAGCGCCACGGTGGGCTTCACCGAGAGCATGCTCACCATCACCTATTCCGTGGCCTGGGGCCTGGGCATGGGCGCCACGGCACTGGTGGCGCGCCGCACCGGGGAGAAGGACGGACAGGGCGCGCGTGTGGCGGCGGCGCAGAGCGTGCTGGTGGCGCTGGTGGTGGGCCTGCTGTTCGCTGTGCCCGGCATGCTGTACAGCACGGAGCTGCTCACCATGATGGGGGCGGCGCCCGGCGTGCTGGCGGAGGGCCAGTGGTACACGCGCATCATGATGGCGAGCAACGTGGTGATCATGCTGCTCTTCGCCATCAACGCCATCTTCCGCGGGGCGGGCGCGGCCTACATGGCCCTCTGGTCGCTGGGCCTGGCCAACGCCATCAACATCGTGCTCGACCCCCT
>JAEUSV010000030.1 GCA_016788485.1 Flavobacteriales bacterium
GGTGTTCACCTACAGCGACCACAGCGCCGCCTGGTTCGACTGGACCAAGGACCTGGGCTGGAACCGCAAGCAGGCCATCCTGCTGGTGAAGGCCCGCGCCTCGGTGGGCTACGACCTGGAAGGCCTGGGGCTCACCTTCGATGAGGCCACCCGCACGGTGCGCCTCTCTGAGCTCGGAAGGCCCAAGCTTCTTTCGTTGGAGCATGATGTGAAGTACTTCGACCTGGAGGAGGGCGCCTTCGCCGAGTTCAGCGCGGCCGATCACACCCGCATGCAGGCCCAGGCCAAGGCCCGCATCGAGCAACGCCTGCCGCAGAGCGGGCTGTTCGAGGCCGCCGACCAGCAGAAAGAGACCTTCCTCACGGTCCTGCGCGCCGTGGTGGAGAACGGCGGTTGGACCTTCGTGGCGGGGGACGGGACGAAGCCCGTCGCTCCGTAAGGGAACGTCCTTCCCCGCTCCTGCTCCTGCCCCTGCTCCTGCCCCTGAACCATCCGCCATCCCCGACGTTCCTACCTTCGTTCGCATGAGCACGGCCACGCTGTCCACATCGGCCTACTGCCCGTCCCTCACCCGGTACGAACGGTGGCGGACGCGGGCGGTGCGCATCGGCGACATCGGCATCGGCGGGGATAACCCGATCCGGGTGCAGAGCATGACCACCACGGACACGATGGACACCGCGGCCACCGTGGCGCAGAGCATCCGCATGATCGAGGCCGGCTGCGAGCTCGTGCGCATCACCGCCCCCTCGAAGAAGGAGGCCGAGAACCTGGCCGAGATCAAGAAGCAGCTGCGCGCCGCCGGCTTCAGCACCCCGCTGGTGGCCGACATCCACTTCACCCCGAACGCCGCCGAGATCGCGGCCCGCATCGTGGAGAAGGTGCGCGTGAACCCCGGCAACTACGCCGACAAGAAGCGCTTCGATGTGCGCGAGTACACCGATGCCGAGTACCAGGAGGAGCTCGACCGCATCCGCGAGCGCTTCACCCCGTTGGTGCGCATCTGCAAGGAGCACGGCACCGCCATGCGCATCGGCACCAACCACGGCAGCCTCAGCGACCGCATCCTCAACCGCTACGGCGACACGCCGCTCGGCATGGTGGAGAGCGCCATGGAGTTCCTGCGCATCTGCCAGGACGAGGGCTACCACGAGATCGTGCTGAGCATGAAGGCCAGCAACCCGCAGGTGATGGTGCAGGCCTACCGCCTGCTGGTGAACCACATGCTGCGCGAGGGCATGAACTACCCGCTGCACCTGGGCGTCACCGAGGCCGGCGACGGCGAGGACGGCCGCGTGAAGAGCGCCGTGGGCATCGGTGCGCTGCTCGAGGACGGCCTTGGCGACACCATCCGCGTGAGCCTCACCGAGGAGCCCGAGGCGGAGATCCCCGTGGCCAAGGCCTTGGCCGACCGCTACAGCGCGCGCCGCGGGCACGACCCCATCCCCGAGGTGCACCACGTGCCCATCGACCCCTTCGGCCACACGCGTCGGCGCGCGCGCGAGGTGCTCAATATCGGCGCGCGGCACGTGCCCGTGGTGATCGCCGACCTCAGCGCGAAGAAGAAGATCACGCCCGCCACGCTCTTCCCCTGGGGCTACCACTACAGCGTGCCGCTGGACAAGTGGAACCTCACCGACCAGGCCTGCGACTACCTTTTCCTCGGCGACCACCACCTCGACTTCGAGATCCCCGGCACCCTGGGCGTGGTGCAGGAGCACGCCACCTGGCTGAAGGACCGCAACAAGCCACGCCACTATCCGCTGGTGACCGCCGCCGACCTGCTGGCCAACGTGCCCGTGCACCACGACCTCAACTTCGTTTACGCCACACTGAAGGACCTGACGCCCGAGCTGATCGCCGCGCTCGACGAGGACGACAGCTGCGTGCTGCTGCTCGACACCTTCAACGCCCACGGCATGGCCGAGCAGCGCGCCGCCTTCTTCAAGCTGATGGAGGCGCAGTGCGAGGTGCCGGTGATCATCGGCCGCGACTACGTGAACCTCGACCCCGAGCACCTGATGCTGCACGCCAGCACCGACCTGGGCGCGCTCCTGCTCGACGGCCTCGGCGACGGGGTGATGATCTGCCCCGAGAACAGCGGTGGCGACGAACTGGTGGACCGCACGGCCTTCGGCATCCTGCAGGCCACGCGCACGCGCATCAGCAAGACCGAGTACATCAGCTGCCCCAGCTGCGGCCGCACGCTCTTCGACCTGCAGGAGACCACGGCGAAGATCCGCGCGCGCACCAGCCACCTCAAGGGGGTCAAGATCGGGATCATGGGCTGCATCGTGAACGGCCCGGGCGAGATGGCCGACGCCGACTTCGGCTACGTGGGCACCGGCCCCGGGGTGATCACCCTGTACCGCGAGAAGGAGGTGGTGAAGCGCAACGTGCCCAGCGCCCAGGCGGTGGACGAGCTCATCGGCCTGATCAAGGAGCACGGCATGTGGGTGGAGCCCGCCTGAACGGACCGGCGCCGTAGCTTTCGGCTACCGCCCATGCGCCAACTGTCCCTCTGCATCGTCCTGCTCGCCACCCTGGCGCAGGCCCCCGTGAACGCCCAGCGCACCCGCGGGCTCGAACAGCTCGCCATGACCATGGCCGGCTCATACACCAGCGCCGAACAGGCGAAGGCCGACACCAACTACTTCGAGATCGAGCTGGAGATGGTGCGCATCTGGCCCAAGCGAAAGGACGGCGCGTGGTTCTACGTGGAGCAGGCCACCGCCGAGAGCAAGGCCAAGCCCTACCGCCAGCGCGTGTACCACGTGCAGCAACTGGACGACAGCACCTTCACCAGCTCCATCCTCTCGATCAAGGGCGGCGCCACGTGGTACGGCGCCTACGCCGACCCGGCGAAGCTGGCCACGCTGCCCGCCGATTCGCTCGTGGCCATGGACGGATGCGCGATCACCCTGCACCGCCGGGGCGGCACCTACGTCGGTAGCACGCACGACCGCGATTGCCCCAACCAGCGCGGTGGCGCGAGCTACGCCACCAGCGAGGTGACGCTCCTGCCCGACCGCATGATCAGCTGGGACCGCGGCTACAACGCCCAGGGCGAACAGGTGTGGGGCGCTGAGAAGGGCGGGTACGTCTTCATCAAGCGCAAGCGATGAGCGCCACCATCCTCGTCGCCGGCGCCACCGGCCTAGTGGGCTCGGCCGCATTGGACCTCCTGCTCAATGATGCGCGGACGGGTCGCGTGATCGCCCTTGTGCGCAAGCCGCTGCCGCTTCAGCACCCCAAGCTCGTGCAATGGACCGCACCTGAGCTGCTCGCCGGCCTGCGCGATGAACGGGTGGACGGCGTGGTGTGCGCGCTGGGCACCACCATCCGCAACGTGGGAGGAGATCAGGCGAAGTTCATCCACGTGGACAAGGACCTGGTGGTGGGCCTCGCGCAATGGGCGATGCAGCATGGGGCGCAGCGCATCGCGGTGGTGAGCGCCATCGGCGCCGACGCCGGAAGCCGCATCTTCTACAACCGGGTGAAGGGCGAGATGGAGCGCGATGTGGAGGCCTTGGGGCTCCCTGCCACGCACATCCTCCACCCCTCCATCCTCACCGGGCCGCGGCAGGAGAAGCGCACGGGCGAGCGGATCGGCATCGCGGTGATGAAGGCCATCGCCCCGCTCCTGCCGCAGCGCTACCGCCCCATGCAGCACGATGTGCTGGCGCGTGCCGCGGTGAACGCGGCGATCGCGGGAACGAGGGGCGTGCACCGCCACACAACCCAGGGGATCAGGCAGCTTGCCGGCGCCTAGGGCCGCAGGTAGTCCTTGATCGCCTCCACGTAGCGCTCGAAGGCCTTCATCCCCTTGGGCGTGAGGCTGCAGGTGGTGAGGGGGTAGTTGTCGCGGTACCCTTTCTTCACCACGATGTAGCCCGCCTCCTTCAGCTTGGTGAGCTGCACGCTGAGGTTGCCGCGCGTGGCGCCCGTCCGTTCCAGGATGAAGGTGAACTCCGCGCTCTCCACCCCTACCAGCAGGCTCACCACCGCCAGCCGGAGCTGGTTGTGAAGGACCGGATCAAGCGGTGCGAACGCCATCCTCCTGTCGCTTGAGCATGTAACCCGGAACGATGTACCCAAAGACCATCCCCGCGATGTTGAGGATGCCGACCCAGACCGGGTCCACATGGAAACTGATGATGCCTAGTACCCAGAACAACACGCCACCGATGATGAGCGGACGGAACCGGAGCATCTGCCCGGTGGTGAAGGTGGGCAGACCGGTGAGGAGCATGATGGACCCTACGGGTGTGGAATAGCCTGCTATGCCCGCCCCGGCCATGGTGCCGAAGAGCGTGATCATGAAACCGATCCACATCCACATCAGCACACGATCGGCGAGGGTCTCAACCTGTTCCCTTCGGCCTTCGCGGGCGCCATGCACTCCTGACGCGATAGCGCCCACCACCGAGGCGATGACCCAACCCACCCCTTCGGCGCCGGGAGAAAAGGTCGCGGTGATGAGTTGCGCGACCATTGCCAGCGTGAGCAGCACCCCCCAAAGGAGGAAGTAGAAGCTCATCCGGTGGAAGCTCTTCTTCGCCTGGAGAACCATGTCCTGGATGATCCGCAGGCTTTGGTCGGGAGTGAGTTGAGGGTCCATGGAGTGTTCGATGTTTCCGCAAATATAGACTTGTTTACATTATAAACTATACCCGTCGGTCATAGGAAAGCATGGCCTCCCTGCAGGGGCGGCGGACGCACTACCGGGGCCGGTGATCAGGACTTAGAAGGTGGCCGTGCTGATGTGCAGCGCCTCGTTCTGCGCCGCATCGAGCCGGCCGGCGAGCTCGAGCCGCACCTGCGCGAAGGCGGCGCGGTGCTCCGCGGCCACCGGCTCCGCGCTTGGCATCTCCTCGCGGCGGTGGTCCACCTGCACCCCGTTCTTCCAGAAACGGAAGCACACGTGCGGACCGGTGGCCAGGCCGGTGCTGCCCACCTCACCGATGACCTGGCCCTGCGACACGCGCTGGCCGTTCTTCACGAGGACCTTGCGCATGTGCAGGTATTGCGTGCTGTAGGTTCCGTTGTGGCGGATCTTCACGAAGTTGCCGTTACCGGCACCCCAGCCCGCCTTCTCCACCGTGCCGTCGCCCACCGCCAGGATCGGCGTGCCGTAGGGTGCGGCATAGTCGGTGCCCAGGTGCGCCTTGAAGCGCTTCTGCACGGGGTGGAAGCGGCGCATGGAGAAGCCCGAGGTCATGCGGCTGAACTTGAGCGGGGCCTTCAGGAAGGCCTTGCGCAGGCTGTTGCCCTCCGCATCGTAGTAGGCGAAGTGCGTGCTGTCCGTGGCGAAGCGGAAGGCCTCCTTCACCGCGGCGCCGCTCGTGTAGCGCACCCCCAGCACGCGCGGCTGGCCGTAGCGTTCCCCGTCAACGGTGCGCTCCTCATAGATCACGGTGAAGCGGTCGCCCTTCTGGATCCGGTAGAAGTCGAGGCTCCACTGGAACACATCGGCGAGCTGCATGGTGAGCGCGGGGTCGGCACCGGCCTCCTGCAGGTCGTTCCACAGCGCGCCGCTCACGGCCACGCTCACATGCTTCACCTCGGTCTGCACGGGGCGATGGCCAACCCGCACGTCCATCGGCGCCTGCACCTTGAAGATGATGTGCTCCACGGCGTCGGCCTCGTACACGAAATAGTGGGGCACGCGCGCGCCATCGTCGGAGAAGATCAGTGCGTACGGGTGTCCGCTGCGGAGCTTGCGGACGTCGAACACCGGCGAGGCCAGGCGCACCAGGCTGTCGATGGTGCCGGCGCCCACGCCGTGCTGCACCAGGAGATCGCTGAAGGTCTGCCCGTTGCGGATCACGCCCTGCTCCAGCACGAAGCCGCTCATGGGGATGCCGTAGGCGCTGGGCGGCGCGGGGATGCTGTCGGCCTCGGCGAGCGGCGGATCGGGCACGTACTCCACGTGCGGCGCGAGGTCCACGCTGGTGACAACGAAGCCCGCGGTGACAACCAGGCCACCCACCACCGTCCACTTCTGCCATCGCTTCATGCTCGCGCGCGCCGGGCTGGTGCTTCGGCACGCCCAAGAAAGCGACGCGCCCCCACGATGAACGCAGGGGCGGCCGGGATCATTTCAACGGTGCGGCATGGACAACGGGCAGTGCACAGGTGCCAGTGGCCAGTGGTCGGTGCTCAGTTGGCAGTTGTCCAGAGCGCCTGGCACGCATGTCTCCTTCACGGAAGGCACCGGATGCTCTCAGGCTTCCCAAGAGCGCCGGACAACCGATAACAAGCTGACGTCAAGAACGCTGGCCACCGAGGACGAAGAACAGGACCCTACCTGGCTCCACCGGGTCGGACAACGGACAACCGTTGACCAGGCACTGTGCACTGGGCGATCACTCCTTCGCGATGGGGTGCACGAGGCCCTCATAACCGCTCAGCTCCATCTTGATCGAGCCCACGAGCACCTTGGCCTGCGCGAGCACGGGGATGTGGTTCGGGTCGTCCGTCACCCACACGTTGAGGTCGTCGTTGGTCTTGAAGATGCGGCCCTCCTGCACCACGGGCTGGAACTTGAGGCAGCGGTACTTGCCGTTGCGCAGCTTGACGGTCTCCTTGCCGATGAAGCGCATCTTCAGCGGCCACAGCTCATCGTCGAGGAAGCACTGGATGGTGAACTCGTCGCCGGGCTTTGCCTTGCTGTAGTCGATGGTGCGGGCGTAGTAGAAGGCGCTGAGCATGTCCTGCACGTGGGGGGGCACGGTGTGCGTCTGCTTCTTCTGCGTGGTCACCTGGTGCAGGTGCTGCATGTAGGCGTAGTCCTGGCTGAACTCGTAGCCGCCCTCGCTCACGCGGCGCATGAAGATCCAAGGGAACACGCCCTGCTGGTCCATGTAGGTCTCGTAGTGGTCGTCGACCTTGTAGAAGGTGTTGAACGCGCCGATGCTGCGGCCCTTGCCCACGGCCTGGATCATCTTGCGGCCCTGGATGGTGAGGTCGGTCTCGCGCAGCTCCAGCGTGGCCTCACCGGCGTTCACGAAACCGTAGTGGAGCACGTAGGTGAGCTTCTCGCCCGGCTTGAAGGCCGTGTGCTCCAGGGTGCGCAGCGGGAAGGTGCCCAGCGCCGCAGCGGGCGTGGGGCTGGCGGGGGTCTGCGTGCGCCCCTGCGCGAGGCCGCTGGTGAACAGGGCCACGCCGGCCAGAAGGAAGAGGCACTTGCGGGTCATGTCGCCCATAACGCAAAGGTGGTGCCGATCGGTGTGAATGCAGCCGCGAGCCACTAGCCTCGAGCGCCGAGCCCGCCTTCGGCGGAACTCAGCTCGGGGCTAGTGGCTAGGAGCTAGCGGCTTGGACTAGACCACGATGTTCACGATGCGCTTGGGCACCACGATCACCTTCTTGGGCGCCTTGCCCTCCAGGCGGGCCTGCACCTCGGGGTTGGCCAGTACCTGCTCCTCCACGCTCTTGGGGTCGAGCGCGATGGGGAACTCCAGCTGCAGGCGCGTCTTGCCGTTGAAGCTGATGGGGTAGCTGAAGCTGTCCTCCACCAGGTGGCTCTCGTCGTAGGCGGGCCAGGGGGCGGTGGTGATGCTGTCCGTTTGGCCCAGCTTCTGCCAGAGCTCCTCGGCGATGTGCGGGGCGAAGGGCGCCAGGGCGATGGTGAGCGGTTCGAGAACGCTGCGCTTGTTGCACTTCAAGCTGCCCAGCTCGTTCACCGCGATCATGAACTGCGCCACGCTGGTGTTGAAGCTCAACCGCTCAATGTCCTCGCTCACCTTCTTCAAGGTGGCGTGCAGCACCTTCAGCTCGGGCTTGGTGGGCGCCTCGTCGTTCACCGTGAAGGCATCCTCCGCGCCATGAAAGAGGTTCCAGAATTTCCGCAGGAAGCGGTAGGTGCCCTCGATGCCGTTGGTGTCCCAGGGCTTGCTCTGCTCGATGGGGCCCAGGAACATCTCGTACAGCCGCAGCGTGTCGGCCCCGTAGCGCTCGATGATGTCGTCGGGGTTCACCACATTGAACTTCGACTTGGACATCTTCTCGACGACAGGTGTGAGCTCGACCACCGGAGCATCCAGATGGAACTCCCGGAAGGTCGCCTCTTTCGCACGGGTCCTCGCAGCGCCTTCCTCATCGATGTAGTAGCGTCCGTCCTTGAAGGTGACGTGATCGATGAGGTAGTTCCGATCGAACGCGCCGGAGGTGCCATGCTTCTCCTTGGGCAGCACCAGGTAGCGCTCCATGCCGCTGCTCCGGTCGACCGTCACCTTCGCCATCATGCTGATGCCTTGGATCATCCCCTGGTTCACCAGCTTCTTGGCGGGCTCGTCGAAGGGCAGCCAGCCGCGGTCGAAGAGGAACTTGGTCCAGAAGCGGAAGTAGAGCAGGTGGCCGGTGGCGTGCTCGCTGCCGCCCACGTACAGGTCCACCTGGTGCCAGTAGTCGATGGCCTCGGGCGAGGCGAAGCGCTCCATGTTACCGGGATCCATGTAGCGCAGGAAGTACCAGCTGCTGCCGGCCCAGCCGGGCATGGTGGTGGTCTCCAGCGGGTGGTCCTCGACTCCGCTCGGACCGACAACCCTGAACGTCCAGTCCTTGGCGCGGGCCAGCGGCGGTTCGCCGTCCTCGGTGGGCAGGAACTTGTCCACCGCGGGCAGCTCCAGCGGCAGGCGCTCCTCGGGCAGCGTGCGCGGCAGGCCGTTCTCGTAGTACACCGGGATGGGCTCGCCCCAGTAACGCTGGCGTCCGAAGGCGGCGTCGCGCAGGCGGTAGTTGATGCGGCCCTCGCCGCGGCCCAGGTTCTCGAGCTCCTGGATGGCGCGGGTGATGGCCTGCGGCACCTTCAGCCCGTCGAGGAAGCCGCTGTTGGTGAGCGTGGCGTCCTTGCGCTCGTCGGCCTCCTTGGTGATGTCGGCGCCCTCGGTGACGGCGATGATGGGCAGGCCGAAGTGCGTGGCGAAGTTCCAGTCGCGCTGGTCGCCGCCGGGCACGGCCATCACGGCGCCGGTGGCGTAGCCTACCAGCACGTAATCGCCCACCCACACGGGCACGTCCTGGCCGGTGAAGGGGTGCTTGACGTAGGCCCCGGTGAAGGCGCCGCTCACGCGTTTCACATCGGCCTGGCGCTCGCGCTCACTGCGGTTCTTGGCCTCGGCCACGTAGGCCATCACCTCGGCGCGGCGCTCGGCGGTCACGAGCTTGTCCACCAGCACATGCTCGGGCGCGAGGGTGATGAAGGTGACGCCGAAGAGCGTGTCGGGGCGCGTGGTGAAGACCTCTACCACCTCATCGCTCCCCACGACCGGGAACTTCACGAGGGCGCCCTCGCTGCGGCCGATCCAGTTGCGCTGGGCCTCCTTGATGCTCTCGCTCCAGTCGAGCTGGTCGAGGCCGTCGAGCAGGCGCTGGGCATAGGCGGTGATGCGCAGGCTCCACTGCGGCATGCGCTTGCGCTCCACGGGGTGGCCGCCGCGCTCGCTCACGCCGTCCTTCACCTCATCGTTGGCGAGCACGGTGCCCAG
Organism: Flavobacteriales bacterium; assembly: GCA_016788485.1. GTDB lineage: Bacteria > Bacteroidota > Bacteroidia > Flavobacteriales_F > PHOS-HE28 > PHOS-HE28. The sequence goes on from JAEUSV010000030.1 coordinate 9,492, forward strand.
CGCGGGGCACCAGTTCACCCAGGCCTCGCTGCGGTAGGCCAGGCGGAAGTGCTGGAGCACGGCCTCCCGCTGGGTCTCGCTGAAGCCCTTCCACTCCTCGGCGGTGAAGGTGGGCGCCTCCATGTCCTCGTCGCCGGTGAGCTTGCGGCGGTCGATGCCGCTGAAGCCGAAGGCCTCGAAGCGGCCGATGAGGGTGGTGATGGGCTCAGCGCGACCGGCCTCGGCGTTGTACCAGCTGTGGAAGAGCTGGATGAAGATCCACTGCGTCCACTTGTAGAAGGCGGGATCGCTGGTGCGCACCTCGCGGTCCCAGTCGAAGCAGAAGCCGATGTTGTCCAGCTGCTCGCGGTAGCGCATGATGTTGACCTCGGTGGTCTTCGCCGGGTCCTGGCCGGTCTGGATGGCGTACTGCTCGGCGGGAAGGCCGAAGCTGTCGTAGCCCATGGGGTGCAGCACGTTGAAGCCCTTGTGCCGCTTGTAGCGCGAAACGATGTCGCTGGCGATGTAGCCCAGGGGGTGCCCCACGTGCAGACCGGCGCCGCTGGGGTACGGGAACATGTCGAGCACGTAGTACTTGGGGCGCGCCGGGTCGTTCGCCACGCGGTAGGTGCCGCGCTTGCGCCATTCCTCCCGCCATTTCTTCTCGATCTCCTTGTGCTCGTAGGCCATGTCCGTGGTGAAAGCCCGCGAAGTTAGCCAGTGCCAGGTGACAGTGCCGGCGCTCCGGGCCACCGCGCGACAGTGGGCAGTGCCCTCGCGCAGGGCCGCCGTGCGGCAGGGTGCGGGCGCTATTCCCGCGCCGGTGTTGAAAGCCCACGCGCACCGGCCGGTGCGCCGCGGGCCCCGCCCCTACTTTCGCCCCCAATGAGCAATGCACGGCAGGACCGCATGCGCGCCCGCAACAGCGGGGTGGGCACGGTGATCGGCATCACCCTGGTGCTCTTCATGCTCGGCGTGCTGGGCTGGCTGGCCCTGAACGGGCGGGCCATCGAGCGCTACTTCCGCGAGAACATGGTGATGGAGGTGATGATGGAGCGCGGGGTGAAGGAGGTGGACGTGATGCAGTTCCGCAAGCAGCTCGACACCGAACCCTTCACGGCGAGCACGGGCTTCATCACGGCCGACGAGGCTGCGGCGCTGATGAAGGCGGAGCTGGGCGAGGACTTCCTGGCCGTGACCGGCGCCAACCCCCTCACCGCCAGCATCCAGCTGCACCTGAAGCCCGCCTATGCGCAACCCGACAGCATGAAGTGGATCGCCGAGCACCTGCGGCAGGACCGGCGCACGGGCGAGGTGAGCTACAACGCCACCGTGCTCGACAACATCGACGCCAACCTGCGCAAGCTCACCCTGATCGGCGGGCTCTTCTGCCTGCTGCTGTTGATCATCGCCGTGGCCTTGATCAACAACACCATCCGCCTGGCCATCTACAGCAAGCGCTTCCTGATCCGCACCATGCACCTGGTGGGGGCCACGCAATGGTTCATCAAGAAGCCCTTCCTGGGCCGCAGCCTGTGGCAGGGGCTGGTGGCGGGCGTGCTGGCCATCGGGCTGCTGGTGGCCATGCTGGGCGTGGCCCGCAACTACGTGCCCGACCTGCTGGCCTTCACCGATGTGGCGGCGCTGGCCGTGCTGTTCGGGGGGGTACTGCTGCTGGGCCTGCTGATCAGCCTGGTGAGCACGTGGTTCGCCGTGCGACGCTACCTTCGCATGCGCACCGACGACCTGAACTTCCACTGACCCCATGGCCCAGCAGCACAACGACATGCCCTTCACCCGCACCAACTACCGGTTGCTGCTGATCGGGGTGGGCATCATCATCCTCGGCTACGTGCTCATGAGCGGCGGTGGCAGCGGCGACCCCAACGTCTTCAACAAGGACGAGGTCTTCAGCCCGCGCCGCATCACCGTGGCCCCCATCGTGTGCCTGGTGGGCTACCTCTTCGTGGTGTACGCCATCCTGAAGAAGAGCGTCGGCTGATCGCCGGCCCTCCCGTTCCACGCCTTCCACGCCCCCACCGGGCACGCCCCTGCGCATGACCCTCCTCCAGGCCGTCCTCATCGCCATCATCGAAGGGCTCACCGAGTACCTGCCGGTGAGCAGCACCGGCCACATGGTGATCGGCACCACCCTCATGGGCATCGCGGCCGACGACTTCGTGAAGCTCTTCACCGTGGCCATCCAGTTCGGCGCCATCCTGAGCGTGGTGGTGCTCTACCGCCACCGCTTCTTCGACAACCTGCGCCTGTACCCGATGCTGGTGGTGGGCTTCATCCCCGCAGCCATCGCCGGGCTGCTGCTGAAGGACGGCATCGACCTGTTGCTGGAGCGCGTGGGCGTGGTGGCCGCGGCCCTCTTCGCCGGCGGCATCGTGTTCCTCTTCATCGACCGGTGGTTCCCCCACGACAACGAGGACCGCGCGGAGCCCATGACCTGGCGCGACGCCCTGGCCATCGGCTGCTTCCAGGTGATCGCGATGGTGCCCGGGGTGAGCCGCAGCGCCGCCACCATCATCGGGGGGCTCACCCGCAAGCTCAGCCGCAAGCAGGCCGCCGAGTTCAGCTTCCTGCTCGCCGTGCCCACCATGTGCGCCGCCACCGCCAAGAGCCTCTGGGACTACTTCAGCGACGGCGGCACCTTCACCCCCGAGCATTGGAAGCTCTTCGCCGTGGGCAACGCCGTCGCCTTCGTGGTGGCCGCCCTCGCCATCAAGGGCTTCGTGGGCTTCCTCAACAAGCACGGCTTCGGCCTCTTCGGCTGGTACCGCATCGTGCTGGGCGGCGTGCTCCTCCTGCTCATCGCCCTGGGCAAGGACCTTGTGATCGTGTAGGCCATGCAGCTGGACATGGAGCGCGGCGACCTGCTGCTGGTGGACAAGCCCGTGGGCTGGACCAGCTTCGACGTGGTGAACAAGCTGCGCGGTGCGCTGCGCAGCGTGCTCGGCCGCCGCATCAAGGTGGGCCATGCCGGCACCCTCGACCCCCTGGCCAGCGGCCTGCTCGTGATCGGCTTCGGGGCGCGCACCAAGGACCTGCCCCTGCTCACCGGCCAGGACAAGGTGTACACCGGCACCCTGCGGCTGGGGCAGACCACCCCCAGCTATGATGCCGAATCGCCCGTGCAGGACGAGAAGCCCTGGGAGCATGTGGGACTGGCCGACATCGAGGCCGTGCTCGGCCAGTTCCGGGGCGAGCTCATGCAACGCCCGCCCAGCTTCAGCGCCAAGCGCTTCGAGGGCGAGCGCGCTTACTTCCTGGCCCGCGACGGGGCGAAGGTGGACCTGCCGCCCGTGCCCGTGCGCATCGACCGCCTGTTGATCACCGGCATGGAAGGGCCGCATGTGCACTTCGAAGTGGCCTGCAGCAAGGGCACCTACATCCGCTCGCTGGCCCACGACCTGGGGCAGGCCCTGGGCACCGGCGCCTACCTCAGCGCCCTGCGCCGCCACCGCAGCGGCGAACTGGACCTGGCCCACGCGCGCACGCCCCAGCAATGGTCGATCTGGTTCGACGAATGGGCGAAAGCGCATCCAAGAAGCTGACCTTCAGCGTCTTTGACGTTCGCTTTAAGATGATGTTATCTTCGGCGCCCCAAAACCGCCCGCTGGGCCTGTAAGCCCGACGTTCTCCCATGAAACTTACCGCGTTCAAGTTCACCCTCCCCAAGGAGCAGATCGCCCTTTATCCTTCCAAGGACCGCGACGGCAGCCGCCTGATGGTGCTGCACCGCAAGACGGGCAAGATCGAGCACAAGAAGTTCAAGAACGTCATCGACTACTTCGACGACGGCGACACCTTCATCCGCAACGACACCAAGGTGTTCCCGGCCCGCATGTGGGGCAACAAGGAGAAGACCGGCGCCAAGATCGAGGTGTTCCTGCTGCGCGAACTGAACCGCGACAGCCTGCTGTGGGACGTGATCGTGGACCCGGCGCGCAAGATCCGCATCGGCAACAAGCTCTACTTCGGCAAGGACGATGAGCTCGTGGCGGAGGTGATCGACAACACCACCAGCCGCGGCCGCACCCTGCGCTTCCTCTTCGACGGCACCTACGAGGAGTTCAAGCGCACCATCACCGAGATGGGCGAGACCCCGCTGCCGCATTACATCAAGCGCGACCTGGAGCCCAGCGACGCCGAGCGCTACCAGACCATCTACGCCAAGAACGAGGGCGCCGTGGCGGCCCCCACCGCCGGCCTGCACTTCAGCCGCGAGCTCATGAAGCGCATGGAGCTCAAGGGCATGCACTTCGCCGACGTCACCCTGCACATCGGCCTGGGCACCTTCCGCCCCGTGGAGGTGGAGGACCTCACCAAGCACAAGATGGACAGCGAGCAGGTGATCATCACCAAGGACGCCTGCGACATCGTGAACCGTGCCAAGGACGCCCGCAAGCGCGTGTGCTGCGTGGGCACCACCACCATGCGCGCCATCGAGAGCAGCGTGAGCACGGAGAACCACATGAAGCCTTACAACGGGTGGACGAACAAGTTCATCTTCCCCCCGTACGACTTCAGCATCGCCGACAGCATGATCACCAACTTCCACATGCCCGAGAGCACGCTGCTGATGATGGTGGCGGCCTTCGGCGGCTACGAGCAGGTGTGGGAGGCGTACAAGGTGGCCATCAAGGAGAAGTACCGCTTCTTCAGCTACGGCGACGCCATGCTCATCGTCTGATCGGATGATTTT
>JAEUSV010000148.1 GCA_016788485.1 Flavobacteriales bacterium
CGTGATCACCGGCAGCAGCAGCGGCACGGTGCCCTTCAGCGGCGACTTGGCGAAGTGCCCCGTGAGCCAGGTCATTTCGCCCTTCCAGTTGAAGGCCTTGTCCAGCCCCGATTGCAGGAAGAGGATGGCCACCATGGCCGCGAAGGCCATGCGCAGCAGGTCGATGCCCGGGTAGCCAAGGAGGGTGGCGGTTTCCATGGCGTGAAGATCGCGGATCGCCGCTAGTGCACGACCACCGGGATCGACCGGACCTCGGTGCCGCACACGAGCCGCAGGTGATGCACGCCGGCGGCCAGGCCGCGCAGGTCGACCCGGAGCATGGGCGCTGCGGCATCAAACCGTGAACGCTGCGTGCGCACGGTCCTGCCCGTGGCGTCGATCACGGAAAGCTCCGCCTGCCGACCAGCGCACGGCGGGCACTCCACCGTCACCTCGTCCGTGGCTGGGACCGGATACACCCGGCCATTGGGCGTTTCTGTAGTGGCTATGCCGGTGGCCAGGTCGTTGCCGAGGAAGCGGGCCACGAGGAAGCCAGGGCCTGCAGCACTCCAATACGCGGCGCAGGTGGTGATGCGTGCATCCGGCCCGATGGCCACGCCGGTGCCGATCTCGGTGTGTTGGGTGAACACGTTCGGGGTGAAGAGCACGACCCCGTTCTGTCCGAAGAGCGGGTCGGGAACGCCGTTCGGGTCGATGCGGGCCAGTAGCACAGTGGTGTTCTGTGTGAGGGCATCATACACGGAGCCCGTCAGCACGATCATGCCGTCAGGCTGGAGGGCCAGGGCCATGCCTCCGGAGCCGTCCGCCACCGGCAGTTCCAATGAACCGTCCTGCGCGAAGGAGCTGTCGGGCGTTCCGTTGGGCAGCAGGCGAACCACGATGAGCGTATCGGGCGGTGGCGAGCTCCAGCCGGTGGCCACGATGCGCCCATCGGGTTGGATGACCACATCCCTGAACACGACGATGCCATCAACGTCGGCAGGCACGATCGCCCGGCCATCCATGCCGAAGCCGAGGCTGTCCGGATCACCGTTGGGAAGCAGCCGTACGATACCGGTGCCGGCGACGATGATGCCGCTGTCGTTGGACTGCAGGGCGAGGCTGTAGCCGATCGAGTAGGCGCTGTCGACCTGGAGCCGGATGCTGCCCAGGTTGCCGAAGGAGGGGTCCGGGTCCCCGTTCGCCAGTACGCGATGCACATGCATGTCGTTCCCTGCATCGCCGCAGGCCACGATGCGGCCATCGGCCTGGATGGCGACCTCCTGGAACCAGGCATCCTCGCCGGGGAACGCCACCGTGTGCACGCCGGATCCTGCGAAGGAAGGATCCAGTGCGCCCGTGCTGTCCAACCGAACGAGCAGGCCCTTCTGGTCCTGTGGGAACGGGAACGGCGATGTCATGCCGGCGATCACGATGCCGCCGTCGTCCTGCAGGGCGCTCCCGTTCACGTACTCCGTGCCTTCCACGTGGATGGCCACCGCGCCGCCGGCGCCGAACATGGGGTCCAGCTGCCCGTTCACGAGGAAGCGGGCGACACCGACGTCGGTCCCTTGGTCCTGGGCATTGCCGATGACGATCGTGCGTCCATCCGGGCGCAACAGCAGCGAATAGGCTGTGGTCAACACCACCGGTCCGTCCGTGATCACGTAGCCCGAATCGGCGAAGGTGGTGTCCAGCTGGCCGGCGAACTGGGCGGACAGGCTCCGGCCGAGCAGCAGGAGCAGCAGGGTGGTGGGTATGCGGCGCATGAGGCTGAAAGGTAGACGTGGACCGGCCTGTCGGGTTGGCTGCCGGTTCAGCTCGTGCTCCGTTCCTTTGCACCATGCAACTGTTCCGCAACTTCAAGTCCGTCACCAAGACCTGCTATGGCCGCGGCAGCTTCGGGAAGCTCGGCGAGATCCTCGAACCGCACCGCAGCGCCAACAAGGGTTTCATGGTCTTCCTGGTGGACCACTTCTTCCACGGCAACGAGGCTTTTCTCTCGCGCATCCCGAAGTTCGAAGGAGATGAGCTGATCTTCTGCAGCACGAAGAAGGAGCCCAGCACCGAGCAGATCGACGGCCTGCGCGACGACATCCTGGCGCGCCGTGGCCTGCCCGCCGGCGTGATCGGCATCGGCGGGGGCAACGTGATGGACGTGGCGAAGG
>JAEUSV010000084.1 GCA_016788485.1 Flavobacteriales bacterium
CGACCAGGTGGCCGACACCACCAAGCCCAGGCTGCTCATGTGGCGCGACTCCTTCGCCGTGTACATGATCCCGCACCTCAGCGAGCACTTCAGCCGCAGCGTCTACATCTGGACGCCCATCTTCCTGCACGAGATCGTGCAACAGGAACACCCCGATGTGGTGGTGCAGGAGATCATGGAGCTCTTCCTCAACGACCTGGAGCGCGACAACCTGCCGTTGCCGCCCCTGCCTCCGCCGCCTGCGCCGCCGCCGGCCCCCTAGAGCTCGAAGCGCCAGTCGTGGTGGCCCCGGCTCAGGTTGGGGTCGTAGCACGGGTCGTCCGCGATGTACGTCGACCAGCGCTCCTTGAACAGCGCCACCTCGCGCAAGTGCCGCTCGTAGCTCTCCTTGGTGAGGTGCGGATGCCCGCGCGTGAGCGACTCGTAATGGTACAGCTCCACATGCGGCACATAGACGTTGTTGTATCCCGCCTCGCGCAGCCGCAGGCAGAGGTCCACATCGTTGTACTCCACGGTGAAGTCCTCGTCCCAACCCTGGATGCGTTCCAGCTTCGCCCGCTCCACCATCATGCACGCCGCCGTGACGGCGCTGTAGTTGTTGATGGTGTTGATGTAGTTGAAGTAGCCCGGTCCCTTGCGGTGCTCGTGCACGAACACGTGCCCGGCCACGCCGCCCAGGCCGATCACCACGCCCGCATGCTGGACGGTGTCGTTGTGGTAGAGCAGCTTCACCCCCACCGCACCGATGGAAGGCCGCTGGCTCCATTCGTGCATGGCCCGCAGCCAGTCGGCCTGCAGCACTTCGGTGTCGTTGTTGAGGAAGAGCACCTGTGCGCCCGTGGTGCGCCGCAGGCCCTCGTTCATGAGCTCGGAGAAGTTGAACGGGCGGTCGTGCGCGACCCAGTCGAAACGGCCGGGATGCGCGGCCTTCATGCCGTTGAGCAGCTCGAACAGCGCCGCCTCGCGGCTGTTGTTGCTCACCACAAGCACTTCGAAGTCGGGGTGGTCGGTGAGCGTGAAGATGCTCGTGAGGCAGGTGCGCAGCACATCGGCCTTGTCCTTGGTGGGGATGATGATGCTGACACGGCCCCGGAGCGGCGCGGTGAAGCGGATGCCATAGCCGCGGTAGCCGTCGAGAAAGGTGACCTCCCCGGGTTCACCGCGGCGCTCGAGGGCCTCGGTGAGCGCGCGACGGGCCGCATCGTAGGCGTAGGGTTTCACCTCCTCGCTGCGCGCCGCACTGCCCGCATGGATGCGCCAGTGGTAAAGGACACGCGGGATGCGCACGATGCGGTCCGTGCGCTCGGTGAGCCGCAGCAGCAGGTCGTGGTCCTGGCTTCCTTCGAAGCCAGCACGGAAACCTCCCACCTCCTCCATCAGCGAGCGACGCACCACCACCAGGTGGCCGAAGTAATTGCGTGAAAGCAGGTGGTCAGGGCACCACTGCGGCTTGAAATGCGGCTCACTGTGACGCCCCTGCTCATCGACCTTGTCCTCATCGGTATAGAGGATGTCGATGCCGCGCTGGGTCTGCAGCCGCTTCACCACGTGGAACAGGGCATCGGGGGCGAGCAGGTCGTCGTGGTCCATGAGCGCCACGAACTCGCCGGTGGCCAGCTCCAGCGCGCTATTGCTGGCCCGGCTGATGTGCCCGTTCTCCGTGCGGAAGACGACCCTGATCCGCGGGTCCTCCTTGATTAAGCGTTCCAGCAGCTTGCGCACCCCGGGGTCGGGCGAACGGTCGTCGGCGATGCAGAGCTCCCAGTGCGCGTACGACTGGCGCTGCACGCTGCGCACGGCCTCCTCCAGGAAGTTGAGCGGCGGCGCGTACACGGGCATCACCACGCTGACGAGCGGGCGGTAGGCGAACTCGAGCGCGTCCTGCCGCTGCTCGCGCAGGTCGGTGCCGCGCGCGAAATGCCGCGCCATGAACTGGTGGTAGGGATCGCCCGGCACATGGAAGAGGTCCGCGCGATGCTCGTCGCCCACCACGATGCGCACCGGCCGCACCTCGGTCCACAGGTAGAGGGCCTTGAAGACCTTGGCCAGGAAGCGCCGCACGATGCCCCGGCCCTGGCTGGAGATGAGGAAGGTGATGCGCTTCACCCAGCGGAAACCCCGACGGGGCGTGTCGCTGGAGGTGCGCAGCAGGGCGCGCATCCGGTGGTACTGCCTGCGCAGGCGCCACAGCTTGCTCGCCTCCATGGCCCGGATGCGCTCCTCGCTCTGCGCCAGCATGGCCTGCAGGGCGCGCGCATGCTCGCGCTGGAGCTCGAGCGCCCCCATCGCCTGGGCCACCTCCCGGTTCAACCGCTGCGCCTCGGCCACCAGGTTGTCCTTGTCCTGTTCGGCACGCGCCAGTTCCTCCCGCAACGTGCTGACCATCGCCTGCCTCGAAACGAGCTGTGCCTTCAGTTCCTCCACCTCGGAGCCGAGCCGGGTGGAACGACCAAGCCCCTCTTCCTCCGCCTGCTTCACACGCACGAGCATCTCGCGCATGCGATGCTTGTCGTGGGCCTGGATGCCGTGCAGGGCGCTCACCACCTCGTTCACATGCTCGAGGAACAGGGCGGCGTGCTTGCGGACCACATGGCCGATGATCGCGGTGCGGATGCGTGGATCGTCGGCGCGCGCGAGCAGAGAGCCCTGCCGCACCCGATAACGGAACGCCGCGCGGCCCACATGCACGAACCGATGTCCCGCGGTGAACATGCGGATCCACAGCTCCCAATCCTCGTACCCGTCGCGCATGGCCTCATCGAACCCGCCGACCGCATCGATGGCGCTGCGGCGGATCATCGCACAGGCATCAAGGCGGTTGCCCACCAGCAGCTCGGCCAGGGTGCCCTGCCGTTGGGGTACAAGCCCCGTGCGGTCACCGAACTCCTCACGGTCACCGTAGGCCACCGCCGCCTCCGCATCACCATCGAGCGCGGCGCGCATGGCCTCCAACCCACCGGGCAGCAGGGTATTGTCGGCGTCAAGGAAGAGCACGTACGGTGAGCGGCCCGCGCGCATGCCCGCGTTACGCGCGGCGGCCAGTCCCTCGTTCGACTGGTCGATGACATGGACACCACGCGCCTTGAGCCCCGCCAGCACCTCCAGCGTCGGCGCATCCGTGGAGCCATCGTTCACCACCACCACATGCACCGCATCGGACACCGGCACGCTCGCGAGCGCCTCGAGCAGCAACGGCCCGTCGTTGTAGCATGGGACCACCACGTCCACTCCCGTGCCTTCCATCGCGCTCATGCCTGATCGGTGATGCCCAGCAGGGCGTGGTAATGCAGGCCGACCTCGTGGGTGTTGCCCACCTTCACCACGGTGCCCGCCTCCACGCAGGCCGCGCGGTCGCAGATGCGCTGCACCTCGCCGAGGGAATGGGACACGAACACGATGGTGCATCCCGCCTGCTTCAGCTCCGCGATGCGCCGGTAGCACTGCTGCTGGAAGGCGACGTCGCCCACGGCAAGCACCTCATCGATGAGCAGGATGTCGGGATCGCAGGCCGTGGCGATGGAGAAGCCGAGGCGCGCGGCCATGCCCGTGGAGTAGCGCTTCACCTGCATGTCGAGCTCGGCGGCCGCAAGGCCCGAGAACGACCGCGTGAAGGCATGCGTGCGTTCGATGTCGGCGCGCCCGAGACCGAGCAGTGCGGCGCAGAGGTCCACGTTCTCGCGGCCCGTGAGCTCAGGCTCGAGCCCCACGCCCAGCGCCAGCATCGGTGCCACGCGACCGTGCACGGTGATCATTCCGGCGGTGGGCTCGATGATCCCGGCCAGTACGCGCAACAGGGTGCTCTTCCCGGAACCGTTCCTGCCCACGAGGCCGAAGCACTCACCGCGCCGCACCTCGAGGTCGATGTCGTGCAGCACCCGCTTGCGCTCCAGGAGCCGCTTCCCGCCCAGGGAAACCATGTACTCCTTGATGCTCTGAAACCCATGGCGCTGCACCAGCAGATCGACCTGCACGCCGCGGAGCTCGATGGCGCTGGACATGGTCAGTAGTTGGCGATGAAACTGCGCCGCAGCAGGTTGAACACGGCCGTTCCTCCCAGCAGCGCGATCAGGGCGATGCCCGCCGTGGTGATCCACTGCCCCGCATCGGGCAGGCGGCCCAGATAGAGCACTTCGCGGGCCAGCGCCGTGAAGTGGTACAGCGGGTTCATCGCCGCCACCCAACGCAGGTCATCGGGAACGAGGTCGGGCGGGTAGGCCACCGGGGTGAGGTAGAACAGGGCCGGCAGCAGCGCGGACCAAAGCAGGCCGATGTCGCGGAACAGCACGTTCAGCGCGCACAACGCAAGCGACACGCCGTACACGAACACCGCGAAGAGCCCCACCGCCGGCAGCACGAGCAGGGTGACCGCGGAAGGACGCCAACCGAACCACCAGAGGATCGCCGCGAACGGAAGCAGCGACAGCAGCAGGTTGAAGACCCCGGCGAGCAGTTGGGACAAGGGGAACACCAAGGGTGGGACCGCGATGGAGCGCAACACCGGCGCGTTCTCCACCAAGGAGCCCATGATGTGGCCGCTGGTGGTGGCGAAGAAGGACCACAGGATGAGCCCGGTGAGCGCGAACACCGGGTAGTTCGCCACCTGCGGGAAGGCCCTGCTGAAGATGAACAGGAAGATCAGCAGGAACAGGAGCGGATTGAAGAGGGTCCAGAGGAAGCCGAACAGGGAGCTCTTGTAGCGGAGCCTGACGTTCTTCCACGCCACGCGGCCCAACATGGGCAGGTGCTCGCGACGGATCACGAGGCGTTCGGCGGGTGCGGTGTTCACGGGCTCCAAGGCCCGCGCAAGTTAGCCGCCCACCCGCGTTGGCAGGCCTATCTTGGCCCATCGCGCATGGCCCTTGTGTTCAACGGACGCTGCCTGCTCCGCCCCGTGGGCGGCGTGGAACGCTACGCGCGCATGCTGCTGGAGGCCCTGGTGGCGCTCCGCATCCCCGTGCGGGTGGTGATGCCCGCGAAGGGACCGGAACCTATGGACCTTCCGCAGGGGCTTGACCTCGAGCGGCGTGGCAGCATGAGCGGCCACGCGTGGGAACAGCTGGTGCTTCCAGCCGCGCTGCGGACCGAAAATATCCTGCTGTCCCCGGCCAATACGGGTCCGTTGCGGGTGCGCCGGCAATTCGTGGTGGTGCACGACCTTGCCTTCCTTCATGATCCGACCTGGTTCGATGTGCGCTTCGCCCGCTGGTACGGCTTCCTGCTGCCGCGGCTGGTGCGCCGGTGCGCGGGCGTGATCGCGGTGAGCGGCACGGTGCGGCAGGAGCTCATCCGCACCTTCGCGCTTCCAGCGGACAAGGTGCACCTCGTGCCGCCTTTCGCCTCCGCGCTCCCGGCCCCTGTCGCGTTGGACGGCATCGCCCCGGGCTTCCACCTGTTCGTGGGGGCCGATGACCCGCGCAAGGACGTGACCAGGTCGTTGGAGCTGCTGCTTCAGGCCGACCCGGAGGCCATCGCGGTGGTGGTGGGCCGGCAGCGTAGGTCCTTCCAAGGGGCTGGTATCTCCGACGATCCACGCGTTCGGCAGGTGCACGATGCCACCGACGGTCAACTGGCCTGGCTCTATGACAAGGCCAGGTGCCTGGTGTACCCTTCGCGATACGAGGGCTTCGGGTTGCCGGTGCTGGAAGCGCTGAGCCGGGGCTGCCCGGTCATCGCCAGACCGTTGCCCGTGTTCGCGGAAGCCTTCGGCGATGCGTTCCATGCATGCGCTTTCACCGGATCGGCCGATCTTTCGGAGGCGCTCCGATCGATCCCTCCGGTCCTCTCCGCCCGACAGGCCCATCCGGTCACCGCACGATACACCCTGCAACGCACCTCCACGGCGCTCGCCCGAGCGATCGACCTCCCCCATTGAATGCCATGCGCGTAGCCCTCGTCCACGACTGGCTCCTGGTGAACGGCGGCGCCGAGAAGGTGACGAGCGAACTGCTGCGCATCTACGATGCCGACGTGTTCAGCCTGGTGGACCTGCTGAACGACGAGGACCGGCAGGAGATCCTCCACGGCAAGCACGCGCGCACCACCTTCATCCAGCGTTTGCCCGGCGTGCGCAAGCACTACCGCAACTTCCTCCCCTTCTTCCCGAAGGCCATCGAGAGCCTCGACCTTTCGGGCTACGATCTCATCATATCCAGCTCGTACGCCGTGGCCAAGGGCGTGCGCAAGGGGCACCACCAAGTGCACGTGTGCTACATCCACACGCCCATGCGCTACGCCTGGGTGCACGAGGCCATGTACATCGAGGACCACAAGCTCAGCGGGATCAAGGCCTCCATCGTGCGCACGGTGCTCGACCGCCTGCGGCGCTGGGACCATGCGAACAGCGCCTTCGTGGACCACTTCATCGCCAACAGCCGCAACGTGGCCGACCGCGTGCGCCGCATCTACGGCCGCACGGCCGACGTGGTGCTGCCGCCGGTGGACGGTGATGTGTTCTCGCTGGGCGAAGGTCCGCGCAGCCATTACCTGGTGGCCTCCCGCCTGGTGCCGTACAAGAAGGTGCACCAGATCATGCGGGCCTTCGCCTTGATGCCCGAACGACGGTTGATCGTGTGCGGCGATGGTCCCGAGATGGAGCACCTGCGCACGCTCCTCACCCCCAACATCACCATGGTGGGCCATGCCACGCGCGCCGAGCTCGTGCAGCTGATGCGCACCGCCAAGGCCTTGATCGTGGCGGCCGACGAGGACCTCGGTCTCACCCCGTTGGAAGCACAGGCGTGCGGCACGCCGGTGATCGCGCTGCGCAAGGGCGGCTACCTCGAAACGGTGTCGGAGCCCGACCGCGGCGTGTTCTTCGAGACCCCGGAACCCGCTGACATCGCCGCGGCCGTGGAGCGCTTCGAGCGCAGCACGTCGATCCTGCCACCGGCCGCCATCCGCGAGCGCGTGTCATCGTACTTCGCGCCCGCCTTCCGCGCACGCATCAAGGCCATCGTCGACGCCGAACTGGTGAAGCATGGACGCCGCTAGGGCCGCCGCGACGGGGTTCAAGGCCGCCACGCTCGCCCTGGCCACCTTGCCCCTGCTGGGGATGCGCCCATCCGTGCTGGTGGTGGGCCTCTGGGTGCTCTCGGCCGTGGCGTACCGCCTCATCGCAGGTGCTCGGAACGCGTCTCCCGATATGCGCACCTTCCTGCTGCTGAGCCTTCCCTTTCTGGCCATGCTGCTGGACCTGCTTCGCGCGCCCGACCCTGTACAAGGATGGCACATCGTAGAGCGCAGCGGCATGCTGGCGCTGGCACCTCTGGTGGTGTTCGTGCTGCGCCCGCCCATCGACGAAGGGCTGCGCGTACGCGCCATCGACGTGTTCACCCTGGCCGCAATCGGCCTGGCGCTCTATGCCAACCTGTCCATCGTGGCCAGCGGGTTGCCCGGAGAGGGGCCCTTTCAGCACCGCTACCGTGCCGCCTTCAGCGCGGCCACCGGCATCCACCCGCCCTATGCCGCCTACTTCACCCTGAGCGCGGCGTTGTTCCAGCTCGAGCGCGCGGTGCGTTCCGCGGAAGGACGCGCGTGGCGGCTTGGCGCTGTGGCGGTGCTCGTGCTGGCCGCCATGGCCATCGCGTCGCGCACGCCGCTGCTGGCATTCGTCGCCGCTGCGCTCGGGATCTTCGCCCTGCGCATGCCCGGGCGAACCGCGTTGCGCGCGGGCATCGGCCTGCTCCTGCTCCTTGCCGGGCTCGTGCTCGTGGTGCCTTCCGCGCGCCAGCGGATGAAGGAGGTGTTCACCACGCCTGCAGGCATTCCCGATGCACAGGCGGTGAACTCGGTGAGCGAACGCTTCGCCATCGCGCATTGCTCCACGGAACTGCTGCGCAGGCATTGGGTCGTCGGTATGGGCCAGGCCAGCGTGCAACCGGCGCTCGATGCCTGCTACAGCGGGCTCGCCGATCCGCGCTACGCCGATGGCAGCCATGATACGCACTGCCAGCCCCTGCACTGGTGGCTCTCCTTCGGCCTGCCCGGCCTCCTGCTCTTCCTGCTCCTGTTCGGGGCCCCGCTGGCCGCCGCATGGCACCAGCGCGATGTGCGCCTGGGACTGTTCCTGGTGTTCTTCGGCCTGTGCTGCCTCACCGAGAACGTGCTCGCCCGTCAATGGGGCGTTGTACCCTTCGCCTTCTTCCTTTCACTGCTCTCACCGCCGCTGGGCGCGGGCTCGGCACGGGACCGCAACCACAGGTAGCCGATGGCCCCCGCGATGAGCGAGGCCATCAGGATGGCGAGCTTGGCCTGTTGAACCATGTCCGGGTCGCGGAAGGCGAGCTCGTTGATGAAGAGCGACATGGTGAAGCCCACGCCCGCCAGCACGGACATGCCCACCAGGTGCCCCCAGCGGATGCCGCCGCTCATGCGCGCGAGCCGCACACGCACCAGCACCCAGCATGTGGCCAGGATGCCCAGGGGCTTGCCGATGAGCAGGCCGAGCAGCACGCCCAGGAACACCGTACCCTCCATGGCGCCAGGCAGGTCGGAGGGAAGCTCCACGCCCGCGTTGGCCAGGGCGAACAGGGGCAGCACCACGAAGGCCACCAGGGGATGCAGCGCCTGCTCCAATCGCTGGAGGGGGGTCTCGGCATGGGCCGCGGCCTGCTTGATGGCCGTGATGGTACCCATCTGCTCGGCGGTGAGCGTGGGCAGGCCGTTGGGGGCCTGGCCCTCGAAGCGGTCGGTGAGCCGCCGCAGCCGCGCGAGGAACTCCGGTTCGCTGAGGCGCGTGCGCGCCGGTATCGTGAGCGCGGCGAGCACTCCGGCGATGGTCGCATGCACGCCGCTCAGGAGGAAGGCGGTCCACAGCAGGCCGATGCCGATGACGCCGAAGAACACCGGCGAGCGCACACCGAGCAGGTTCGCCGCGATGAGCAGGGCGAGCGCACCGCCGCCGATGGCGAGGTAGGCCCAGCCGATCTGCTCGGTGTAGAAGAACGCGATCACCAGCACGCTGCCCAGGTCGTCGGCGATGGCCACCGTGGCCAGGAACACCTTGAGCGCGGCGGGCACCTTGTCGCCGAGCAGGGCCAGGATCCCCAGCGCGAAGGCGATGTCGGTGGCCATGGGCACGCCCCAGCCACGGGCCAGCTCGGTGCCGGGCGGGTTGAACAGCAGGTAGATGAGCGCGGGAGCGACCATGCCCCCGAAGCCGGCGGCCACGGGCAGCAGGGCCTTGCGCGGATCGCTGAGCTCTCCGCCCACCATCTCGCGCTTCAGCTCCAGGCCCACCACGAAGAAGAACATGGCCATGAGGCCGTCGTTGATCCAATGGTGGAGCGTGCGTTCGAGCCGGTGGCCCGCCACGTCGACGCTGAAAGGCAGCTCCCACAGATGATGATAGGCCGCATGCCACGGCGAGTTGGCCCAGAGCAGGGCCGCTATCGATGCGGCGAACAGCAGGATGCCACCGGCCCCTTCGTGGTGCATGAAATGCCCGAACGGACGGGTGATGCGGTCGATGGGCGCGCGGCGCATGGGCGGAAGATAGTCGCGTCCGGCAAGCCGTTCGGAGGCCCCTGCACTTATCAAAAGTTATCCACACGGAACGAGCCCGCGGATGGCCCCCGGGTAATTTCGCCGACGCTCACAGGAACCCCACCCGACATGACGAAACCCGCGCCGGCCGCAGCTTCCAGCGTATCGACCGACGAGCTCGACCGCATTTGTTCCCAGGTTCGCCGCGACATCATCCGCATGGTGCACGGCTGCCAGAGCGGTCACCCCGGAGGCTCACTGGGTTGCACCGAGTTCATGGTGGCCCTCTACTGGAGCATCCTCCGCCACGACCCCAAGGCGTGGGACATGGACGGCCATGGGCAGGACCTGTTCTTCCTGAGCAACGGCCACATCAGTCCCGTTTGGTACAGCGTGCTCGCCCGCAGCGGTTACTTCCCGGTCGCCGAGCTCGCCACCTTCCGCAAGCTCAACACGCGGCTGCAAGGACATCCCACCACGCACGAAGGGCTGCCCGGCGTGCGCATGGCGAGCGGCTCCCTGGGCCAGGGCCTGAGCGTGGGCGTGGGCGCCGCGCTGGCCAAGAAGCTCAACGGCGACCCCCACCTCGTGTTCACCCTGCACGGCGATGGCGAACTTCAGGAGGGCCAGATCTGGGAGGCGGCCATGAGCGCCCCACGCCACAAGGTGGACAACCTGATCGCGACGGTCGACTGGAACGGGCGGCAGATCGATGGCGATGTGGACGAGGTGATGCCCCTGGGCGACCTGCCCGGCAAGTGGAAGGCCTTCGGTTGGGACGTGCTCACCTGCAACGGCAACGACCTCGCGGAGCTCATCGCCACGCTGAACGAGGCGAAGGCCCGCACCGGTCAAGGCCGCCCGATCGTGGTGCTCATGCGCACCGAGATGGGCCAGGGGGTCGATTTCATGATGGGCTCGCACGAGTGGCACGGCGTGGCGCCGAACGACGCGCAGGCCGCCAGCGCACTGGCCCAGCTTCCCGAAACGTTGGGGGATTACTGAGCCCGCCCCACCGTGCCGCACCCCCGAACGACGCACGCTTCCACCGCCTTGGTACCGCATTTGCACCGGGGCCAAGCGATGCGCCCGTTCCGACCGGTCCTGCTGCTCCTTCTGCTGCTCGTCTTCGCCACCGTCCAGGCGCAGACCAAACCGCCTGCGCGCAAGCAGCTCACCCGCCTGCTGTTCGTGATGGACGCGAGCAACAGCATGAACGCCTTCTGGGAGAACCAGCCCAAGATCAACGCCGCGCGCGAGGTGCTGCTACGGTCGCTGGCCGAGATCGAGGGCCAGCCCGACCTCGAGATCGCGCTGCGCCTCTACGGCCACCAGACGCGCATCGAGCCCGGCAAGCAGGATTGCGACGACACGCGCCTGGAGGTGCCCTTCGGCCCGAAGAGCATCCCGGCCATCCGCGAGCGCATGCGCACCGTGCAATGCCTGGGCACCACGCCCATCGCCCGCTCGCTGCTGCGCGCCGCCGATGACTTCCCAACGTGCAGCGATTGTCGCAACATCATCATCCTCATCACCGATGGCATCGAGGCCTGCGACGAGGACCCCTGTGCCGTGAGCCGCGCGCTGCAGGCCAAGGGCATCATCCTGAAGCCCTTCGTGATCGGCGTGGGCATGCAGGGCGATGAGAAGTACAGCCTGCAGTGCGTGGGCAACTACTACGATGCCGGCACGCCCGCCATGTTCGACCAGGTGCTGCGGCTGGTGATCAGCCAGGCGCTCAACAACACCACCACCACGCTGCACCTGCTCGACGTGAACGGCAAGCCGCGCGAGACCAACGTGCCGGTCACCTTCTACGACCAGCGTACCGGCCAGCAGCGCTACAACTTCGTGCACACCATGAACCAGCGGGGCGAGCCCGACACGCTCACCATCGACCCGCTGCACACCTACCGCGTGGTGGCGCACACCATCCCGCCCAGCGTGCGGGAGAACGTCGCCGTGAAGGCCGGCGAGCACAACATCATCACCCTCGATTGCGGCCAGGGCGACCTGGAGCTACGCACCGAGGGCGGCCTCGGTTCGGAGCGCGACATCCACGCCATCGTGCGCAAGGATGGCATGGACGCCACGTTGCATGTGCAGGACCTCAACTCCACCGAGCGCTACCGCGTGGGCCGCTACGACCTGGAGGTGCTCACCCTGCCGCGCCTGATCATCCCCGACGTGGACGTGAAGCAGAGCGCGGTGACCACCATCGGTGTGCCGCAGCCCGGGGTCATCAACATCGTGCCCACGGCCCCCGGCCCCGGTGCGATCTTCGTGAAGGACGGACAGGAACTGCGCTGGGTGGTGGACCTCGACCCCACCGCCGCTCGGCACCAGTTCAGGCTGCAGCCCGGTCAGTACAAGGTGGTGTACCGCAGCGACAGCGCGCGGCAGACCATCTACACCATCGAGAAGGACTTCACCATCACCGGCGGTCAGAGCACCACGGTCAACCTTTGAACCCATGGCCCAGTACCCCATCCTCGACCAGAAGGACACCCGCAGCGGCTTCGGCGCCGGACTGCTCGAGCTCGGCACGCGCAACCCCGACGTGGTGGCGTTGTGCGCCGACCTCACCGGATCGCTGAAGATGGACGCCTTCGCCAAGGCCCATCCCGAGCGCTTCTTCCAGATGGGCATCGCCGAGGCGAACATGATGGGTGTGGCCGCCGGCCTCACCATCGGCGGCAAGATCCCGTACACCGGCACCTTCGCCAACTTCAGCACCGGCCGGGTGTACGACCAGATCCGCCAGAGCATCGCCTACGCCGGCAAGAACGTGAAGATCTGCGCCAGCCACGCGGGCCTCACCCTGGGCGAGGACGGCGCCACGCACCAGATCCTGGAGGATATCGGCCTCATGAAGATGCTCCCCGGCATGACCGTGGTGGTGCCCTGCGACTTCAACCAGACCAAGCAGGCCACCATCGCCATCGCCGAGCACGACGGGCCCGTGTACCTGCGCTTCGGCCGCCCGAAATGGCCGGTGTTCATCCCCGCCGACATGCCCTTCGAGATCGGCAAGGCCCAGGTGCTCGTCGAAGGGACCGATGTCACGCTGTTCGCCTGCGGGCACCTGGTGTGGCGCGCGCTGCAGGCGGCGGAGGAACTGGCCAAGGAGGGGATCAAGGCCGAGGTGATCAACGTGCACACCATTAAACCCCTGGACAGCGCGGCCGTCCTAGCTTCGGTCGGAAAGACGGGATGCGCGGTCAGCTGCGAGGAGCACAACCGGTACGGTGGACTGGGCGACAGCATCGCCCAGCTGCTGGCATTGCGCATGCCCGCCCCCCTGGAACTGGTGGCCGTGAACGACTCCTTCGGGGAGAGCGGAACGCCCGACCAGCTGCTGAAGAAGTACGGGCTCGATGTGCCGGACATCGTGGCCGCCGCACAGCGCGCCCTGAAGCGCAAGTAGGCGCGTCCCCTCCATCCCACCGGCACCGGGCATGAGCACGATGTCCGATGCCGAGCTGATGGCCCTCTTCCGCAAGGAGGAGACGCGGCACTACGCGTTCAACCTGATCGTGCGGCAGTACCAGCAGCGCCTGTATGCCTTCGTGCGCCGCATGGTCACCGACCCCGATGAGACGCAGGACGTGCTGCAGAACGTGTTCATCAAGGCCTGGAACGGGCTCGACCGCTTCCGCGAGGACGCCCAGCTCTTCAGCTGGCTCTACCGCATCGCCCACAACGAGAGCATCAGCCACCTGAAACGCATGCGGCGCGGCCTGTTCGTGAGCGAGGACAGTGTGATCGACCGGCTCACCACCACCCTCGACGGCAGCGAGCACTTCAACGGCGACGCCATCCAGCGGAAACTGCAGCGCGCGGTGATGACCCTGCCCACCAAGCAGCGGGCCGTGTTCACCATGAAGTACTTCGAGGAGATGAAGTACGAGGAGATGAGCCGCATCACCGGCACCAGCGTGGGCGCCCTGAAGGCCAGCTACCACATCGCCGTGAAGAAGATCGAGGAACAGCTGACCCGCGCCGGCGATCAAACCAATTGAGCCTTCGAACGTCCTAGTTGCGAACACCGATGGGAACCGAACACGACACCGACGACCTGAAGCGCCTGGCCCCCACCCTGGCCTCGCTACCCAAGGCCGACCCCTTCGTGGTGCCGGAGGGCTTCTTCGAGCGTTTCCCGCACCAGGTGCAGGCACGCGTCGCGAAGCCCGCCCCCACGGCCCTGCTGCCCGTGTGGATGAAGCGGCTGGCCCTTGCGCTCCCCCTGGCAGCGGCGCTGGCCGGGGCCTGGTGGCTGTTGCGTGCGAAGGAGGCCCCTGCCCCGGAAGTGGCGGTGGAGATCCCCGAGGCCGGCATCGACGAGCTGGAACTGCTGGAGCACCCTGAGGCCTTCGCCGCGCTGGCCGAGGAGGGCGCACCCCTCGAAGCGCTGGCCCCCACCAGCGTGGACCTGACCGATGACGAGCTCGCGGTGTGGCTCGAGAACGAAAGCACCGACCCCTCTGAACTCATCGCCGAGCTATGAAGACCCTGATCCACCGCCTGCTCCTGAGCGCCGTGCTGTGCCTGCCCGTGCTGTTGGCCACCGCCCAGGTCGACGACGGCCCGCCCCCCATCCCCGAGGACAAGCTCGAGGAGATCAAGGCGCAGAAGGCCGCCTACATCACCCAGAAGATGGGCTTCACCGCCGAGGAGGCGCAGAAGTTCTGGCCCCTCTACAACCAGTACGACAAGGAGCTGGAGGGAACGCGCAAGGAGATGCGCGACTTCCACCGCAGCCTGAAGAAGGAAGGCCAGGAGCTCACCGAGGCAGAAGCCACCCAGCTCATCGACAAGGAGCTGGCCACGCGCCAGAAGGAGCTCGACACGCGCCGCAAGTACAGCGCGGAGTTCAAGAAGAACATCGGCGCGGTGCGCACGGTGAAGCTCTACCAGGCCGAGCGCGACTTCAACCGCGAACTGCTGAAGCGCATGCGCGAGCAGGGCGGTGACCGGCGCGGCGGCCCCGGTGGTGCGCCCCCGCCGCGGCGTTGAGGCCGTCGGGCCCTCGTACCGACAGCCCCTGCGCGCTACCTTGGCGGACCTTCCTCCGCACCATGCGCCACCACCTTCACACGCCGAAGCTTCATGCGAAGGCGTTGCTTCTTTCCCTGCTTCTGCCGGCCGCCCTCGGCCTGCACGCCCAGAACGTCGACCTCAACGCGCTCGACGCCTACCTCGCCAACGCCGTCCAGCAATTCGAGCAGCCAGGGCTGGCCGTGGGCATCGTGAAGGACGGGCAGCTCGTGTGGAGCAAGGGCTACGGCAAGCTCGACCTCGCCAAGCCCGAGCCGGTGACCCCCAACTCCGTGTTCTACTGCGCCAGCATCAGCAAGGCCTTCACCGCCTGCGCCATCGGCCTACTGGTGGACGACGGCAAGCTGAGCTTCGACGACCCCGTGCGCAAGCACCTGCCCTGGTTCAACACCCCCGACGCTTACGTCACCGAGCACATGCTGGTGAAGGACCTCCTCTGCCACCGCAGCGGCTGGATCACCTTCGACGGCGACCTTCTTTGGTATGGCACGCACATGGACCAGAAGGAGATCCTGAAGCGCCACGCCAACGAGCCCTTCACCTATCCCTTCCGCGACGAGTTCGGGTACAGCAACCTCATGTTCGTCGCCGCAGCGCAGGTGATCGAGGCCGTGAGCGGCATGACCTGGGAGCAGTTCATCACCACACGCATCTTCCAGCCCCTGGGCATGGACCGCAGCCGCGTGGACGTGGCCGGGCTGCAGGGCATGAGCGACGTGGCGCTGCCGCACGTGCGCAAGGGCCAGGACCCTGCCGCCCCGCAGAAGAGCATGCCCTACCAGGACCTGCACGGGGCCGACGGCGCCTGCGGGGTGATGAGCACCGTGAACGACCTGGCCAAGTGGGACGCCATGTGGGCGAACGAGGGCAAGGTGGGTGACAAGCCCTTCCTGAGCAAGGCCAGCTTCAACACCATCACCGCCACGCACCTGGCCATGGGCGGAAGGCGCGAAGGCGCGGGCCTGGGCTGGTTCATCGAGAGCAACAACAACGCCAAGGTCATCACCCACAGCGGCGGCATGCCCGGCTTCATCCTCAACCACGCCGTGGTGCCCGAGAAGGACCTCGCCGTGATCGCGCTGGGCAACGGCGAGACCTACTCCGTGTTCGCCGCCACGAGCAAGATCCTCGACCTCTACTTGGGCGAGGGCAAGGCCGACCCCGTGGCCGCCATGCTGCCGCGCGTGAAGGCCAACAAGGAGGAGGATGCGAAGCGCGTGGCCGACCGCAAAGCGGCGCGCGTGCCGAAGACGAAGCCCTCGCTGCCCGCCAGCGCCTACGCCGGCACCTACACCGACAAGATCTACGGCGATGCCGTGATCACCGAGAAGGACGGCGCCCTCACCCTGCAGTTCAAGCCCGCGCCCGAGCTCTTCACCGGCGCGCTCACGCACTGGCACTTCGACACCTTCCAGTGGCAGCACGCGGATCCCTTCCTGGAGCCCGGCTACATCACCTTCAGCTTCGACGCGGACCACAAGGTCACCGGCTTCAAGATCGACCTGCACAGCCCCGATTTCCACTTCTACAAGCTCGACTTCAAGCGGCCGGAGTGAGCATGCACCGCTTCCTGGTCCCCGATCTCACGCACGACGCCGTGGCCCTGCCCGAGGAGGAGGCGCACCACGCCGTACATGTGCTCCGCGTGAAGGCCGGCGAGCGCGTGGTGCTCGTGGACGGAAAGGGCACTGTCGCCGATGCGGAGATCGTGGGAGCGGACAAGAAGGGATGCACCGCCCACGTGCACGAGCGCCGCTTCATCGCGGCCGAGCGCAAGGCCCGTATCCACCTGGCCGTGGCGCCCACCAAGCAGATCGACCGCTTCGAGTGGTTCCTCGAAAAGGCCGTGGAGGTGGGCGTGGACCGTGTGACACCGCTCATGACCGCGCGCACCGAGCGCACGCGGCTGCGCACCGACCGCTTGCTGCGCGTGGCCGTGAGCGCCATGAAACAGAGCCAGCGCGCCTGGCTGCCGGTGATCGACGAACCCACCGACCTGCACGTCTTGCTGCAGCGGCCCCTGCCGGCCCAGCGCTACTTCGGCTGGTGCGAAGGCACACCCCGGTCCTTCATGGCATGCTACGCCCCGTCCGGTGACTGCCTGGTGCTCATCGGCCCCGAGGGCGACTTCACCCACGCGGAGGCCGCACAGCTCACGGCCGGAGGCTTCGCTCCCGTGGGCCTGGGCGAGGCACGGCTGCGCACCGAGACCGCGGCGCTCGCCGCCTGCACCTGGATGAGCCTGGCCCAACAAGCCCGGTAACTTCGCCCCCATGTTCCGCCGCACCCTCGCCCACATCGCCCTGGCCTGCCTGGCCTTGGCGCCCACCGTTGCGCTCGCCCAGGGTACCTACCAGCTGGCCGTGCTCAAGTACAACGGCGGCGGCGACTGGTACAGCAACCCCACCTCGGTGCCGAACCTCGTGCGGTTCTGCAACGAGAAGATGGGGATGAACATCAGCACCGAGGTCGCCACGGTGGAGGTGGGCAGCCCCGACATCTTCACCTACCCGCTGGTGCACATGACCGGCCACGGCAACGTGGTGTTCAACGCCCAGGAGGCCGAGAACCTGCGGAACTACCTCATCGGCGGTGGCTTCCTCCACATCAGCGACAACTACGGCATGGACCCTTTCATCCGGCCGATGATGCAGCGCGTGTTCCCCGAGCTGGAGTTCGTGGAGCTGCCCTTCGCGCACCCGATCTACCACCAGCAGTTCGACTTCCCCAACGGGCTGCCCAAGGTGCACGAGCACGACAGCAAGCCGCCGAAGGGCCTCGGGCTGTTCTGGGAGGGCCGCCTGGTCTGCTTCTACGACCTGGAGTGCGACCTGGGCGACGGCTGGGAGGACCCGGAAGTGCACAACGACAGCGCCGAGAAGCGAACCAAGGCCCTGCAGATGGGCGCCAACATCGTGCGCTACGTGTTCTCGGGGACGCCTTGAACCGGAGGAGCGGCGAGCGACCTGCGGGGATGCCCCCTCATCACTCGCTGCGCGAGGACCTTACTTGTTCAGCTTCACCACCTTCTTCCGGTAGCGCATGTTCAGCAGCTCCACGCCGAAGCTGAAGGCCATGGCCACGTAGGCGTAGCCCTTGGGGATCTCGCTGTGGTGCAAGGGGTGCAGGCCCTCGAAGAAGAGCATGAAGCCCACCATCACCAGGAAGGAGAGCGCGAGCATCTTCAGCGCCGGGTGCCGCTCGATGAAACCGCTGATGCTGTTCGCGAAAAAGAACATGACGATCATGGCCACGATCACCGCGGCGATCATCACCTCCACGTGCTTCGCCAGGCCGATCGCGGTGACGATGCTGTCGAACGAGAACACGGCGTCCACCAGCAGGATCTGGGCCATCAACGCGCCGAAGGAGGCGGTCTTGGGGGTGCTGCCGGGCTCCTCGTCGCCACCCTCGAGCTTGTGGTGGATCTCCTTCACCGCCTTGTAGAGCAGGAAGAGGCCGCCGAAGAACATGATGCAGTTGCGCAGGTTGAAGGGATAGCCCAGCACGCTGAAGAGCGGACGCTCACCGTTGTGCACCAGCCAGCCGATGCCGAGGAGGAGCACCGATCGCAACAGGATGCCGCCGACCATCCAGATGCGCCGGCCCTTGAGGCGCTGGCCTTCCGGCATGCGGCCCAGGATGATGCTGACGAAGATGACGTTGTCGATGCCCAGCACCACCTCCAGGATGGCCAGGGTTAGCAGACTGATGAGCGCGCCGACGGTGAAGAGGTCCTCCATGGCGCGAAGATCGTGCGCCGCGTCAGTCCTGCAAGGCCCGCTGCACCAACGGGGACACTGCGCCGGCGTGGGTGAACACCATGAAATGCCCCCCGCCCTTCACCACCTGCGCGCCCTTGATCGAGGCCAGCGGCATCAGGTGGTCCGTGTCGCCGTGGATGTGCACAAGGCCCTTCACCGGCTCCGATGGCCCGTTCCAGTTCAGCGCGGCATCCACCTGCACCCGCAGCTGCTCGGGCGTGTGCACCAGCAGCAGCGCGTCGAAGAGCTGCGTGGCCTCGGGCGTGGTGGTGCCCATCTGCCAATGCAGGATGGGACGGGTGCGCTGGATGAAGGCGCGGGTGAGCACCCGCTCGGGATGCGTGCCACGCAACACCTTGATCGGGCGCGGCATCTCGTGCGGGCCTTTCCAGCTGGAGATGATGACCACCCTCCGCGGTGCCGTGAGCGCGGCCATCTCCTGCGCCACCATGCCGCCCATGCTCACGCCCACCAGGGCATGCGGCCGGTCCTTGTCGACCTGCGCGGCAAGCACGGCGGCGAAGTCCGACAGCGTGCTCCCTTTCGGCATCTCCGGCCAGTCGAAGCCCACCACGCGATGACCGGGCAGCTCCAGCTTCGCGAACAACCGGTGGTCAGCGCCCAGGCCGGGGATCAGGAACACGTCCATCACGCCACCGGCAGCGACCGCACGAAGGCGAGGGCGGCCTCCATCTGCTCGTGCATCACCACGTCCTGCTTCACGAAGGGCACGCGCTCGCGGAAGGTGGCCACCAGCGACTCCAGGCGCCCTGAGCTCTTCGCGGGGCGGCGGAACTCGAGGGCCTGGGCGGCGGCGAACAGCTCGATGGCGAGGATGCGCTCCACATCGTGCACCACCTGCCATGTCTTGATGGCGGCGGCGGCGCCCATGCTCACATGGTCCTCCTGCCCGTTACTGCTGTCGATGGTGTCGACGCTGTTGGGCATGCAGCGCTGCTTGTTGGCGCTCACGAGCGAGGCGGCGGTGTACTGCGGGATCATGAAGCCGCTGTTGATGCCCGGCTCGGCCACGAGGTAGGCGGGCAGGCCGCGCTGGCCGCCGATGAGCTTGTAGGTGCGGCGCTCGCTGATGCTGCCGAGCTCGGCCACCGCGATAGCGAGGAAGTCCAGCGCGAGGGCCAGCGGCTGGCCGTGGAAGTTGCCCGCGCTCACCACCAGGTCCTCATCGTCGAACACGGTGGGGTTGTCGGTGACAGCCTCGAGCTCGCGCTCCACCACACGCTCCACGTAGGCGATGGCATCGCGGCTGGCGCCGTGCACCTGCGGGATGCAGCGGAACGAGTACGGGTCCTGGACGTGCGCCTTCTTCCGCGTGATGAGCGTGCTGCCGGCGAGCAGGTCGCGCATGCGCCCGGCCACCACCGCCTGACCCGGATGCGGACGCACCGCATGCACCGAGGGATGGAAGGGCTCGATGCGTCCGTCGTACGCGTCGAGGCTCACCGCCGCGATGATGTCGGCGAGGTCGGCGAGGCGCGCGGCCTTCAGCGCGAGCAGCGACGCGTAGCTGTTCATGAACTGCGTGCCGTTGAGCAGTGCCAGGCCTTCCTTCGGACCCAGCTCGAGCGGCTTCCAGCCCAGGGCTTTCAGGGCCTTGGCCGCGGGCATGCGCTTCCCCTTCCACACCACCTCGCCCAGGCCCAACAGCGGCAGGCACAGGTGCGCCAGCGGGGCCAGGTCGCCGCTGGCGCCGAGCGATCCGCGCTCGTACACCACGGGCAGCAAGTCGGCGTTGTGCATGTCGATGAAGCGCTGCACGGTGGAGAGCGCCACGGCGCTGTGCCCGAAGGCCATGTTCTGCACCTTCAGCACGAGCATGGCGCGCACGATCATGTCCGGCACGGGATCTCCGCTGCCGCACGCATGGCTCATCACCAGGTTCTTCTGCAGCTGGGCCAGGTCCTTCTTCGCGATGGACTTGTCGTAGAGCGAACCGAAGCCCGTGTTGACGCCATAGATCGGCGCGTCGCTCTTCTTCAGGCGGTCGCTGAGGTAGGCATGGCTGCGCTTCACGGCGGCCACCGCGTCCTTGGCGAGGGCGATCGGGCGGCGTTCCGATACGATCACGTCGAGCTCATCGAGCTTCAGTCCGATGGTGCCGATGACGTGCATGCCGGTGATGGCCTTAGGCTTGTTGGATGGCATGGATGAGGTCGTTCTGTTTCACGGCCTTCTGCTCGCCGCTCTTCATGTCCTTCACGGTGATGATGCCCTGCTTCAGCTCGTTCTCGCCGAGGATGGCCACATAGGGAATGCCCTTGTCGTCGGCGTATTTGAACTGCTTGGCCATCTTGGCCTTGTCGGGGTACAGCTCGGCGGCGATGCCCGCATCGCGCACCTGGCGCAGCAGCTTCAGGCATTGCAGCGCTTCCGCCTCGCCGAAATTGGCGAAGAGCAACTGCGTGCTGCCGCCCAGCTCCGCGGGGAACTTGTTCGTCTCCATCAGCACATCGTAGATCCGGTCCGCACCGAAGCTGATGCCCACGCCGCTCATGCCCTTCAGCCCGAACACACCGGTAAGGTCGTCGTAGCGCCCGCCGCCGCTGATGCTGCTCTGGAGCGTGCCTTCGTTGGCCTTCACTTCAAGGATGGCACCCGTGTAATAGTCGAGGCCCCGGGCGAGCGTGGGGTCGAACTCGAGCGAAGCGCTCTTCAATGCGCCCACCGTGTCGAACACGAACGAGAGTTCCTTCAGACCTTCCTGTGCGGTGGTGCTGGAGGCGAGCCATTGCTCCAACTGCGGATGCTGTTCCTTCCACGTGCCCTTCAGTTCGAAGAGCGGTGCGATGCCCGCGATCGCCGCATCGCTCACACCCTTCGCGCGCATCTCCTCCTCCACCTTCTCACGGCCGATCTTGTCGAGCTTGTCGATGGCGGTGACAATATCCACCACCTTGTCCGGCTGGCCGCTCACTTCGGCGATGCCGCTGAGCACCTTGCGGTTGTTCAGCTTGATGGCCACCTGCAGCCCGAGCTGCGTGAAGGCCTCGTCGAGCAGCATCACCAGCTCCACCTCGTTCAGCAGGCTGTTGCTGCCGATCATGTCCGCATCGCACTGGTAGAACTCGCGGTAGCGGCCCTTCTGCGGCCGGTCGGCGCGCCACACGGGTTGGATCTGGTAGCGCTTGAAGGGGAAGGCCAGCTCGTTCTGATGCTGCACCACGTAGCGGGCGAAGGGCACGGTGAGGTCGTAGCGGAGCGCCATATCCACACCCTTGGTCTCAATGTCCTTCACCAGCCCAGTAAAATGGATCGTACCTGCAAGCCTTCCCAGATCCATAAGGTCATTCGACTTATCCCGATCCGTTAAGCCCTTCCAGTTGAGGTTCTGCAGAAGTGACTGCCCAACTTCCTCGTAAAGGCTTGCCCCTCGCTTCAGGACCTTGAAGATCAACCGGTCCCCTTCCTCGCCGTACTTGCCGGTGAGGGTCTCCAGGTTCTCCATGGCGGGCGTTTCCAGCGGCAGGAAGCCGTACTTCTGGAAGACGCGCTCGATGGTGTTGAAGATGTACTTGCGGCGCAGCATCTCCTGCGGTCCGAAGTCGCGCGTACCCTTGGGAATGGAAGGCTTCATCAAGATTCAAGTGGCAAGTGCCAAGTGGCAAGGGACAAGCCCCCTGCTCATTGGTGCACTTGAGGCCGCGAAAGTACGGGGCGGCGCCGAGGCGTATGTACCGGTCTACTCGCGCACGAAGCGCTGCGGGGCCAGCCCGCTGCCGGGCAGGTGCACCACGTAGAGGCCCTGCTTGAGGCCGCCCACCGCCAGCGTGGTGCGCGGACCGGTGGTGAGGCCTTGGAACACGAGCGAACCGCCCATGTCGTGCACGAGCACGGGCTGCCCGGCGCCCAGGCCGGCAGGACCGCTCAGCAGCAGCTCATCACCCTGCATCGCCAGCTTGAAGCGCTCGTCGGTGGCACCGTCCACGCCCGTGGTGAAGAGGGGGCTGCGGAAGCTGAAGGCCTCGAGGAAGACCCCGCTGTCGAAGACCATGTCGGCCATGTCCGCGATGACCACCTTGAAATGATAGGACTGACCGGGCTGCACCACCGCGAAGGCCGTCAGGTTGGTGGTGAACCCGTCGTAGGCCACGAACTGGCCCGAAGGTGCGGTCTCGTTGTTGTGGTAGTAGGCGCTGTTGGTGCCGTCGTTCACGTTGTTGATGGCCACGATGGTGCCGCCCGGGATGGCGGCCACGTTGACGCGTGGCGTGTAGCCCGGCCCGCTCAGGTAGATGGCGAAGGCATCGTTGAACGACGACCCCACGAACTCCTGGTATTCCTCGCTGCCGAAGCTGAAGTTGAACAGCAGCGTATCCCCCTGGGGCACGCAATCGAACTCCAGCGCACAGCCATCCAACGTGAGCCCGCCATTGCCGGCGTCCATGTCCAGGTCGGGGTCGCCGGGGTTCCCCCACCCGAAGCTGGCGAACGCGCCCACGGGACCGGCCACGGAATCGGCGATGCCCGAGGTGAGCACCAGGCCTTGCGCGATGGCCAGTTCCGAGCTGCCGTTGAAGTGGCCCATGGCCCGCTCCGGGCAATTGACCTGCACGTTCGTCACCGTGACGCCGATGCCCTCGAGCAGCGTGGCGATCGTGCCCACGGTGAGGCTGTCGGTGATGGAGATCTGGGCGTTCGCAGCGAGCACGGTGGCCGTACCGGCGAGCAGGGTGTAAAGTCGCTTCATGGTGATGACCCCGTGGCGCGTGGGGTGCGATGCCAAGGTAACCCCGATGCCGTTCCGCCGGGAATGGCGACCTTCGCGGCCCCGAACCGTCCGCCCCACGGGAAGGCACGCCGAAATGAAGAAGATCACCGACAGCCGCCGCCTGCTGGGCGCCACCGCCGCCATGAGCCTGAAGGAGCTGAACACGCTCTACAAGGGCCTGATGAAGCAGCACCACCCCGACCGCTTCCAGGAGGATGCGCAGCGGGCCGAGGCCGAGGCCATGAGCACGCGGATCATCGAGGCGTACAAGTTCCTGGAGAGCGTGCACCCCGAGACGCACAAGGCCAATGCGGCCGAGTTCGAGGCCACCGTGGCCACCAACATCGCCACCTGGCACTACCAGCACCAGACCCTGCACATCACCTTCGGCGATGGCAGCGTGTACGAGTACTACGGCGTGCCCGCCAACGTGTACAACAAGTTCGTGGGCACCAACGGCCAGCCGCGCTTCGCGCGCCGCCACATCTTCGGCGCCTTCCCTGCGCGCAAGGTGAGCGGCCCGAAGCCCAAGGATCAGGCGTAGGCCACGGCGGTCACCACCAGGCGCTGCACGCCCGCGCCGAGCGGAAACTCGGCCTCCTCCCCTTTCCGGCGACCCACCAGGGCACGCGCCACCGGCGCGGTGAACGCGATGCGGCCGTCCTTCACCGAGGCCTCGTCCACCCCCACGATGGTGAAGGTGCGCTCCTGCCCCACCTGCGGACCGTTGAGCAGCTTGAAGGTGACGCTGGCCCCGAAGCGCACATCATCCGGCGCGGGCACGGGCGTCTCCATCACGCGCGCGCTGCCGAGGCGTTCGTTCAGCAGTTCCAGCCGGCCATCGATCTCGGCCCAGGCACGGCGCTTCGCTTCCTCGCTCTCGTACGGCTTCGAGCGATCGGCCTCCAAGGCGGTGCGTTCCTCCTGCAGCAGGCGCAGGCCGCGCAGGGTCACGTGGTTAGGCACGCCCGGCGGCAGCGGCGCGCGGGGCGGGATGAAGGGCGCCTCCTCCTGGTCCCCTTCGCGGACGAAGCCACGGCTCATGGTGCAAAGGAAAAGCCCGGCGCAACACCGGGCTTCGTCCACAATCGTAGGAAGCGATCAGCACCGCATGAACACCTGACCACTACCGTGCGCACTTCCATCGTCGTACACCTCGGCGATCAAGCGATCGGGCCCGGCAAAGTCGGCATAGATGACCTTCTCGCGCCGGTTCCGCTCGTTCACCAGGGTGCACTTCACGTGCTTCCCATCGGGATCGAAATGGCAGGGACCGGTCCATCGCTCCTGCTCCAGGGACCCTTTCCATCCGATGCCGCCCGAGCGGTCCGTCTCGACCTCATTATGCAGGATGACCTCACCGTTCCGCCCGAATGAGAGGACCTGCACA
>JAEUSV010000135.1 GCA_016788485.1 Flavobacteriales bacterium
CATGCCCTGCGGGTCCACCCCGTTGGTGGCCATGCGCTCCATGCCCACGGCGTCGGCCTCGCTTTCGAGCCCGCGCGAATAGGCCAGCCCGCGCAGGTCGTCGGCATGCTCGGCCACCAGGGCCGCCAGCGCGCTGATGTCGCCCACCACGAGGGCCACGAAGGCCCCACCGGCAAGGTCGCGCATGACGTTGCGCATGCTGTGGCGCAACTGCACGTGCGAGCCCTCGTGCGCGAGCAATCCCGCCAGCTCACCGGGCTCCTGCATGCGGTCGAGGATGCCGGTGTACACCACGATGTGCCCGCCCGGCAAGGCGAACGCGTTCACCTGGTCGTCCTGGGCCACATGGTAGGTGAGCTTGAAGTCCGGCGCGAGGGTGAGCGCATCACCGAAGCGCTGAAGGGCCGCGGTGCGGGCGGTGTCGATGGTGAGCGTGGGCGCCGTGGCGCTCCAGTAGGCCTCGCCCACGCGCCTGTCGGCGTCGAGCGGCAGCAGCGTGGCCAGCCATCCCGCCAGCACCGGCAGCAGCCAGAGGTACACGGCCACCACCAGGCCGATGAACGTGAGCAGGAACCACACCGGCCGGCTCAGCAGGATCGGGATGGTGGCATCGGCCTTGCGCGCCTTGGCCGTGCGCTTGAAGTGCGCGGCGAACTGGGCTTGCACCGCGGCGTCCTTGATGATCACCACCTGCGGAGGCGTGCCGAAGCTCAGGCGGAGGGATGCGCCGGTGAGCTCCCAGGTGAAGCGCCGGTCGCGCACGGGCCATTGCTGGCGCACGCCTTCGTGCTCCACCTCGAGCACGTCGGGGGCGCTCCAGCGCACAAGGGCCTCCTTCGGCAGGGAGGAGAGGCCATCGTAGTACGTTACTGTGATCGGGCCGGTCATCGTGGATGCAAAGCTGCGGATCCCGATCTTCGGTCCTCCACGGACCATCCTCACCTAGCACCGTTCATCCGCCATGCTGCCGAACGACCCGATGGACCTGCGCCGCCAGCTGGCGGTCCTGCACCTGGCACTGTGCCTGGGGTGCGCCGCCTTCATGGGCGTCACCGCTTTCCTCTGGAGCACGGGCACGGTCCCGCTCTCGGAACGCGATGTGCCCGAGGGCCTTTCCACCGCGGCCGTGGCCATTGC
Organism: Flavobacteriales bacterium; assembly: GCA_016788485.1. Lineage (GTDB taxonomy): Bacteria > Bacteroidota > Bacteroidia > Flavobacteriales_F > PHOS-HE28 > PHOS-HE28. The sequence goes on from JAEUSV010000135.1 coordinate 1,138, forward strand.
CGCAGGTCTGCCCCTGCTGGCCATGGTGCTCTTCCGGCAACGGATCCGCAACGCCTCCCCCGGCGGCGTTCCCCCGGCGCAGGAGCTGCTGGTGCGCGGCGCCTGCGTGCTGCACTGGGCGCTGATCGAGGTGGCGCTCTTCTTCAACCTCATCGTCTTCATGCTGCACGCCGACACGATGCACTGGGGCATCGCCGCGGCCCTGCTGTGCCTGATGGTGCTCCGCGCACCCACCGAACGCCGCATGCAGCGCTGGACCACGGGCACCCCCTGATCCGATGGGCGGCCTCGGATACCTGGCCATGGGCATCCTGCTGGTGCTGGCCTTCACCCTGGTCGGAGGGGTCTGGCGGGGGCCCCGCCGCAGGCTTACCACCGCCCAGCGGGCCGTGGTGCGCAAGTACTTCCCCTTCCACGCCACCCTGGACCCCGACGAGCAGGCCCGGTTCGAGCGCGTCACCGGCCGGTTCCTGAACGACAAGGAGTGGATCGGCGCGGGGATCAGGCTGGAGGACGAGATGAAGGTGATGATCAGCGCATGCGCCGCCCAGCTGCTGCACGGGTTCGACGAGCGCATCACCCTCACCCACTTCAGCCGCATCATCGTGCACCCCGATGCCTACAAGGCGCACCGGAAGGACCGCTTCCACCAGGGTGAGGTGAGCCCGCGGGCCGGGGTGATCCGCCTGTCGTGGGCACATTTCCTGGAGGGTTATGCCCGAGCCGGCGACGCGCACAACGTGGGCCTGCACGAGATGGCGCACGCCCTCTGGTTCGAGGACTTCATCCCCAACCACGAGGACGGCTTCCTGGACCCGGTGCTGCTGGACGAATGGAAGATCCTGGGCGACCAGGAGACCGCGGCGATCCGGGCGGGGAAACCGAGCCTGCTCCGCGCCTACGCCGCCACGAACCAGGAGGAGTTCTTCGCCGTGGCCGTGGAGTACTTCTTCGAGCGGGCCAGGGCCTTCCAGGAGGAACTGCCCGAGCTGTACGCGGTGATGAGCGGCCTGTTGAAACAGGACCCGGCGAAAGCGGTGTAGGCCCTCTCCCTGGCCGGGCCGGAAAACACGAAGCCCCGCTTGTGGCGGGGCTTCGGACTCGGAGTTGGCCGACCAGGGCTCGAACCTGGACTCTTCTGAACCAAAATCAGACGTGTTGCCAGTTACACCATCGGCCATCGGGTGCACCTGCCTGCCTTGCGGCGGGCTTTGGGAGCGGACCGGGGTCGTTTCCCAAAGGCGGTGCAAAAGTAGAAAGATCCGTTGTTCCCCAACATCCCCCCGAGCACATCCCTCTTTCGGGTATTTTCGTCGCCTTGTGGCGTGACCGGTCCTTTCGATGGACAAAGGCCGGACACCCCCGAACGACCGCTCGCACCGGACAAGCCATCTCCATGGATTTCAAGAAGCTCAACATCGCCACCGGGTGGACCGTGTTCCTGGTGGCCACCTGGACCTACATCGCCACCCTGGAACCCACCGCCAGTTTCTGGGACTGCGGCGAGTTCCTGGCCACGGCCTACAAGCTGCAGGTGGGCCACCCGCCGGGCGCCCCCCTGTTCATGATGCTGGGCCGGGTGGCCAGCGCCTTCGTGGGCCCCGAGAACGTACCCCTGGCCATCAACACCTTGAGCGCCCTGTGCAGCTCCTTCACCATCCTGTTCCTCTTCTGGAGCATCACCCACATGGCCCGCAAGCTCGTGCTGCGCGATGGCAAGGGTGAGCTCACCACCGGCCAGCTCATCGCCGTGCTGGGCAGCGGCGTGGTGGGCTCCCTGGCCTACACCTGGAGCGACAGCTTCTGGTTCAGTGCCGTGGAGGCCGAGGTGTACTCCATGTCGTCCTTCTTCACCGCCGTCACCTTCTGGGCCATCCTGAAGTGGGAGAGCGAAGCGGAGGAGGCGCACGACACCCGCTGGCTCATCCTCATCTGCTACCTGCTCGGCCTGGGCATCGGCGTGCAGCTGCTCGCGCTGCTGTGCATCCCCCCCATCGCCCTGGTCTACTACTTCAAGAAGTACAGGACCTCCACCAAGGGCGTGGTATGGACGCTGGTGATCAGCGCACTGATCCTGGGCGCCATCCAGGCCGTGATCATCCCCGGCGTGGCCAAGGTGGGCCGCTGGTTCGAGCTGCTCTTCGTCAACGACATGGGCCTGCCGTTCAACACGGGCAACCTGGTGGCCGGCGTGCTGTTCATCGGCGCCATGGTCTACGGCCTGCTGTGGTCGCAGCGCCAGGGCCGTGTGGTGGTGAACATGATCATCCTGGGCGTGGGCGTGATCCTGCTCGGCTACAGCACCTACGCCATGACCGTGGTGCGCAGCCTGGCCAATCCGCCGATCGACGAGAACAATCCGGAGAACGTGTTCAACCTGGTGAGCTACCTGAACCGCGAGCAGTACGGCGACCGCCCCTTGCTGCTCGGCCAGTTCTGGGACTCGCCCCTGGCCGATGAGCGCGGCGACGGCGACCCGGTGTACACCGCCACCTACCAGGTGCAGAAGAACGGGCGCACCGTGAAGAACTTCTACGACGGCTGGAGCGCGGACCACTTCATGGAGGCCAACCCCGGCCACACCGTGAAGCACGCCTACATCATCACCGATGCGCGCAAGGCCACCGAGCCCATATACGAGCCCGAGTTCACCATGCTCTTCCCGCGCATGTACAGCTCGCAGGCCAGCCACAAGCAGGAGTACAAGCTGTGGAGCAAGTTCAAGGGCACGCCCGTGCGCACCACCGACCGCGAAGGCAAGCCCACCATCATCCACAAGCCCACGCAGGCGGAGAACATCCGCTTCTTCATGGACTACCAGGTGAACTGGATGTACTGGCGCTACTTCATGTGGAACTTCGCCGGCCGCCAGAACGACATCCAGGGCCATGGCAACATCCTGGAGGGCAACTGGCTCTCGGGCATCAACTGGGTCGACCAGCAGCGCCTGGGCACGCAGGAGGGCCTGCCCCCCAGCATGACGGCCAACAAGGGCTACAACAAGCTCTACTTCCTGCCCCTGCTGCTGGGCATGATCGGCTTCATCTTCCAGCTGCTGCGCCACCTGCGCGACTGGACCGTGGTGATGCTGTTGTTCTTCTTCACGGGCCTGGCGATCGTGATCTACCTGAACCAGTACCCGCTGCAGCCGCGTGAGCGCGACTACGCGTACGTGGGCTCCTTCTACGCCTTCGCCATCTGGATAGGCCTGGGCGTGGTGGCGCTTTACGAGGCCGCGCGCAGCATCACCCTCACCGACCTGGGCAAGGCCATCGGTGCCGCCATCGGCGTGGGCGTGCTGAAGTACCTGGCCGAGCTCATCGGCGACAACGACCACTCGGTCTCCTTCGCGCTCTTCGCCATGGCCCTGATGGCCGCCGCCGCCCTCGGCCTCATGCACGGGCTCGGACGCGTGCTCCGCAACGACAGCGGTCCCGCCACGGTGGCCACCCTGCTGGGGCTGGCCGTGCCCGCGGTGATGGTGCGTGCCGAATGGGACGACCACGACCGCAGCGGCCGCACCCTGGCGCCCGACCTGGCCCGCAACTACCTGGAGAGCTGCGCACCCAACGCCATCCTCTTCACCAACGGCGACAATGACACCTTCCCCCTGTGGTACGCCCAGGAGGTGGAGGGCATCCGCACCGACGTACGCGTGGTGAACCTGAGCCTGCTCAACACCGACTGGTACATCGACCAGATGCGCCGCAAGGCCTACGAGAGCGACCCGGTGCCCTTCGGCCTGGCCCCCGAGAAGTACCGCCAGGGCACCCGCGACGTGGTGGCCCTGCTGCCGCGCGAGAAGGGCGGTGGCTACATGGACCTGCGCAAGGCCATCGCCTTCGCCTCCGACGACCGCAACATGCAGCCCCTCTTCAGCCGCACGCAGAAGGACGCCTACATGCCCACCGACAAGTTCCGCCTGCCGGTGGACAGCGCCTTCGTGTTCGGGCCCGAGGGCCTGCTCACCGCCAAGGACACCGCCAACTGGGTGCCCGAGGTGCGCTGGCAGCTGCGCAAGCAGTACGTGATGAAGAACCACTTCATGGTGCTGGACCTGCTCGCGAACAACAACTGGAAGCGCCCCGTTCATTTCGCAGTGACCACCGGCCCCGACAGCTACCTCAACCTGCAGGACCATTTCCGTCTGGAAGGCCTGACCTACCGCCTGGTGCCGGTGTTCTCGCCCCAGCGCACACCCGGCTCCTACGGCAGCGTGGGCACCGACGTGATGCTGGACAACGTGATGAACAAGTTCCGCTGGGGCAACATGGATACCGAGGGCTTCATCTACATGCAGGAGAACGACCTGCGGATGACGACCAACCTGCGTCTGCAGATCGCCACCCTCGCCTCCGCCCTGGCCAAGGAAGGCCGCAAGGACGACGGCAAGAAGGTGCTGGACCTGTGCCTGGAGAAGATGCCGGAACGAAACGTGCCCTACGACCGTATAATGCTCCCCGTGACCGAGGCTTATTACGATGTGGGCGACAAGCAGCGCGCCGGGGAGATCTCCGGACGCCTCTTCCAGATCATGGACGAGAACCTCAGCTACTACCTGACCCTGGACCCCGCCATGGCCGACAAGATCTCGCAGGAGATGGAGATCACGCACGCCGTGATGGGCCGCCTGGTGCAGAACCTGGAGCGCAACGACCCCTCCAATGCGCAGCTCGCCCAGCTCAAGGCCCGCATGGCCGAGGTGGACGCGGCCTACGAGGCGATGCTGGAGTCCATCGAAACGGCCGGCCGGCGCAACATCCGCATGAGCTTCTGAGGATGGGCTTCCGCATCGTGTCCCGCATCATGCCGCTCATCCAGCAGATGGATAAGCGGATGCTGTGGCGCGTGGACACGACCGAGAAGGTGCTCTACCTCACCTTCGACGACGGCCCTATCCCGGAGCTCACCCCCTGGGTGCTGGATGTGCTGAAGGCCCACGACGCCAAGGCCACCTTCTTCTGCATGGGCCGCAACGTGGCCTCCCACCCCGACCTCTTCAAGCGGCTGCTCGACGAGGGGCATGCCGTGGGCAATCACACGTGGGACCACCCAAGCGGCTGGCGCACCTCACGCTTCGATTACTTCCGCAGTGTGCTGCGCTGCCAGCGCGTCACCCGCACCGATCTCTTCCGCCCGCCCTACGGCCGCGCCACGAGCGCGCAGATCAACGCGCTGCGCAAGCGATTCAAGCTGGTGATGTGGGACGTGCTCAGCGGCGATTTCGAGGAGCGCATGACCGGGGACGACTGTTTCCGGATCGTGCGGGACAAGGCGAAGCCGGGCTCGATCATCGTGTTCCACGACAACCTGCTCTCGGAGATCCGCATGCGGCACGCCCTGCCACGCGTGCTGGCGCACTTCAAGCAGCTGGGCTACCGCTTCGATCCGCTGCCCATGCGCACCGTGGGCTGACCGGCCTCCTTCCAGGCCTCCATGCCGCCCTCCAGGTCGTGGACCTCCTTGAAGCCCATGCTCATCATGCGCGTCATGGTCTGGCGCGAACGTCCACCGGCCGCGCAGTAGAGGAACACCGGGCGCTCACGGTCCAGCTTGCCGATCTCGGCCATGAAATCCTTTCCCTGGTAATCGATCAGGGTGGCCCCTTCGATGATGCCCTCCTCGCATTCAGCCGGCGTGCGGACATCCACCAGCAGGCCCTTCTTCGCAGCGAGCTGCTTCTTGAACTCCTCCATGGGAAGGGTGCCGGAGAGCTGGGCCGCTACGAACAACGGCAGAGCGACGAGCAGCGAGAACAGGGTACGGAGCGCCATGGCGGATGGTTGTTGACGAAAGGTAAGCGATGCAGGACCGGACCCCGCAGGCTCATTGGGCCGTGAACCCGGTGACCATGTAGCCCGCGCGCCGGTTCTCGGCGTGCTCCTCCTCGGTGCACTGCACACCGGGCCCGCAATGGTTCAACAGCTTGGTCTGGCCGTAACCCTTGGCCACCACGCGGTCCTTGGGAACACCCTTGCCGCGCAGGTAGTCCACCACGGCATCGGCCTGGCGCTGGGTGGTGCGCAGGCTTGTGGCCGCATCGCCGCGGGCATCGTCGTGCACGTACACCTCGAAGACCATGGTGGGGTTCACCAGCACACGCTCGGCCACGGCATCGAGCTCCGCCTTCGACATGGGATCGAGGCCGCCCGATGCGGTCCACCGCACCCTCTTGAACGGGATGGGACGGCCCACGGCCACCTCCTCGAACACCAGCTCGCGCGTGGTGTTGAGGTCCACGATGCCCTGGCGCATGCCCACGGTGCTCACCGGGACGCTCACGCTGAAGAAGCCCGCCTTCTCGAAGAGCACCTCGAACTGCTCGTTGGGTTGGAGGCGCATGTTCACATCGCCCCCGGCACCGGTGGTGCGCACATCGCTCTGGAAGCTGCTCAGGTTCACCACGTTCACCGTCATGCCCTCGATGAAGCCCTTGCGGTCGGCCGTGCGTGCCACCGCCCGCAGCCATACGCCCGCATCGGGCACCAGGTGGATGTCGCGCGCCACGATCTGCTCCTGCTCGATGCGCTCGGTGCTCAGGAACTGTTCGCCGTCGAAGCGCCCCTTCATCCGTGCCACCACCCGGTACACACGGCCCTTTTCCACCGCGAACATGTACTTGCCCTTGGCATCGGTGCGCGTGCTCTCCACCAGCTTGCCCGCCTCATCCAACAGCTGCACCTCCACGTCCACCACCGGCAGCTCGGCATCATCGTCGTACACCACGCCCGTGCAGAGGAAACGCTGCTCGATCGGGCTGTTCATCACGAAGGCGTAGATGTCGTCATCGCCCTGGCCGCCCGGACGGTTGCTGCTGAAATAGCCGGTCTTGCCGGCCGCATCGATGATGAAGGCGAAGTCGTCCTTCGGTCCGTTGACCGGCGCGCCCACATTGATCACCACCTCGTAGGCACCCTCCCTGGAGCGCGGTGCCGCCTGGATGTCGAGCCCGCCGAGGCCGGGATGACCGTTGCTCGCGAAATACAGCGTGCCATCGGCACCGATGAAGGGGAAGCCCTCGTCGAGCGCGGTGTTGATCACCGGGCCCATGTTCTCCGGCTCGCCCCATTGCCCGCCCACGTCGCGGCAGATGTACAGGTCGGTGCCGCCCTGCCCACCGGGCATGTCGCTCACGAACACGAGGTAACGCCCATCCGGCGATATCGCGGGCTGCGCCACGGAGCATTCCGTGTTGTTGTAGAGGAAGGGCTCCGGTGCGGACCATTCGCCGTTGCGCAGCCTGACCCGCTGGATGGAGAGCCGAAGCACGCCGCTCTTGCTGCGCGTGGTGTTGCTCCGCGTGAACCACAGCTGGTCGCCGCTCACCGAAGCCGCGGGACCATCGTGCTGGCGCGAACGCACACCGCCCGTGAGCAGGCGCGCGTTGATCAGGTCGCCCGTTGACTGCCGGTCGGCCACATAGAGGTCCAGGAAGGGCTGCCCGTTCCACGCCGCGTGGCGCTTCACGCCCACCGTTTCACCGCGTGTGGAGGCCAGGTAGACCTGTCCGTCAGGGCCCCAGCTCGTGCCCATGTCGCTGTAAGGCGTGTTGGCACTGACGGACCTCACGGTGAAGCGGTCCATGTTCTGCGTGAACTTCCGCGCAAAGTCGCTGATGTTGCTGCGCAGGCCCGCTCCCTCCGGACGGGTGGTGGCCAGGTAACGGTCCATCCATTCCTCGGCCTCGGCATAGCGTCCATTGCCCTTGAGCGCCTGGGCGTAGTTGAGCATGTCCTTGGGCTCGCGGTTCAGGAACTTCACCACCTGCGCGTACCAGACCTCGGCGTTCTCGGTGTCGCCGAGCTTCATGTAGCAGTCGGCCAGGCGCTTGGTCACATGCTCGTTCACCGCACCCATCTTCGCGGCCACCAGGTACTCGTCCGCCGCGGCGCGGTAGGCCATCTGCTGGTAGTACCGGTCCGCATAGTTGGTGTGCGCGCGGGCACCCCGCTGGCCGTAGCCCACGGTGGCCGCCATCGCCAGCAGCACGAAAAGGGATATGCGCAGGTACGCGGCCATCAGAAGTAGCGCGGTGAGATGGTGCGGCCCTTGGAGAAGTTGAGGTCGAAGCCGATCATGAGCTCGTGCGTGCCGGCATTGTAGGCCCCGATGCGCGTGGTGGTGGCATCGAACGCGTAGCCCGCCCTGAACTGGTCGGTGAGCTGGAACTGGGCCATGAGCCCGAAGGCATTGCCCACGCGGTACATGGCCCCCAGCCAGATGCGCTCGCGCAGGAGGAAGTTGGCGTTGAGGTCGAGCGACAGCGGGGCGCCCTCCACCAGGCGCAGCATGAACGAAGGCTTGAACTTGAGGTCCTGGCCGGCATCCATCACATAACCGCCCATGAGGAAGTAGTGGCGCGCCTCCTGGCTCACCACCATTGCGCCGCTGCTGGCGTCCACCATCTCGTTCTCCAAGAGCTTGGGCGCGCTCGCACCCAGGTAATGCCGCGGGCCGTGCCAGTAGAGCCCGAACCCGAAGTTGGGCAGGAAGCGCCCGGCCACGTTCACGTTCGAGGGGTCGGGGTCCACCGTGAGCAGGGAGGCCACATCGGCCTGGTACATGTTCATGCCGCCCTTCAGACCAAAGGACAGGCGTGTATCGTCTCCGGTGCGGATGCGGTAGGCCAGGTCGATGAAGGCACCTGTCTGGCGCGCCGGACCGGTGCGGTCGTGGATGATGTTGCCGCCCATGGCCAGGCCGGACAGGGGCAGGGGCGAATGGGCCGAGAGGGTCTGTGTGCTCGGCGCCCCCTCGAAGCCCACCCATTGATGGCGGCTCAGCAGCAGCGTGGTGAACACGTCGGCGCTGCCCGCATAGGCGGGGTTGAAGGCCAGCGTGTTGAACATGTACTGGCTGTAAAGCGGGTCCTGCTGGGCCCGTGCGCCCATCGGAGCGAACAGGCCGATGACCACGGCGGCAAGGAGGATGCGCAGGCGGTTCATCGGTTCAGGTAGATGAAGCCCTTGTACACATCACCACCTTCGCCGGGCTCGACGACGTAGTAGTAGGTGCCCGTGGGCAGGTCGCCGGGCAGCGCGGCGTTCTCCGAGGTGCCGTCCCAGCGAACGGTTCGGTTGTCGTAGCCTGCGGCACGGTACACCTCATCGCCCCACCGGTTGTAGATCGATACCAGGTTCCCGGGGAAGCCCTCGATGCCGGGGATCAGCAAGACATCATTGATGCCGTCACCGTTCGGGCTGAACGACTCGGGCACGTACAACGGCTCATCGTTCACGCAGGGGCTCGTGCCCGACACCACCAGGGGCGAACAGCCGTTGGCATCGGTCACGGTGATCGCATAGGCCTGGCTGTTGAACAGCGGCACCGAAGTGAACACGTAGGGGGCTGTCGCCGACAGTGTGCCGGCCACCCCTGTCACCATGTAGCTTGCCGGGTCGCCGTCGCTCAGTGTGAACGCGATCACGTAGGTGCGGTCCTTGTCGATGCAGGTGAAGACCGTGTCGCTCACGCTCACCGCCTCGTTCACGGTGATCTCGGCCAGCGAGGTATCGGTTCCGCAGCCCGGTACGGCCACCACGTAACGGAAGGTGTACGAGGCGGGCGGCACGTCCTCGGGATCGAAGAGGCCACCGCTGAGGCCACCGGCACCATCGAGGTCGGCCCAGCTACCTCCGGCCTGTTCACCGGTGATCGCCTCTGCCAGCACATAGGGCACCGAGTCCGTGTTGCAGACCGTGGCCGCGCCGTCCGCGCCCGCCACGGGCGGCTGGTTCACGGTGATGCTCACCGTGGCGGTGGTGTCGTTGCAGGCACCAAGGCCCGAGAGGTTGTAGTAGTAGGTGCCTGGTGCGCTGGTGGCCGGATCGAAGGTGCTGCTCACCGGTGCGCCGCCGGCCACGGTCCACGAACCGCCGGGATCGGGCGTGCCCGGAAGCAGCGTGAACAGGTCGAAAGCAGGTGCCGTCACGCATACGAACACGACCGTGTCGCCGCCCGGATCCGGGAAGGGTGTCACGGTGATGAACACGGTGGATGTGGCCGACCCGCAGCCCGGGGTGGTCACCGTGTACGTGAACGGGTACTGTGAATTGATCGGCAGCAACGAGGCATTGAGGATGCTGTCCTCCAGGGCACCGGTGCCGAGCACGTCGCCCCAAACGCCATCGTGATCCGGCGTGCCACTGAGGGAGTTGAACATGTTGTAGGCCACCGTTCCCCCGCAGATCGTATCCGTGCCACCGATGCCGGGATCTCCACCCGCCCCCACCTCCAAGGTGATGGTGGCATCCTGGCCCGGGCATGGCCCTGAGCCTGCCACGGTGTAGATGAAGGAGTAAGTGCCCACGGCCACCTGCGTGGCATCGAACACGTTGCCGACCAATGCCCCGGTGGCGTTCACGTCCGTCCAGCTGCCGCCGCTGTCCGCGTCGGGACCGAGCGCGAGGAACAGGTCGACCGCTGAATTGGTGGAGCAGGCGCCAAGCGTGGAATCAGCCCCGGCGTTGGAGGCTTCCGTCACCTGGATGGTGAGCAGGGCCACATCCGGTACGCAGGGCGTAAGGCCGTTCACCGTGTAGGTGTAGACCCCGGAGGTGCCCACGGCCGGGTCGAACACCGCAGGCACGGGAACACCGCCCGGACCGGTCCAGCTGCCACCGGTCTGCGGGTTTCCGGCAAGGCGTGTGATCAGCGCGAAGGGCGCCTCGCTCGAGCAGATCGAGATGCTGTTGTCCAGTCCGGCGAAGGGTGCCACGTTCTCGGTGACCACCACCACGGCCTGGTCGTTCGGGCAAACGCCTTGCCCGGCCACCGTGTAGGTGTACACGCCGGGCACATCAACGGCCGGGTTGTAGCTGCCCGGATGCGGGAAGCCGCCGGGGCCGGTCCACGAACCACCCGCCTGCGGAGCGCCTTGGAGTTGATCGATCAGCAGCACCGTCACGCCGTTGGAACAGATGGTGAGGGTTCCCGGATCACCAGCGTCCGGTGCGGCCACCACCTGCACGGTGACCACCGCCTGGTCCGCAGCGCAATTGCCCACAGCGGGCACGGTGTAGGTGTAGGTGCCCGGCGGATCCGCGGCGGGATCGAAGAAGGCATCGGTCGGCTGCGTGGCGGGATCCGTCCAGGTACCGCCGGCATCCGGGCCACCGAGCAGCGTGAACATGTTCACCTGTCCTGCATTGCTGCACAGGCTGGCGAAACCGTCGGTTCCGGCATAAGGACCCTCGGCCACCTGCACCGTCACGGTGGCGCTGGCCGAAGGACAGGTGGCACTGCTGGGCAGCACGTAGTCGAAGCGGAACACGCCCACGCCGGCCTGGCTCGCATTGAACACTCCGTTCACCATCGCTCCGCTGCCATCCACGTCCACCCATTGGCCTCCGGGCTGTGGTGCCCCCGCGAGACCGCTGAACAACACGTAGGCGGTCTCGCTCTCGCAAACCTGCACGGTGCTGTCCGCACCGGCATTCAGCGCGTTGGTCACCGTCACGGTCACCACCGCGGAAGCCGCACTGCACGGCGCATTCCCCGGCACGGTGTACGTGAAGGCATACACGCCTGGTGGGACACCGGTGGTGTTGAGCACGCTACCGGTGAGGCCGCCGCTGTTGTCATCGTCGGCCCAGGTGCCCCCTGTTGCATATGTGCCCGTAAGGCCGGTGAAAAGATCGAGCGCCGGGTTGTCCACGCAGGTGGTCAGCGCACCGTCACCACCGGCATCGGGCGCGTTGGTCACCGAGACCTGCACCGAGGCGGTCTGGGTGGCGCACGGTGCGAAACCGGGCACGGTGTAGGTGTATACGCCCGGCGCATCCGTGCCCGCCACGAACACACCGGTATGCGCTCCGCCGCCGGGTCCGGTCCAGAATCCATTGGCATCGGGGGTGCCCAGCAGCACATCGATGAGCGATACGGGCGGCGCGTCGGAGCAGATGAGCGTGGCCGTGCTCACACCCGCATCCGGCGCGATGTTCTGCACCACCGTGACCCGCGACGTGTCGTTGATGCACGGGCTGAGACCGTTGAGCACATACGTGTACACTCCACCGGCCGAGGTGCCGGGGATGAACACGCCGGTGAAAGCGCCTCCACCCGGGGCCGACCAAGCGCCACCGATGTCGGGTGCTCCGCCGAGCTCATCGTACAGCAGGAACGGCTGTTGATCGCTGCACACTGTCACCACCGCATCGGTGCCCGCATCGGGCGAGGGGTTCACCACCACGGTGACCACGGCGGAGGAGTTGGTGCACGGCGCGGTGCCGGGGATGGAATAGGTGTAGCCGCCGGGTTGATCGACACCGGGGATGAACACCCCCGAATGCGCCTGGCCTCCGGGGGACGTCCAGGTGCCGTTCAACTGCGGGCCGCAGCCCAGCACGTTCAGCAGGGGGAACGGCGTGGCGTTGTCGCAGATGGTCACCAGCCCGTTGCAGCCCGCGTTCGGCACCTGGTTCACCGTAACGGTCACCGTGGCCGTGGCCGTGCTGCAAGGAGCCGTACCGGCCACGATGTAAGTGTACACGCCGGGCGGGTCGATCGCCGGCAGGAAGGTGCCCGAATGCGGCACATTGCCGGGCTTGCGCCACACGCCGCCGGGCTGCGGTGAACAGCCGAGCGCGCCGAAAAGGTTGGTGGCCGCGCTCGTGGAGCAGAGCGTGAGCGTTCCCGCGCAGCCTGCGTTCGCGGCCGGGTTCACCAACACGTTCACCGTGGCGGTGGAAGGACCGCACGGTGCGGTGCCCGGCACGGTGTAGGTGTAGATGCCCGGCGTGCTTGAGCCTGGGGTGAAGATGCCGTTGCTCGCACCGCCACCGGGCCCGGTCCAGGTGCCGTTCAATGCCGGTGTGCCGCCCAGTTTGTCGACCAAAGCGAACGGAGGGTTGTTCGAACAGGCCACGTAGCTGCTGCTGCTGCCTGCGCTGGTGGGCTGGCTCACGGCGACGGTGACCGTGGCCGTGGCCGTGCTGCACGGCGCAGTGCCCACCACGGTGTACGTGAACACACCGGGCGGTGTGGTACCGGGCACGAACACTCCGCTGAACGATGAGCCTCCCGATGTGGTCCATGTGCCCGTGGGATCGGGGGAGCCGCCCAGGAAGGCGAAGAGGTTCACTGCGCCCGATCCGGAACAGAGGGTGACACTGGAGCTCGAACCCGCATCGGCCTCAGGCACCACGAACACCGTGACCGTGGCCTGTGCCGCTGCGCATGGAGCCGTGCCGGAAACGGTGTAGGTATACACGCCCGGCGTTGAGGTACCCGGGGTGAACAGGCCGGACGGGAAGGCCGCACCGCCGGGTGCGGTCCAGGTGCCGTTGGGTGCAGGTGTTCCGCCGAGCCGGCTGAACAGCAGGAACGGCGGGTCGGAGCTGCAGACCGTGGTGGAGGCACTGTTGCCGGCATAGGCCGCCGGGTTCACCGTGATGGTGAGCGTGGCGGTGGCCGCAGGGCACGGTGTGGTCCCGGCCACGGTATGGATGTAGATGCCAGGAAGGTCAAGCCCGGGTTGGAAGATGTCGCCGTGGGCCGCCCCCAAGGGGTCGGTCCATGTGCCCAGCGGCGAAGGTGTTCCACCGAGCTCGCCACGCATGCTGAACTGGGCGTCGCTGCTGCACTTCGTGATCTGGTCGCTGATCCCTGCGTTCGGTGCCGTCACTTCGCTCACCGTCACCGACGATACGGCGTTCGCGCACGGCGGTGTGCCGGTCACCGTGTAGGTGTAAGTGCCGGGCGAATCGGTCTGTGGCGTGTAGATGCCAGAGACCACCACGTTGTTCCGCCGCCAGGTGCCTCCGCTCTGCGGCGTTCCTCCCAGGAAACTGAACAGGTTCACGCCCGAGGTGCTGTTGCTGCAGAACTCGGCCGTCCCATTGATACCGGCGTTGGGTGCCGCGATCACCGTCACGGTCACGGTCGCCGAATCACTGGAACACGACAGGGTACCGATGAGCTTGTACTTGAACTGATAGACACCCGGACCCGGAACGGAAGCATTGAAGAATTGGCCGCTCAACGCCCCTGTGGAGCTCAGGTCGGTCCATTGCCCACCTTGCTGCGGTGATCCACCGAGGCCGTCGAACAGGTCCACCTGGGTGTTGGCCTCGCACTCGGTCATGGTGCCGTTGGTGCCGGCGTCCAGCAAGGGAACGATGGTCACCGTGACCACCGCCTGATCAGCGTTGCACTGGCCCGAGCCCGGCACCGTGTAGGTGAAGTCGTAGGAGCCGGCCGGCATGCCGGTGGGATCGAAGAACGACCCGCTCAGCTGACCGGTGTTGTCCGTGTCGGCCCAGGTCCCGCTCACATCCGGGGTTCCGCCCAGACCGGTGAACAGGTCCACCGGTGCCTGACCGGAGCACACCGTGAGCCCGCCGTCGCCACCCGCATCCGGGGCCTGGTTCACGGTCACGGTCACCGCGGCCGATGCGTTCGTGCACGGCGCCGTTCCACTTACCGTGTAGGTGTAGGCACCGGGCGCGCTGATGCCGGGGATGAAGACACCGCTTGAGGCCCCACCACCCGGTGCGGTCCACGCTCCGCCGTTGTCAGGCGTGCCACCCAAGAGGGGGAACAGGTCGAAGGAGGAGGCATCGGAACAGACCGAGGTGCTCGCCGCGTTCCCCGCCACCGGCTGACGCTCTTCATCCACCACCACGAAGGCCGTGGCATTGGCACAGGGCGACAGGCCCGTCACCGTGTAGGTGTAAACCCCATCGGGATGCTGTGGATCGGCAGGGTCGTAGGTGCCACCGAAGGGGCCACCTCCCGGCTTGGTCCAGGTCCCTCCCGTGTTCGGTGAACCACCGAGGAGCGTGAAGAGGTTCACCGGTGCCGCACTGCTGCAGATGGTCAGCGCACCATTGGTACCGGCGTTCGGTGCGGTGTTCACCACCACGGTCACCAGCGAGGTGTCGTTGATGCAGGGAGCAAGACCGGGCACCACGTACCGGTACACGCCCGGCGTGCTGGTGCCAGGCGTGAACACCGCCGGCGCTGGCTGCAGCGAGGGGTTCCGCCAGCTGCCGTTGGCATCGGGCGAACCGCCCAGCGCGGTGATCAGGTTGAAGGCGGAGCCTGTGCTGCACACTGTGACCGTTCCATCGGTGCCGGCCCTCGGGGCCTGGTTCTCCGTCACCTGCACCGTGGACGATACGCTGGGGCAGGGCGCGGGCGCGGTCACCGTGTAGGTGTAAGTGCCGGCCGGGTGGTTGGCGTTCGCCGGATCGTAGGTGCCGCCGAAGGATCCACCGCCGGGCCGCGTCCACGTTCCACCCGTGTTGGGCGTACCGCCCAACACCGTGAACAGGTTCACCGGCGAACTGGTGCTGCACAAGGTGATCGCACCGCTCGTGCCGGCGTTGGCCGCCGTGGAGACGCTGATCGTGGCCGTGGCCACATCGTTGGCACAGGGCGCCGTCCCCGTCACAGTGTAGGTGTACACCCCTGGCGCCGATGTCCCTGGGGTGAAGGTGCCCGTGGTGCTGCCGCCACCGGGTGCGGTCCAGGCACCGTTCGCATCCGGTCCGCCGCCGAGCACAGTGAGCAGGTTGAACGCCCCGTCCGTGGAGCATACCGTCAGTGTTCCGTTCGAGCCCGCGTCCGGCGCTTCGATGATGGTGACGCTCACCGTGGCCGTGGCGTTCGCGCAAGGTGCAAGGCCCGGCACGGTGTAGGTATATACCCCCGGCACATCGACGCCGGGGTCGAAGGTGTCGGGATGTGCCCCGCCGCCGGGAGCCGTCCACGTGCCGGTAAGGTCGGGCGTTCCACCCAGCTGGGCGCGCAGGGAGAAGTTGGCCGCATCGGAGCACCGCACCACCGTCGCGCTCACCCCGGCGTTCGGTGCGGTATTCACAGTTACGGTGACCGTCGCCACGACGTTCACGCAGGGCGCAAGGGCGGCCACCGTGTAAGTGTAGATGCCAGCCGGGTCCGTACCGGGTTGGAAGGTCCCTGAATGTGAGCCGCCGCCAGGCTTCGTCCAAGTGCCGCCGGAGGAGGGCGTACCACCCAGTTCAGTGATCAGGTCCACGTCGGCGTCGATGCTGCAGAGCGTGGTGGACCCGTTCGTGCCGGCGGAAGGCTGGTCGCGCACGGTGATGGACAGGGTGGCCGTGGCGTTGGTGCAGGGCGAAGTGCCGGTCACCGTGTAGGTGTACACACCCGACACGCCCGTGGCCGGGTTGAACTGGTCAGGCACCGTACCACCTCCCGGGCCGGTCCACGTGCCGCCCGCGTCCGGTACGCCGTTCAGACGGGAACGCATGCTGAACGCGGTCTCCGTTTCGCACACCGTGATCGCGTTGTTGATGCCGGCGTTCGGAGCGGTCACCTGGTTCACGGTCACCGTGGCGGTGGCCGGAAGACATGGCGGCAGGCCGGTGACCGTGTAGGTGTATACACCCGGCGTGGAGCTGCCCGGTGTGTAGGTGCCGCTCACCGCCCCTCCCCCCGGACCTGTCCAGGCACCGCCCGCGTTGGGCGTTCCCCCGAGCAGCGCGAAGAGGCTGAAGGGCGCCGCATTGCTGCACACCGTGATGCTGCCATTGGAGCCCGCGTTGGGAAGAGGGTTCACCGTCACCGTCACCGTGGCCTGATCAGGAGCGCAGGGAGCCGTGCCCGCGACCGTGTAAGTGTAGACCCCGGGGGTGCTGGTGCCCGGCGTGAACGTTCCGCTGGAGCTTCCACCGCCCGGAGCGGTCCACGTTCCACCCGCATCGGGACTTCCGCCCAGCACGCTGAAGAGGCTGAAGGCCGACGTGTTGGCGCACACCGTGATGGAACCGTTGTTGCCCGCATCCGGCGCCACCACCCGCGTGACCGTCACCGTCGATTGGTCGGAAGGACAGGGCGCCGTGCCCGTCACGGTGTAGGTGTAGACCCCGGGAGGACCAGTGAGGGGGTCGTAGGTGCCGGTGGAGGCACCTCCGCCCGGAGCGGTCCAGGTGCCGCCGGCATCAGGGGTGCCACCCAGCAGGCTGAACAGGTTCACGGGGCCGCTCGTGCTGCAGACCGTGGTGGAACCATCGGTGCCGGCGTCGGGGCCGGTAAGGACCTGCGCCGCCCAGCCGGGCGCCGTCGTGGACGCATCGGACACCCAGCGGAACGTCAGGCACCCGGAGGCCGAGGTCGCCGTGATCGTCTGGTTCAACAGGGAATTGGCTCCGTTGCCGGTGGCCAGCAGCGGCGCGGCGGTGGTGGGGCCGTCGTGGATGAAGAGCTGGTCGGTGCTTCCTGCCTGCACGCTCCAAGCCGTGAACAGCACCGAGGTCAACGGGCCAGAACCGCTCCCGCCCGTAGGGCAAAGCGTGGCCGTCAGGTCCTGGTTGTTCCCGTAGTTGCCGCCGGCCCCACCGCTGTCGTAGAACACACCGGAACAGCCCGTCCAGGAGGCCCCGTCGGCCATGATGAAGGTCTGCCCGTGGGCTGCGGTGCCCATGAACAGCGCGCACAGGGCGGAAAGGGATCCGACCCGCAGGACGTGCGGAATGGTTCGAACGTGAAGCACGAAGCCGTGTTGCCCGGTAAGAGGCGCGGCAAGTTAGCCAGAACCGGCGCGGGAAAGCAAGGCCCTACCAACCGTTCGCCCTTTGCGGCCGGGCGTTCGACCAGTGGGCCCCGCGGATCGACCGCGATGGGCCTCAGGGTGCGGGCGAGGGCACAGCCGCCGCCGTGGACGCCGCCTTCGTCACCGGGGTCTTTCCGAAGGTGAAGGCGAGCATCACCTCATGCGTGCCGGTGCTGTAACGGGCGATGTTCGTGGTGGTCACGTCGTACGAGTAGCCGAACTGGAACCGCTTCTTGAGCCAGCATCCCACGATCAGCGCCACCGCATCGTTCGTACGGTAGGTGCCGCCCAGCCACAGCATGTCCTTGTAGTACACGGTCGCCGTCAGGTCGAGCTTGGCGGGCACGGGTTCCACGTACTTCAGCAGGAAGCTGGGCTCCAGCCGCAGGTCGTCGCCGAACCGGAAGCGGTAGCCGCCCATGGCGTAGTAGTGGTTCTCCAGGCGGCTCATCGACTGGGCCTGGTCGTCGTAGAACACGATGCGGTTGTTGAGGAGCTGCGGCGCAGCGGCGCCCACCCACCAGTTCTCGTGGTACACCTGCATCCCGAAGGTGGCGTCGGGCATCAGGCTGCCACGCAGCTGATCGTCCATCGCCGGATCACCGGTCTGCCGGAAGGTGATCTTGCTGCCATCGATCAGGAACTGCTGCGCCCCGAAGGCGACCGACAATCCCATGCGGATGCGATCGTTGAAGCGCAGGTGGTAGGCATAGCTGAACTGCACGCCGGTGCGCCGCGTGGGCCCCACGTTGTCCGTGTAGATGAAGCCGCCCAGGCCCATGTTGGAGGCGATGGGCGTGGTGGCGCTCATCATGAAGGTGCGCGGGGCGTCCTGGATGCCCACCCATTGGTTGCGGTGCGCGCTGCGCAGCTCGAACCAGGGCCGGCTTCCCGCCACGGCGGGGTTGTACAGGTAGTCCTGGCTCACGTACTGGCTGAGCTGAGGAAGCTGCTGGGCCCGCAAGCCCGGTACGGCCGCAAGGGCCAGCAGGATGATCGATAGGCGTCGCATCGTCCTCATGGTTTAGCGGACCACCGTGAGCGGTCCAGTGTAGGCATCGGGGAACTTCGGGTCGTTCAACTTCACGATGTAGTAGTAGGTGCCCACGGGCACCAGACCGCCGTTGTAGCGTCCGTCCCAGGGCTGTTGGTAGCCCACGCTGCGGAACAGCAGCTCGCCCCATCGGTTGTACACCTCCACCTCGCATTCGGGGAACTGATCGATCAGGTCGATCTGCCAGGTCTCGTTCCAGCTATCGCCATTGGGCGAGAAACCGGACGGTATGATGACCTCGGGTACGAGCGTGACCAGCACGGAATCGGTGTCCACGCAACCGTTGGGGCCGACGACCGTGAGCGTGAACCAGGTCGTGGACTCCGGAGCGGTGGTGGGGTTGGCGGCCGTGGGATCGCTGAGCAGCGAATCGGGCTGCCAGGCGAAGGTGCTGCCCGACGGGCCGCTCGGCGAACCCCCCAGCTGCACCTGTCCCGAGCCGATGATCGTCCGATCCTGTCCTGCATCCGCGATCGGCAATTGCAACACGTTCACTGTCACACTGTCCACGTCGGAGCAAGGACCATCGGTCACGGTGTACGTGAACACGTAGCTGCCCGGCGGCAGCGTGCCCACATTGAGCACGGGCGTGGTGCCGATCACCTGGCCGTTCCAATTGGCCCACGCGGACGCAGTACCGCCCTGGGAGGCGCTGCCATCGAGCACGATGGACTCCTGCGCACAGAGCGTCTGGTCCGCACCGGCATCGGCCACCACCGTCACCAGGGCGTTCACCGTGATGGGCAGGCTCACCGAGCAGCCGTTGGCATCCAGCACGACCACCGTGTACAGGCCTGGCGCAAGACCGGTGATGTCCTCGCTGGCCGAAGTGAAGCCCGGTCCCGACCACTGGACCGTGTAGCCGGGCACACCGCCACCGATCGTGATGGCGATGGCGCCATCGGCCGCATTGGCGCAGCTCGCATCCACCACCTGGTCCACCGTGATGGTGATGGTGTCGGGCTCGGTGATGGTGAACGAAACGGTGGTGTCGCAGCCGATGGCATCGGCGATGGTCACGCTCCAGTTGCCCGGGCACAGCCCCGTGGCCGACGCGTTGCCCTGGCCGTTGGGCGGCACAGGGCTCCAGAGGTAGCTGTAGTTGCCGAACCCACCGGTGGGCGCCAGTTGCACCGATCCATCGCAAGCTCCGTTGCACTGCACGTTGGAGACCACCGCGTTAGGGGCGATGGGCGTGAACGGCAGCACCGTGAAGGTGACCGTGGTATCACAACCGTTGATGTCCGTGACGGTCACCGACCAATTGCCCGGGCACAGCCCTGTCGCCTGCGGCGTTCCCTGACCCGCAGGGGGCACGGGCGTCCAGAGGAAGGTGAAGCCGCCGGCACCGCCCGTGGGGTTCACCGTGGCCGTGCCATCGCACGGACCATTGCAGGTCTCGTTGGTGAACACCAGTCCCGCATCGATCGGTACGCCTTGGTCCACATTGAAGGGCACCGTGAGCGTACAGCCGTTCGCATCGGTCACCGTAAGGGTGTGCCCGCCCGCGCAGAGGCCGCCCACCGCGAGGGTGTCCACCGCCAGTTGCGTGCCCAGGTCCGTGGCCCACACGATGGTGTAAGGCGCCACACCACCCGTGATCGTCGCGGTGGCCGTGCCCAGGCAGTCGCCGAAGCAGAGGTTGTCCACCACGACGACGGACGCATCGAGCACCGGCGGATCCACCAGGGTGAAGGTGACCGTGGTGTCGCAGCCGTTCGCATCGGTCACGGTCACGGTCCAGTCACCAGCGCACAGGATGCTGATCGACGGCGTGCCCTGACCTGCGGGCGGTTGCGGTGTCCAGTTGAAGTTGTACGGGCCCGTGCCGCCCTGCACCACCACATCGATGGCACCGTCGCAGCTGCTGTTGCAGGTGATCGGCGAGATCGTGCCCTGCACCGCGAGCGGTTGAGGGCCGAGGATGAGCACGGGTACGATGATGCTGCAACCGATGCTGTCGGTGATCACCACTTCCCATGCACCAGGACAGAGACCGGAGGCCTGAGGCGTGCCCTGACCCACCGGAGGCACCGGGTCCCAGGCATAGGTGTACTGCCCCGCACCACCGGTCGGACCCACGGTGGCCGTGCCATCGCAGGCACCCGCGCAGGTCTCAGGCGTGGTGCCCAGGTTGGCCACGATCGGATCCGGCTCGTTGACGAGCGCCGTATCGATGCTGATGCAACCGTTGCCGTTGGTCACCTGAACGTAGTAGGTACCAGCGCACAAGCTGTCCACCACGTTGCCCACATCGGGCAGCAGGTTGTTGCCGGCATCGTACCACGCGATGCTGCACGAGGGCACACCGCATTGGAAGGCGACCGAGACCTCGCCATCGCAATCACCGGGGCAGCGCGTGAGGCCGTTGGTGGTGCTGAGCACTTCGCCGTCGATGTCGCTCACCGGAACCGCGATGGTGACCGAACAGCCGTTCGCATCGGTGATCACCACCGCATAGAGGCCTGCGCAGAGACCCGTGGCCGTGCTGTCCGTGCTGAAGACGCCACCGCCCTGTGTCCAGCTGTAGGCGTAAGGCGCGGTTCCGCCGGAAGGCGTGGCGATGGCCGTCCCGATGCACTGGCCGCAGGCGCTCTGCGTGCTCGAAGTGACCGCGGTGAGCACCGGCGGCTCGTTCACCACATGGTCCTGCGTGATGCTGCATCCGTTCACGTCGGTGATGGTGACCGACCAGGTGCCCGCGCACAGGGCGGAAACGCTGGCCGAACCCTGGCCGACGGGCGGCACCGGGCTCCAGAGATAAGTAAGGACACCGGTCCCCCCCTGCGCGCTGAGCGTGATCGCCCCGTCGCAGGCGGCATTGCAGGTCACGTCATCGATGGTGGCCGACGCCGTGATGGGCTGCGGACCGAGGATCAGCACGGCGATGGTCGTGTCGCAGCCGCTCTGGTCGGCGATGGTGACCTCATAGGCTCCGGCGCACAGGCCGGTGGCCTGCGGGGTGCCCTGGCCACCGCCCGGTGCGGGCACCCAGTTGAAGGTGTAGGGGCCAACACCACCCACCGGACCCACCGTGGCCGTTCCATCGCAGCTTCCGGCGCAGCTTTCCGGGGTGGTGCCCAGGTTCGGCACGATCACGGTGCTCGGCGTCACCGTGGCGGTGTCGATGCTCACGCAACCGTCGCCATTGGTCACCTGCACCAGGTAATCGCCCGGGCACAGGTTCGGCACCGTGAAGGCGTTCTGCGCGATCGTGGCCCCCAGAGCGTCCGTCCACACGATCGAACAGGGACCGTTCTGGCAGGTGAAGGTCACGCCGACGGAACCATCGCAGTTGCCAGCGCACAGGGTCTGGCCATCGACCATGGTGAGCACCTCCCCATCGGAGTCGGTGATCACCACCGGGAGCTGCAGGCCGCAGCCGTTCGCATCGCTCACGTTCACCGCGTACAGGCCGGCGCACAGGTTCGTCACGCTGGGACCATTGCCCACCACCGTGCCACCGCCATCCGTCCAGGTGCTGGTGTAGGGCTGTCCGCCTCCGTTCACCACGAGGTCCGCGGCGCCGTTGCACACCTGGCACTGGCTCGGTGTCACGGACAGGCTGGTGGTGATGGGCGCGGGTTCGGCGATCGTCACAGTGATCGTGGTGTCGCAACCAGCCGCGTCGGCGATGGTGATCGTCCAGGTACCGGCGCACAATCCGCTCGATTGCGATGCGCCCTGCCCGCTGGGCGGAACAGGGCTCCAGGTGTAGGTGAAGCCGCCGCTTCCGCCGCTCGCGCTCAGCGCGATGCCACCGTCACAGGAGCCCGCACAGGTCACACCGGTCACGGTGGTGCTCACCTGCACAGGCTGGGGGCTGATGATGAGCACCGTGGCCGTGGTATCGCAACCGCCGGCATCCTGGATCGTCGCCGTGTACGCTCCAGGGCACAGGCCCGAGATCACGGGAGTGCCTTGTCCGGCGCCCGGTGCAGGCGACCAGCTCACCGTGAAGGGAGGCTGGCCACCGCTCACGCCCAGTACCGCACTTCCATCGCACTGCCCGGCACAGCTCGTGGCGGTGCTCGTCACGGTGGTGAGGATCGGCGCGGGCGAGGTCACCTGCACGGTATCGATGCTCGTGCATCCGTTGCCGTTCACCACCTGCACGTAATACGCACCGGGGCACAGTCCGGCGATGCTGTTGGCGGTGGAGGGAAGCACCGCGCCGAGCGCATCGGTCCAGCTGATCGTGCAGTTCGGCACGGAGCAGGTGAAGGCCACCGCGGCAGTGCCATCACAGGTGTTCGGGCACGAGGTGATGCCGTCGGTGGTGGTGAGCACCTCGCCGTTGCTGTCGGACACCGGTACCGCCAGCGTGAGCGAACAGCCGTTCGCATCGGTGAGGGTGACCGTATAGATGCCCGCGCAGAGGTTCGTGAGCTGCGGGTCGGTGGTGGTGAGGTTCAGCGGCGCGCCCCAGGTGTAGGTGATCGTCCCGCTGCCACCGGTGGTGTTCATCAGGATGGAACCGTTGCACAACTGGCACTCGCTCTGCACCACCGTGGGCGTGGTGGCCAGCGGTGCGGGCTCGATGATCGTGAAGGTGATCGCGGTATCGCAACCGTTGGCATCGGCGATGCTCACCGTCCAAGATCCGGCGCAAAGACCGGTCACCGTCGGCGTGCCCTGGCCGTTGGGCGGTGCGGGCGACCACAGGAACGTGTAGCCAGGCGTGCCGCCCTGCACCACCAGGTCGATGCCGCCATCGCACGCACCCGCGCAGGTCACATCATCCAGCGTGGCGGCAACCTGAAGGGCCGCCGGCGCCGTGATCACGAACGCGATGGTGGTGTCGCACTGGGAACCGTCGGTGATGGTGACCTGGTAACTGCCGGGGCACAGGTCCGTGGCCGTCGGCGTGCCCTGGCCGTTCGGTGGCGCGGGGTCCCAGAAGTAGGCATACGGCGCCTCACCGCCGGTCGGCGCCACGGTCGCGGTGGCATCACAGGCGTTGCTGCAGGTGGCGGCCGTCGTGGTGAGGTTCGGGGAGATGGGCGTGAACGGTTCGATGATGAAGGCCACCGTGGTGTCACAGCCGTTGAGGTCGGTGACCGTGAGCGTGTAGGGGCCGGCGCAAAGACCGGTGGCGATGTTCGTTCCCTGTCCACCGCCGGGTGCGGGTGTCCACAGCACGGTGTACCCCGGCGTTCCACCCAGGGGGAAGACCGCTGCGGCGCCCGTGCATGGGCCCGTGCAGTCCTCAGGCTCGGTCAAGGGTTCAGCGACGATCGGCCCTGGCTTGAAGATGTCGAAGGACACGGTGGTATCGCAACCCGCTGCGTCCATGATCGTCACCTGCCAGAAGCCCAGGCAGAGCCCGGCCACCGAATCGGTGCCCTGCCCGAAGGGCGGCGCGGGCGTCCACGTGTAGCTGAAGCCACCGGCACCTCCTGTTGGGGATACGGTGGCCGTTCCGTTGCACACGTCATAGCACGTGGCATCGATGTCCACCAGGTTCGGTTCGATCGGCTGGAAGGGAAGCACCGTGAAACTGTACACGGTGTCGCAACCGGCCGCATCGGTGACCGTGCAGCTCCAGTTGCCTGCGCACAGACCTGATACCGCGGCCGTGCCCTGGCCGGTACCCGGTTGCGGCGACCACAGGAAGGTGTAGCTCCCTGTTCCGCCGGTGGGATTCACCACGGCCGTGCCGGTGCAGGGACCTGCGCAGCTCTCATTGGTGAAGGAACCGTTGGGCAGCACCGGCGTGGGGCCGGGCACGTTCACGATGAACACCGTATCGCACTGGGCCTGGTCGCTGATGGTGACGGTATAGTCACCCGGGCACAGGCCCGTGGCCGTGGGGGTGCCCTGGCCACCGCCGGGAGAAGGGCTCCAGTTCACCGTGTACGGCGGCACCCCACCGCTGAGCGCGAGCACCACCGAACCATCGCACAGGTCCGCGCAGCTGGCCGGCCCCACCGCAGGCACCGCTGCGATGCCCGAAGGCGTGTTCACCACGAACTGAATGGTCGTATCGCAACCCGCCGCGTCGGCGATGGTCACCGTGTATGACCCGGGACACAGGCCCGTGGCCGTGGGCGTGCCCTGGCCGCCACCGGGCGGCGGGCTCCAGGTGATCACGTATCCACCCGCGCCGCCGGTGGGCTGCACGGTGGCCTCGCCATTGCAGGCACCACCGCAGTCCGCATCTTCCACCACAAGGTCGGGTACGATGGGCGCGGGCGCGGTGAGCGTGAAGGTGATCGTGGTGTCGCAGCCGGCGGCATCACTGATCGTGAGGCTGTAGTTGCCCGCGCACAGGCCGGTCGCGTTCGGCGTGCCCTGGCCTCCACCGGGCGCAGGGCTCCACTGGTAGGTATAACCCGGCGTACCTCCCGTTACCGTGGCATCAGCCGTGCCATCGCAACCACTGGCGCAGGTGGGTCCGGCTGTCACAAGACCCGCATCGATGGGCGGCGGCGCATTGATGATGAAGCTGAGCGTGGTGTCGCAACCGCCGCTCGTGATCGTCACCTGCACCGTCCCCGCGCAAAGGCCCAATGCCTGTGCGGTACCTTGACCATTGGACGGCACCGGGTTCCACAGATAAGTGAAGGTGCCCGTACCGCCCGTGGGCGCGAGCACCACTGAACCGTTGCAGGTGCCCGGGCACACGGCATCGTTCACCGTGGCATTCGGCGTGATCGGCGTGGGCGAACCGATGGTGATGGTGATGGTCGTATCACAACCCACGGCATCGGTCACCGTGAGCTGGTAATCACCGGGGCAGAGACCAGTGGCGTTGGGCGTGCCCTGACCTCCTCCAGGGGCCGGGGCCCACAGGTACGCATAACCCGGCGTACCGCCGGTCACCGTGGCCGAGGCCGTGCCATCGCACACGTTCGGACAGCTGGCCGGAGCGCTGGTGGCGACCACCTGGATGGGCACTGGCGAGAGCACGTTGAACTGTACCGTGGTGTCGCAACCGGCCGCATCCGTGATGGTGACGCTGTATGCGCCCGCGCACAGGCCCGTGGCGTTCGGCGTGCCTTGACCACCACCCGGCGCAGGGGCCCACAGGTAGGTGTAGCCTGGCGTGCCACCCGAGGGGGTAACCGTGGCCTGCCCATCGCAGTTGGTACCACAGGTGGTGTTGGTGACGACGAGGGCGGGATCGATCGGTGCAGGTGCGGTGATCGTGAACGCGAGGGTCGTATCGCAACCCGCTGCATCGGTCACCGTGAGCGTGTATGGGCCCGCGCAGAGGCCGGTCGCGTTCGGCGTGCCCTGGCCTCCACCCGGCGCAGGGGCCCACAGGTAGGTGTAGCCCGGCGTGCCGCCGGTCACCGTGGCCGACGCCGTGCCATCGCAGGTGTTCCAACAAGCCGCCGGGGTGGTGGTCAAGGAAGCATCGATCGGCGGCGGCGCATCGATGAGGAAGCTGAGCGTGGTGTCGCAGCCACCGCTGGTGATCGTCACCTGGATGCTGCCGGCACACAGGCCGAGCGCCTGTGCATTGCCCTGGCCGTTGGAAGGCACGGGGTTCCACAGGTAGGTATAGCTGCCGTTACCGCCCGTGGGCGCGAGCACCACCGAGCCGTTGCAGGTGCCCGGGCACACGGCATCGTTCACCGTGGCGTTGGGCGTGATGGGCGTGGGCGCCACGATGGTGACCGCGATGGTCGTGTCGCAGCCCACCGCATCGGTCACCGTGAGCTGGTAGACGCCGGCGCAGAGCCCCGTGGCGTTCGGTGTGCCCTGCCCACCGCCCGGCGCGGGCGACCAGGCATAGGTGTAGCCGGGTGTTCCTCCCGATACGGTGGCGATGGCCGAACCGTCGCAGGTGCCCGGGCAACTGGCAGGCGTGGGCGTCACCGTCACCACCAAGGGCACGGGCGCGAGGATCGTGAACGGTACGGTGAGCGTGCAGCCGTTGGCATCGGTGACGAGCACGCTGTACGCACCCGCGCAAAGCCCTGTGGCGTTCGGTGTGCCCTGGCCACCACCCGGTGCGGGTGACCAGACGTAGGTATAGCCCGGTGTTCCGCCCGTTGCGGTGACCGTGGCGGCGCCATCGCAGTTGGTGCCGCACGACACGTTCGTCTGCGAAGAGGTCTGCTGCAGCGGCGGCGGTTCGAGGATGGTGAAGCTCACCGTGGTGTCGCAGCCATTGGCATCGGTGATGGTCACGCTCCACGGACCCGCGCACAGCTGGCCCACGGCCGGCGTACCCTGGCCAACGGGCGGAACAGGGCTCCACAGGTAGGTATAGCCGGGCGTTCCCCCGCTCGCGCTCAGGGAGATGGTCCCATCGCAGGCACCTGCGCAGGAGACATCATCCGTGGTGCCGTTGGCCTGGATCGGTGGCGGTGCGGTGATCGTGAACGACAATGTGGTGTCGCAACCGGCCGCGTCGGTCACCGTCACGCTCCATGGTCCCGGGCACAGCTGGGTGGCATTGGGCGTACCCTGCCCCGCCGGCGGAGATGGTGTCCACAGATAGGTATAGCCAGGAGTTCCCCCGTTCGCCACGAGCGCCACGCTCCCGTCGCACGTGCCGGCGCAGGAAGCGTTGTCCACGGTGCTCGTCACCAGCAGCGATGGCGGTGCGGTGATCGTGAGGGTGACCAGCGTATCGCACCCTGAGGCCTGGTCGGTGATGAGCACCGTGTAGGTGCCGGCGCACAGGCCGGTGGCGTTCGCGGTGCCCTGTCCCGCACCGGGAGCGGGTGTCCAGAGGTAGGTATACGGCCCCACCGCTCCGGCAGGCGCCACCGTGGCCGAACCGTCGCAGGAGGTGGCGCAGGTGGCGTTCACCTGCGATGGGTTGGGAACGATCGGCGGCGGTTGCGTGATCTGGAAGCTCAGGGTGGTGTCGCAGCCGTTCGCATCGGCCACGGTCACGCTCCAGGGTCCGGCGCAGAGACCGCTCACCGAGGACGTGCCCTGACCCACCGGCGGAACGGGGGACCAGGTGTAGGTGAGCGTGCCGGTGCCACCGGTGGTGGTCACATCGGCCGTTCCATCGCACCCGCCATTGCAGCTCGCGTCGGTGAACGTGAGCACGGGCGTCACCGGCTGCAGGTTGATGGTGAAGACGGTGTCGAAGAGGCAGTTGTTCTGGTCGCGGATCTCCAGCGAGTTCACGCCGGCGCAGAGCTGGTTGAACGAAGTGCCCGTACCCGCGCCGTTGTTCCAGTTGAAGGTGTAGCCGCCACCGGTGCCGCCCACGGCCAGGGCGCTACCGGTACCATCGCACACCTGCGCACAGGCCGGCGGCGTGATCGGCGGGAAGAAGATGACGCCCAGGGGCGGCGGGCCCAGCACCTGCACGGTGGCGGCACAGCCCACGTTCTGCCCCTGGTCGGTGACGATCACCAGCTTGTTGCCCACGCAGGTATTGTTCCAGGTCTGCGCGTTGGGTCCCGTGGCCCATTGGTAGGTGAAGGGCCCCACCCCACCGGTAACGGTCACCGTCACCGTGGCGTCGCACACCCCGTTGCAGCTCACGTTGAAGCCGTTGTAGTTGGTGAGCACCTGGGCGTTGATCGTGAAGGGCGTCTGTCCCGGACCGGTACCGCACACGCTGATGCCGCGTGAGCCGAGCGAGGGGCGTGCGGCGAGCGCTCCCCATTCCGTAGGTGCCCCGCGCACGAGCAGGTGGCCCGTACCGGGGTCCACCGCTCCACGCACACCGCCATCGCGCAAGGCACGCGTGGCCTCGATGGCCGATCCGCCCACGAGCAACGACTTTCGCCCGTTGCCCTCGAAAACGAGGTCGCCGCACACCACGTGGTTGCCGTTGGTGACCAGCGTGCCTTCGCGCAGGGTGAGGGCATGCGCCCCGTCGACCTTGAGGTCGCTGATCAGCTCCCAGGACCCGGTACCGTCGAACCGCACATCACCATGGAGCAGCGTGCCGCCCACGTTCACCTGTGCGGTGCGCTTGCGCACGGCCATGTGCACGGTGCCCGGCACGTCCCACACCACCGCACCACGCGTGGTCCACGATCCGGTGAGGTGCAGCACCGTGGCCGCGTCACCGGTCATCCGCACCTTGCCCGTACGTCCGTCCACCACCAGGTCACCGCTCCAGTTCTCACCGCCCATCATCACCTCCACGGGGCCCGCGGGGGCGATCACCACCGCATCGCTGTTGCGCGGCACCCGCGCACCGCCCGGACCGCCGGGGGTGAATGACCAATGAGCTGCATCGTCCCAACGGCCGCTGCCGCCGGTCCAGTGGAGCGGGCCTTCCTGCGCCTGGAGCAAGGGCGTGAAGCAGGCAAGGGCGACGGCGAGGGAGAGGGTGCGGACCATGGTCGGGTGGGGCATGGGACTTCCGTTGATGCTCATTCGAAGACGGGGCAGCTCACGATCCGTTTGGACGGGTCGACGGGCTTGCAGGGATAGATGGCCAGGATGAACTCGTGCGTGTTGCTGCTCGCCACCTTGAGCTTGCTGGTGGTGATGTCGTAGCTGTAGCCGAAACTGAAGTACTGCAGGAAGGGCACGCGCAGCATGAAGGTCATGGCGTCCTGGTTGCGGTAGCCCACGCCGAAGGAGAGCTTGCGCCGCCAGTCGAGCGAGGCGTTGAGGTCGATGGCCAGCGGCGAACCGGGGCTCATCTTCACCAAGGTGCTCGGCACCAGCGCGAACTCCTTGCTCAGCCGGAAGCGGCGCCCCGTGCTGAAGAGGTAATGCCGCGTGAAGCGCGCATCGACCCCCACATCGGGGATGGGGTTGCCCAGCAGCTGGAAGAAGGACAGGCCCGTCCAGCCCTGCTTGCCGTAGAGCCACACGCCCGGCGAGACCATGGGGTACACGTTCACCGAGCCCTTGCTGTCGACCACCGGGTCGTTGTAGTTGTTCAGCGTGAGCGAGGCCACATCCAGCTTGAACTGCTTCATGCCGGCGAACGTCCCGAAGGAGAGGTAGCGCTCCTTGCCCGTCTGGATGTGGTAGGCGTAGGCCAGCAGGAAATGCGTGTAGCCGATGGGGCCAGCATCATCGGCCTCGATGAACGCGCCGATGCCGTGGCGGTTCTGCTGGTAGGGCTTGCCCTTGGGCCGTATCGCGCCGTGGAGGCTCGCCCAGGCCGTGACAGGCGCGTCCTTGAAGCCCACCCACTGCTTGCGATAGCCCAGGCGCACATCCAGGCAGTCCTTGCTGCCCGCCACGGCCGGGTTCACCGCGAAGTGGTTGAACACGTACTGCGTGTACTGCGCGATCTGCTGGGCCACGGCCGCAGGGCCGGACGCCAGGAGCAGGAGCAGCGCGAGGTACCTCATCGGATGATGGCGATGGAACCGGTATAGGGAGCGGACCGCCCCTTGACCTCGTTGAGCTCGATGTGCCAGTAATAGGTGCCCGTGGGCAGCGGGGACCCGTTGCGTGTGCCATCGAAGGGCTCGCGGTAACCTGTGCTCGTGAACACGCGCTGCCCCCAGCGATCGTAGATGTTCACCAGGCAGCCCGGATACTGCCCCAGCTGCGGGATCTCCCACGTGTCGTTGGCGCCGTCGCCGTTGGGCGTGATCGCGTTCACCGGTTCGATCAGGCGCCGCACCTCCACCGTCAACTGGTCCGTGTAGGTGCAGCCGTTGATGGTGGTGGTCACCGTGTACGTGGTGGTCTCCGTGGGCTGCGCGATGGGATCGGGGATGTTGTCGCCGCTGAGCCCGCTATTGGGGGTCCAGAGGTAGGTGGTGCCCCCGGTGGCCTGCAGCTGCACGTTGTCGCCCTCGGCGATCTCCTCGTCGGGACCCGCATCGAACTCCACGTTCACCACGTCCACGCCCGGTCCGCTCACCTCGATGCCGAAGTCGCACTGCGCAGGGATGGTGGCCCCGCCGTTCGCCGCGCCGGCCACGATGACCCAGTACTGCGTGTTGGGGGCAAGAGGGCCTGCGGAGGCGGTGAAGTCGCTGGTGCCCGACTGGCAGGCCGAGGCCGCGCTGAAGGAGCCCGGGGTGCAGCTGCCGTCGCCGCTCAAAACCACCACGCTCAGTTCATCGTCCATGCCGGTCACGGCCGGGCAGTTGATGCCCGTGATGGCGATGCCCACCAGGCCGCCCTGGCTGTTGGTGGTGAAGGTGTACCACAGCACATTGCCCGTACCGGGGCAGAAGCCCGGCCAGCCCGTGGCGCCCGTGTTGTTGCCCGTGATGCCCTGCTGCGCGCAGAGCGAGGCGGCCGTGCTGCAGTCGTCGTTCGGCGGCTGTGCGCGCACCACGACCACCAAGGCCAGGAAGAGGAGCAGGAGCAACGGTCGCATCGCACGATCACCGGGTGCGCGCAAAGCGCACGCACGGCGCAGCCGAAGGTAGACGGGGCCCCTGCGGCGCTTTCCGCTGTGAATGCGGCAGTTACGCACAGCGCTGTGTTGGACCCGCGCCTTGGCCCGCAATCGCTATCCTTGCCGACGCGCCGCCCATGTTCCAACACATCCGCCGCACCATCCAGCAGGAGCTGCTGGCCCGCCGCTCCGGCACCGACGCCGCTGAGCGCAAGGCCTTCGCGCGCACGCTCCACCGGCTCGATGCCGCGATGCGTGGCGACGCGAAGCAGGAGGTGGTGACCGTGCCCATCATGGACCGCCCCATGCAGGGCTTCAGTGCAGGCACCCTTTACTACCTCTTCCGCGAGGTGTTCCTGGAGCACGGCTACCGCTTCAGCTGCGAGCGGCCCGACCCCGTGGTGATCGACCTGGGCGCCAACATCGGCTTCGCCACGCTCTACTTCAAGCTCCACCATCCACGCGCCATCATCCACGCCTACGAGGCCAACCCGCACGTGGCACGGCTGCTGCGCGCGAACGTCGCCGCCAACCACCTCGCCGATGTCACCGTGCACGAGGAGGCGGTGAGCGACCGCGATGGCACGCTCACCTTCCACATCAGCGATGACCCGGGCACCCTCATGGGCTCGGTGGATCCCGCCCGCGGAGGTGGTTCGGCGCTCACCGTGAAAGCGGTCCGGCTGTCGACCCTGCTGGGTAAGCTCGACCGCATCGATGCGGTGAAGATGGACATCGAGGGAGGTGAATGGGCCGTGCTCGACGACCTGCTCAACAGCGGCCAGTTCGCCCGGCCCAAGCGTTACCTCATCGAGTACCACCACCAGATCGGCAGCGAGGCACCGCGCCTTTCGGCCTTCCTGAAGCCTTTCGAGGAGGCGGGCTACCGCTACCAGGTCGCGGCGCGCACGCGCGGCATCACCGATTTCCAGGACCTGCTCATCCACGCCCAGCGCGATTGAGCGACCTCGCACCGCCTTGGTGACCCCACCAGGAATCGAACCTGGATCAAGAGTTTAGGAAACTCCTATTCTATCCGTTGAACTATGGGGTCCGGCGCCACGCTGCCGTGGAGCGGCCGCAAAAGTAGCCCCTTGGCCGTTCCGGGCGAACCGCTAGCTTCAAGCCGCCAACCCATCACCCATGAAGAAGCTCCTCCCTCTTCTCGCCCTGCTCCTGCTCACCACCTGCAAGCGCGAGCCCGTTGGACCTGATACGCCGGCTACCGCCGATGGCAACGTGCTGCAGGAGCGCACCGACCCCGTGCCCGTCCCGCAGGGCGATCCGCTCACACGCGAGCAGCTCGACGCCCTGGTGATCGGCAAGCTGGAGCGCGAGAACGACTTCCGCTGGGACATGGTGGACCTGCTCACGCTGTGGAGCGCCGTGCAGTACAATGACCATAGCGTCTCCATCGGCTACAAGCCCGCACACCTGGCCGATATCGACGGGATCATCCACACGGTGAACGTGCAGGCCGGAGAATGGAAGGCCGTGCATGATGCCCTGATCCGGTTGGTGCTCGACGACTTGAACGCCCGCTCGGTAAAGCCGGTGACGCTCGCCGACATCCTGGTGGAGGACGACCCCGTGCTGCCGGTGATCACCCTGCGCCTCACCGACCGCGAGGTGCTCACCCGCCTGCACAACCTGGTGAACGTGCGTTACCTGGAACCCCTGGACTATTGGCCGGCCGTGGCCTCCGATGACCGCAGCACCAGCGGCTGCAGCCCGAGCACCTACGCGCTCAACGCCGCCGACCACACGACCATCACCCCCAACGCGAAGCTGCCCTGGAACTTCAACAACCACGGCATCCCGGGCGCGTGGACGGCCGCCCAGGGCCAGGGCATCACCGTGGGGGTGATCGATGCCGGGCTGAGCTCCGCGCAACCCTACATCGGCAGCGCGTTCAACGATGGCGACAGCAATGTGGGCCGCACCTTCACCGCATCGGCCACCCTGGGCTCCTCGGCCTACACCACCTGCTCGCACGGCACCGCCATGGCAGGCCAGGCCGTTGGACCACGCAACAACGGCGGCGCCAGCACAGGCGTGGCCTACCGCAGCAACCTGCGCTTCGTGCGCGCCAGCGAGGACGTGGTGCTCGACAAGAGCAGCGAGCGCACCGCGGTGAAGAACGCGTTCACCGTGCTGGGTGACGACCCCAGCGTGCGCGTGATCAGCATCAGCCTGGGCACACCCTTCAGCTACAGCGTGCTCAGCGATGGCGTGAACTACGCCACCGGCAAGGGCAAGCTGATCCTCGCCGCCGGCGGCACCAGCTTCAGCTGGACCAGCTGGTGGGGCGTGATCTACCCGGCGGCGTACAGCAACTGCGTGGCGGTGACCGGTGTGAAGGAGAACGGCGGGAAATGTTCCAGCTGCCACGACGGATCGCAGATCGACCTCACCATCTGCATGGAGCGCAACAGCGACAGCAACCGGAACTCCCTGTCGTTGTCGCCGAGCGGTGCAACGCCCAGCTACATCGGCGGAAGCAGCAGCGCCACCGCCACCGCCGCAGGCATCGCCGCCCTGGTATGGAGCGCCAAGCCCACGGCCACGCGCGCCCAGGTGCTCACCTGCCTCACCAGCACCGCCCAGTTCGCCGGTGCGCCCAGCGGGTCCAAAGGTTTCGGCAACATCAACGCCCAGGCAGCGGTCAGCGCGGCAGCAGCGTTATAGGAAGGAGGGCCTGCGGCCTTCGATCTCAGGACGACGAACGCTCGCCCCTGATCGACCTGCCTTGACCAAGCCCCGACGAACACAGTAAATTTCCACACCAAGATCGCTCACATGAGGTTCACTACGCTTCCCCTTGCGCTCGCGCTCGTGTTGCCCGCCACCGCCCAGGTGACCATCGGCCAGAATGAAATGCCCCATGCCGGTGATGACCTGCTCCGCACCCGCGCGGCCAACCTGACCGCGAACTATGCGCCCACCGGGCCCAACTTCACCTGGAACTTCGCCAACCTCAACTCCGCGGCGCAAGAGACCCGGAGCTACCAGACGGTCTCCTCCACCAACCCGGTGTACGCCTTGCTGTACATCGACCTGTTCTTCAACCCCAACCGCGCCAACCACGCCACGGACGGGGTGGACATCCCCTTCAACCAGCTGCTGCCCATCAGCAACCCTTACACGTTCTACTACCACAGCAGCACGCAGTACCGCAAGGTGGGGTACGGCGCCGAGATCTCCGGCCTGCCGGTGCCCATCACCTTCGCGCAGCAGGACGTGGTGTACGAGCTGCCGCTGAACTTCGGTGACCAGAGCGTATCCAATTCGGCCTACCAGCTCAACGTGCCCAATCTGGCGTACTACGGCTATGCCCAGACCCGCACCAACGATGTGGACGGCTGGGGCAGCATCACCACGCCGGCCGGCACCTTCGACGTGCTGCGCGTGCACACCATCCTCGCCGGGCGCGACAGCATCAACCTCGACACCCTCAGCCTCGGCTTCGCCATCGACCGTCCCGTGGTGCATGAGTACAAGTGGCTGGCCCCAGGCCTCCGTGTTCCCGTGCTGCAGATCAACACCACCGAGCTGTTCGGGACCCAGGTGGTGACGGAGATCTGGTTCTATGACGAGCCGCGCAGCGTGGACGTGGTGCAGCCGCTGCCGACCGTGCTCTGCGCCGGCGTGCCCTACACGCTCACCTACGACGAGAACGGGTCATACAACCCCGGCAGCTTCCTGATCCCCGCCAACACCTTCACGGCGCAGCTGAGCGATGCCGCCGGCGACTTCACCAATGCCGTGAACATCGGTTCGGTGAACGCCACACAGTCCGGTACGATCAGCATCACCATCCCGGCCAACACGCCCCCGGGCACCGGTTACCGCATCCGGGTGAACGCCAGCAGCCCCGCCACCACGGGCAACGACAACGGCCTCGACATCACCATCCAGCCGGGCTCTCTGCCGGTGGCCACCGCCAGTGCGGGCGGCAACACCACCTTCTGCGATGGTGACAGCGTGCTGCTGAGCGCCGCCATCGACCCGGCCTATACCTATCAGTGGCTGGTCGACGGCAGCGCCGTGGGCGGCGCCACCGCTGCGGACCTGCAGGCCGGCACCGGCGGCACCTACACCGTGGTCGTGACCAATGTGTGCGGCAATGACACCAGCGCCGGCATCGATGTCACCGTCGACCCGCTTCCCACGCACACGCTCGACCAGGTGGCCTACGCCGCCTGTGACGGAGCCTCGGCCACGCTCACGGCGATCGACCAGTCGGGCATCGGCAACCTGGGCTACCAATGGACCCTCGACGGTAACGCGATCCCCGGGGCCGACCAGCCCACGCTGAGCGCCTCGACCGCCGGGGACTACGCGGTGGTGGTGACGGCCCAGCTGACCGGCTGCTCCTTCACCACGGCCAGCGCGCCCCTCACCCTTGAACCCACGCCCGTGGTGAGCGCTACCGCACAGGGCCCCACCTCCTTCTGCGACGGCGGTTCGGTCGTGCTTGATGCCGGCAACGACCCCGGCCTCAGCTACCAGTGGTTCCTGAACGGCGACACGCTCAGTGGCGCCACGGCCGGCACGCTCACGGCCGATTCCACCGGCACCTATACCGTGGTGGCCACCAGCACGGCGGGATGCACCTCCGCACCCTCGGCCGGTGTGGACGTGACCGAGAACCCCATCCCGACCGCCCCGGTGATCACACAGGGCAGCGACACGCTCTACGCCAGCGGCACCGGCGACTTCCAGTGGTACCTCTTCGGCTCGCCGCTGGCCGGCTCCACCGACAGCTTCATCGAGACCGCCACCAGCGGCGACTACACGGTGATGGTGACGGACAGCAACGGCTGCAGCGCCACCAGCGATCCGTACACCTACATCGCCACGGGCATCGCGACCGCCCAGGCGGTGGTGTTCAATGTGTACCCGAACCCGGGCGATGGCCTCTTCACCGTGAGCCTGCCCGGATCGACCTTCGCCGGCGACCGCTACCAGGTGCTTGACGTTACCGGACAGGTGGTGATGCAGGGCCGCCCCGGCGATCGCCTCACCGTGCTCGACCTAACGGACCGTGCCCCCGGCGTGTATTTCCTCCAGCTCGTTCATGGCGGAGCCACGCACGTGGAGCGCCTGGTGAAGCGCTGAGCCCGCGATACTCCTGGAAAGGCCCGGTCATGGGACCGGGCCTTTCCTTTTCCAGCCCATGCCGCCTCATCCTGAACACTGACCGGTCCGTCCGCGTTGTGTTGACCAGTGCCTCCACCGCTCCGTAGCCTTGGACACCGGACGGAACCGACGTCAAGACCAGCGACCATGCTCAAGCGAATCACCTTCCTTTCAAGCACCTTGCTGCTGACCCTGCTGCTCACCAGCGGTGTGCTCAGCGACAACGGCAAGGCCGGCAAGACCGGCTCCCCCGGCGAGCTCACCTGCGTGGACTGCCACAACAACTTCAGCCTGGGTGCTGGAGGTGGTTCCATCGGGCTCAGCTCCACGAACATGACGAACTGGGAGTACGTGCCCGGCACCACCTACCACATGATCGCCACGGTGTCGCGCACGGGCACCAACCTGTTCGGCATCGGCTTGGAGTGCCTCACCTCCACCAACACGAACGCGGGCACGCTCACCATCACGAACACGTCCACCTCCATCAAGAACGCCACGGTGAACGCCGTATCGCGCCGCAACGTGGTGCACACCCTCAACGGTGGCGCCTCCGCCAACAGCAAGGCCTTCGCGTTCGACTGGGTGGCCCCCGGCACCAACATCGGCAACGTCACGTTCTACTACTCCGGCGTGGCCGCCAACGGTGATGGCAACGAGGAGATCGGCGACTATGTGTACGCCGGCAGCCAGGTGGTGACCCCCGCCATCAGCACCGGCATCACCGAACTGGAGCCGGGCGTGGACGTGAGCGTGTACCCGAACCCCGCCACCGACCTGGTGCGTGTGGACTATGCGCTGAGCGATGCCGTGGATGTGGAGATCACCCTGTTCGATGCGCAGGGGCGCATGGCAGGACAGCTGGTGAACGCCAAGCGCCAGCCCGGCCGCCACAGCGAGATGATCGGCGACCTCGGTCGCTTCGCCAGCGGCACCTACACCCTGCGCGCCCGCCTGGGCGACCGCTCGGTGGAGCGCCGCATCGTGCTCGGCACGAACTGATCCTTCGGACGAACGTCGGGCCCGGCCGTGGGGATGCTCAACGCACCTCGCCGCCGGGTCCGGTCTTTTCGGACGGCTGCACGAACACCAGCTTTCCGCCAGCGTCCTCGGCCATGAGCACCATGCCCTGGCTCTCCACCCCGCGCATCTTGCGCGGCTCCAGGTTGGCCACCAGCACCACCTGCTGACCGGGCAGCTGTTCCGGCGCATAGTGCATGGCGATCCCGCTGACCACGGTGCGCGGCTGCGCCTCACCGATGTCGATGCTCAGCTTGAGCAGCTTTTCGGCCTTCGGCACGCGCTCCGCCGCCACGATGGTGCCCACGCGCAGGTCGAGCTTCGCGAAGTCGTCGAAGGTGATGTTGGGCTTGGCCGCAGGAGCGGCAGGGGCAGGGGCAGGGACGGCCTCCGAAGGCGCGTTCGCGTGGAGCCGCTCGATCTCCGGCTGGATCTCCGCGTCGGTGATCGGCTTGAAGAGGTGCTCCGGCTTGTCAAGCTCCTGGCCGGCACCGATCAGGTCACTGCGGAAGGCCTCGCTCCACGGCAGCGCACCGATGCCCAGCATGCGGCGGAGCTTCGCGGCGGTGTGCGGCAGGAAGGGCTCCAGCACGATGCTGAGCACTGCGGCCACGTTGAGGCTGTTGGCCAGGATGGTGCGCGTGCGCACCGGATCGGTCTTCTCCAGCTTCCAAGGCTCGTTGTCGCTGAGGTACTTGTTGCCCGCGCGGGCCACGTTCATGGCACTGCCCAGCGCATCGCGCAGGCGGAAGTGGTCGATGTGCTTCGCCACCTCCTCCGCACTGCCATGCACCGCGCTCCACAGGGCGACATCCATATCGAGCTTCTCCCCGGCCTCGGGCGCCATGCCGTCGTAGTACTTGTGGCACAGCACGAACACGCGCTGCACGAAGTTGCCGATGATGGA
>JAEUSV010000149.1 GCA_016788485.1 Flavobacteriales bacterium
GCTCCAGGGACCCTTTCCATCCGATGCCGCCCGAGCGGTCCGTCTCGACCTCATTATGCAGGATGACCTCACCGTTCCGCCCGAATGAGAGGACCTGCACATAGATGACACCTGAAATGGACCCACCGTTGTACATGTCCATGAGCACGAGCGGTCCTGTTCGGAACGTCATGCCCAGCACCTTGGTGATCTCCATGGCCCCGGGACCGTGCGGATGGTTCAGCTGCGCACGAGCTTCTTGTACTTGAGGCGCTGCGGGATGATGTCGCCCACGCGCTTCTTGTAGTTCTCCTCGTACTCGCTGAAGCCACCCTCGAACCTGTACTCCTTGCTGTCGCCCTCGATGGCGAGGATGTGGGTGCTCACACGGTCCATGAACCAGCGGTCGTGGCTGATGATCACCGCGCAGCCGCTGTAGTCCTGGATGGCCTCCTCCAGCGCGCGCAGCGTGTTCACGTCGAGGTCGTTGGTCGGTTCGTCCAGCAGCAGCACGTTGCTGCTCTGCTTCACCGTCATGGCCAGGTGCAGGCGGTTGCGCTCGCCACCGGAGAGGATGCCCACCTTCTTGTTCTGGTCGGTGCCGCTGAAGTTGAAGCGCGAGAGGTAGGCGCGCGAGTTCATCACCACGTTGCCGAAGGTGATGTTCTCCAGCCCGCCGGTGAGCACTTCGTAGACGGTCTTGTCGGCGTGGAGGTCCTTGTGGCTCTGGTCCACATAGGCCAGCTGCACGGTATCGCCGATGGTGATGGTGCCACTGTCGGGCTTCTCCTGCCCCATGATCATGCGGAACAGGGTGGTCTTACCGGCGCCGTTGGGACCGATGATGCCCACGATGCCGGCGGGCGGCAGCGCGAAGCTGAGGTTGTCGATGAGCAGGCGGTCGCCGTAGCCCTTGCTCACGTTGGTGAACTCGATGACCTTGTCGCCGAGGCGCGGGCCATTGGGGATGAAGATCTCGAGCTTGGCCTCCTTCTCCTTCACGCTCTCGCTCTGCATCTTCTCGTAGTTGGCGAGGCGGGCCTTGCTCTTGGTGCGGCGGGCGCTGGCGTTGCTGCGCACCCACTCCAGCTCCTGCTTCAGCACGCGCTGGCGCTTGCTCTCCTGCTTCTCCTCCTGGGCCAGGCGGGCGGTCTTCTGCTCGAGCCAGCTGGTGTAGTTGCCCTTGTAGGGGATGCCCTCGCCGCGGTCCAGTTCCAGGATCCAGCCGGCCACGTTGTCGAGGAAGTAGCGGTCGTGGGTGATGGCGATGACGGTGCCCTTGTAGCCGGCGAGGTGGTGCTCCAGCCAGGCGACGCTCTCGGCGTCGAGGTGGTTGGTGGGCTCGTCCAGCAGCAGGATGTCGGGGCTCTGCAGCAGCAGGCGGCACAGGGCCACGCGACGGCGCTCGCCACCGCTCAGCACCTTGATCGGCTGGTCGGGCTCCGGGCAGCGGAGGGCGTCCATGGCGATGTTCAGCTTCTGGTCGATGTTCCACGCATCGACAGCCTCGATCTTGTCCTGAAGCACCCCCTGACGAGCGATGAGCTTGTCCATCTTGTCCGGGTCGTTCAGGACGTCCTCGTCGGCGAACTTGTTGTTCACCTCCTCGTACTCCTTCAGTAGGTCCATGATGGGCTGCACGCCTTCGCGCACGATGTCGATCACGGTCTTGCTCTCGTCCAGCTCGGGCTCCTGCTCCAGGTGGCCGATGCTGTAGCCGGGGCTCAGGTGCACATCGCCTTCGAAGGCCTTCTCCTTGCCCGCGATGATGCGCATCAAGGTGGACTTACCACTGCCGTTGAGACCGAGGATGCCGATCTTGGCGCCGTAGTAGAAACCGAGATAGATGTCATTGAGGATCTTCTTCCCGGAAGGCAGGGTCTTCCCCACCTTCACCATGTTGAAGATTATCTGGCGGCCTTCTTCTGCCATGTTCGCTGGTGTTGTCGGTTGATCGCCCCTGCCGACTGAGCCGGCAACGGGGCTGCAAAGGTCGCTCTTCCGATCGAAAAGCGGAACGGGAGGACCTCAACGGTCGCGGTACACCTCCAGCCGGCGCCAGTCCTGCAGCTTGTCGAGCTCGCCCACGGTGATGCCCTCGTGGCCGTAGTGCGTCTCCACGCTCTGGGGGGTCTGGCCGTCGGCGGGGCTCACGAGCACATAGATGGTGGTGCCGGCGGTGATCGGGCGGAAGAGCGGCTCGCGGCCCAGGCCCCGGGCAAGGAACTCGAACTCCACGGGCGCCTCCCAGGGGAAATCCACCAGGATGCGGTCCTCGGGCTTGAGGATGCCGGGGAACCAATCGGCCGCGAGGATCGCCTCGGGGTACCGCTCCATGCGGTCGGCGATCCCGCGCATGCCCAGGAAGCCCATGCCCAGCAGCACCACCATCGCGGCCACGGCCGAGCGCGCGCGCTTGGCCAGCGAGGGCCACACCTTCTCCTGAACGAACTTCAGCAGGTAGAAGATGCCGATGGCCGAGCTCAGGTGCAGCATGAACAGGAGGTACAGCCACACACGCGGGGGGGCCACCATGCATTGCACGATGGTCATGGGCACCGCCCCCACCAGCAACGCCAGCAGCAGGGCCCGGTACTTGGAGCTGATGTACGCGGCGTACACGATGCCCGCCAGGCCGAGCAACGAGATCCATGGCATCGCGGTATCCGTGAGGTAGACCCACAGGTCCAGTGCTCGGTCCTGGTGCGTCTGCACGAAGGCCGACCACGTGTTGTCGCCCATGGTGGGATGGTGCACCAGCTGGGCGGCCCCGTGCACGGTGATCACCGGCAGGTAGAACAGGCTAGTGAGAACCAGCGACACACCGAAGCTGAGCAGCACCATGCTGAGGCGCTCGCCCACGGTGTGCCGGTAGGCGCCAAGGAGGTAGAACAGCAGCCACGCGTGGATGGCGATGAGGGCGTAGATCATGGTGGGCACCGCCCACATGCCGAGCGCACAGCTGAGCCCGGTGAGCACCGCCGAGACCCAGTTGTTGGTCTTGGCCAGGTGCCGCCCGAGCAGCAGGGCCAGCACGTAGAACAACCAGGTGAGGCTGTAGCCGCGCGCCAGCGCGCTGTACTCGATGAGGCCGCCGGAGGAGGCCACGAAGGCGAGGGCGATGAGCGCGATGTAGCGGTTGAACATCGCCCGGACGAAGAGGTAGAACAAGGGCATCACCAGCACCCCGGCCAGCAGCGCAGGCAGGCGCAGCGACCAGCGGTGCACCCCGAAGAGCTCGGTGCTCAAGCGGGCCAGCGCCGTGTGCAGCACATGGTTGTTCGGGTAGGAATAGTCCGAGAGCAGGATGTGGTACGGCTTCGACGCGTACTGCACGTAAGTGAAGGCCTCGTCGTAGGTGATGGGGTCCCACAGGTGCACGAGGCGCAGCGCGGTGCCCACCAGCATGATGGCGAGCACGAGCAGCAGGTGCATCCGGCTGCTGCGCTTCACGGCCTCGCCGATCACGCGGCCCACATCGGCACGGAACGCACCCCAGGCGCCAGCAGGGTCCTTGGGTGCCGTGGGCATGCGCTTGCGGGCGGCGAAGAGCAGCACGCCAGCGCCGGCGAAGGCGGCGGAGAGCCAGCGCAGGTTGCGGAGCACGCGGGCGTGGAAGGCGCGGTCATAGGTCTCCACCTCCCCGTCGGACGCCTGGGCATCGAGGTAGGCCCGCACCGGTGTGAAGGACAGGCGCGAAAGCGCCCAAGCCCCCGCGGCGGCCAGCACCAGCCCCACCGCCAGCAGGGTCCACATCGGCGCCTTTCCCATCGGGCCAAATGTAGCCGGATCGCCGTGTGCGATCTTTGCACCAGCACAGCCCCATGCAACGCATCACCGAACAGCCCAGCCGACACGACGACCTCGAGCACAAGAGCACGCTCGACCTGCTGCAAGGCATCAACGCGGAGGACCGCACCGTGGCGATGGCCGTGGAGCGGTGCATCCCGGCCATCGCTGACCTGGTGGATGCCATCGCGGAGCGCATGCAGCGCGGCGGCCGCCTGTTCTACATGGGCGCGGGCACCAGCGGACGACTGGGCATCGTGGACGCGAGCGAATGCCCGCCCACCTTCGGCGTGCCGCACGGCCTCGTGATCGGCCTCATCGCCGGTGGCGACACCGCCATCCGCAAGGCCGTGGAGTTCGCGGAAGACGACACCGCGCAGGGCTGGAAGGACCTGCAGGAGCACCACATCGGCGCCGACGACACGGTGATCGGCATCGCCGCCAGCGGTACCACGCCGTATGTGATCGGCGCCCTCGAGGCCTGCAACGCCGCCGGCATCCTCACCGCGTGCATCACCTGCAACCCGGGCAGCCCCGTGAGCACCATCGCCAGGCACCCCATCGTGGCCGTGGTGGGCCCCGAGTTCGTCACCGGCAGCACGCGCATGAAGAGCGGCACCGCCCAGAAGCTCGTGCTGAACATGATCAGCACCAGTGTGATGATCCGCCTGGGCCGTGTGAAGGGCAACCGCATGGTGGACATGCAGCTGAGCAACAACAAGCTCATCGACCGCGGCACGCGCATGGTGATGGAGGGCCTGAAGGTGGACTACGCCGTGGCCAACGAACTGCTGCGCCACTACGGCAGCGTGCGCCGCGCCATCGAGGCCGGGCACAACCTCTGAGCCCATGCACGACATCGAGCCCTACTGGAACTGGCGCCACCGCTACACCGCGGAGGAGGACGCGCGTTCGCCCTTCTTCGGCGACGAGCACAGTGAGTTCGAGTTCACCAACGCCGTGTACGACCATGCGATCCACCCGCAGTGGGACAGCTTCGGCAGCCGCACGCTCTACCTGAAGGTGCTCTTCGCCGACTACGACGAGGGCTATGCGGTGATCGAGCTCATCGGCGAGTGGAACGACCTGCTGTACAACGACGTGATGCTGCTGAAGCGCGACGTGATCGAGCCCATGATGTCGCACGGCATCGCGCGCTTCATCCTCGTGGGCGAGAACGTGCTCAACTTCCACCCCAGCGACGACGAGTACTACAGCGAGTGGTACGAGGAGGCCACCGACGCCGATGGCTGGATCGCACTGCTGAACTTCCGTGAGCATGTGCGCGACGACCTCAAGGCAGCGAACATCGACCAGTACTTCCTGCTCGGCGGCAAGCTCGATCAGCTCGACTGGCGCACCTTCGAGCCGGAGGACCTCTACGAGCGCGTGAGCGCCTTCGTGCTGAAGCGCCTCGGGGCCTGAGCCCTCACCACTCGCCGATCTTGATGGTCATGCGCGCCATGGGCGTGCGCAGCACGTCCGCGGGCGTCTCCGGCAGTGTGATGTCGCTCGTGTAGAGATAGGATCCGCCGAAACCAACGCGCAGGGCGTCCACGATGCTCAGCTCCACCTCGAGGCCCGGCTCAAGCGCGAAAAAGGCCTGGCCATCCGTGCGGTTGCGCTGATAGCCATCGCTGCCGGGCGGGGGAAAACTGTACGAGGCGCTGCCCAGCCCGATCGACACCGGAAGGGCCACGTGCACCGCGCTCCGGTGCCAGAGGACGGGCTCCACCAGCACACCCCAGTAGCCGTAG
Source organism: Flavobacteriales bacterium (assembly GCA_016788485.1). Taxonomy (GTDB): domain Bacteria; phylum Bacteroidota; class Bacteroidia; order Flavobacteriales_F; family PHOS-HE28; genus PHOS-HE28. Next base: position 5,526 of record JAEUSV010000149.1, read on the forward strand.
CGCAGCTCAAGGCCCGAGAGGTCGCTGGCCTGCCCGTTGTCCACCAGGAACTCGCGGTACGCATCGTTCTTGATGGGGCTGGTGCTCCATGTGCCCATGATCCCGAAGGCGATGCGGTGGTTGATGATCACCGCGCCCGAGAACCCGATGTGCAGCACATCCGACGACAGCACACCGGTGTACCGACCGGTCATGCCGAAATAGGCGCCCGTCACCCGGTTGCTGTCGCCCAGCAGGGTCCGGGGCCGCTCCTCGTCCTGGGCATGGGCGAAGAGCGGGAACATGAGCGTGAGCACGATGGCCAGGTGGCGGGAATGGAAGCGCATGACCGAAAGTTAGGGCTCGCGCACGCCTCTGTTCACCGGTGCATGCCCAGCACCATGCCGAGCACCACGCGGTCGATCGGCAGGGTCACGGCCTCGGGCGTGGCGCCGGAAAGCGGCACCCACCGGAAACGCTCCTGGTCACCGGGGCCCTCCAACCCATCGAACGGCAACTCGATCACCGGGATGGCCGCCGGTTCATGCACGCGGAAGGTGTAGTACACGCTCACCACCTGCATCGGCGAGGTGTGGAAGGCGCTCTGCTGGAAGAAGTCGGTGGTGTAGAAGTGCGCCACATCGAAGGCATCCACACCGACCTCCTCGCGCACCTCGCGCACCAGCGCATCCTTCAGGCCTTCGCCGTACTCGAGCCCGCCGCCGGGGAACTTGGTGATGCGGTGCCCCTTGATGAGCTCATCGGAGACCAGCAAACGCCCCTCGTGCAGGAGCAGTCCGTAGACACGCAGCGTGAAGGAAGGGGTGGCCATGGTCAGGGGATCGGTTTTCGGGCGCGCAGCATCTCCCGCTTGCCGGCAGGGCCCGGTGGCCGGTCCACGTGGAATCCACAGCCCACCAGCGTGCGACGCACGTCGCCCTTCGCGCAATAGGTAACGAGCACGCCCCCCGGCACCATGGCCCGGTACAGCACATCGAACACCGCGGCGGTCCACATGGCGGGCTGCGTGCGCGGACCGAAGGCGTCGAAGTAGACGAGGTGATACGTGGCCTGCTCCTGCAGGTCGAGCACGGCCGCGGCCCTGCGCTCCATCGTGAAGCCCGGTCGCGGCTGGTGGCGGTCGCCGGCGGCGGCATCCATCATCCGCTCGAAGGCCGCGCGCAGATCGGGGCGCCCTACCGCGGCTGGATGATCGAGGGCTCGCACCAGGGCGATCGGCGGCGGGAACGGTTCCAAGCCGACATAGTGCACGGTACGGTCCGGCACCGCCTCATCGGCGAGGGTGAGCAACAGGTTCAATCCGCTGCCAAGGCCCACCTCCAGGATGCGGAGCGGGTCGGCGGCCACGGCGTGGAGACCATGGCGGATGAACACGTGCCTTGACTCCTGCAGGGCGCCATGCACCGAATGGTAGCCCTCCTGCAGCGCTGCGGATCGCAGCGACACGGAGCCATCGGCCGTCACGTACGGCTCGAGGTCGGTGGGGGGAACGAACGGAGCTGTGGCCTGCATCGCTGCGCAGCGGGCCCAAAGGTACCCCGGCGCGATGCACGGTTCAGAGCACCTTCACCTCGGTGCGGCGGTTGAGCTGCTTGTTCTGCGGCGTGTCGTTCGGCGCCATGGGCTTGGTGGCCCCGTAGCCCTTGGCCTCGACGCGCTCCTCGCGGATGCCGTTGGCGATGAGGTGGTCGGCGACCGCGCGGGCGCGGGCCGTGCTCAGCTCATCGTTGTGCGAAGCGCTACCGTCACTGTCCGTGTGGCCGCCCACTTCGATGCGCGTGGCCGGGTTCTCCCGCATCATCAGCAGCAAGCGGTCCAGCTCCGCCAGGGAGGCGGGCGCGAGGTCGGCCTTGTCGCGCTCGAAGAAGATGTTGCGCATCACCACCTGGCTGCCTGCCTCGATGGGCTGCATGGCGATGTTCAGGTGCGCGTTCACGCCCGCCTCGCCCGTGGCGGGAACGGCGATGTTCTCGGAGTGGAAGAGGTAGCCCTTGGCCCGCACGTGCATCGCGTACTCGCGACCGCCGGGCACCACCACCATGAACTCGCCGGTGGACGGATCGCTGCTGAAGCGCGCCACCAAGCGGGCATCCTGCAGGTCGAGCATGTCGATCTCGGCCTCCATGCCGCCGAGCATGCGCAGGTCCTTCACCTTTCCCTTGATCATCACCGTGGAGGCATGTTCACCGGCCTCGGGCACGGGAGCACCGCCACCGGCGCTCACGAGGTCCTGAGCGGGCGGCTCGGGCAGGAAGTCGACGCGGTAGATGTCGTCCTCGCCCATGCCTCCGCCCCGCACACTGCTGAAGTAGCCCGTGCGGCCATCGGCGGTGAGCACGAAGTAGAGGTCGTCGTCGGGACCGTTCACCGGCCAGCCAAGGTTCACCGCCTTGGTCCACTGCTCGCCCTTCAGTTCGCTCTTGAACACATCGTAGCCGCCCATGGTGGTGTGGCCCTTGCTGCTGAAGTAGATGGTGCGCCCATCGGGGTGCACGAAGATGCCGTCCTCGTCGTGGATGGTGTTGACCATGGGTCCGAGGTTCTCGGGCTCACCCCAATCGGACAGGTCCTCCACCCACGGGCTGCGCCAGATGTCCTGCCCGCCGATCCCGCCCTCGCGGTCGCTCACGAAGTAGAGCCACTGGCGGTCGAAGCTGTACCAGGCGCTGCTCTCGTGGCCCTTGGTATTGATGTTCGCGCCCATGGCCTCCGGCTCGCTCCAGCTGTCGCCCTTGCGGCGGCTCTCGTACAGGTCGCCGGTGCCCCGCGCATCGCGGTAGATCACCAGCGTGCGGCCATCGTTGTACAGGCCCACGGACGCATCGTTGCCGTTGGTGTTCACCGGCGGTGCCATCGGCACCGGTTCGGTCCACTCACCGTTCACGAGGCTGCAGCTGTACACGTCCTCGAAGTACTCGTCGGTGGCCTTGTTCATGCGTCCGCCCGTGGTGTTCGAGCGGCGGCTGGTGAACATCATCTGCTCACCGTCGGCGGAGATCAGCACACCGTAGTCGGCGACCTCGCTGTTGATGCGGGGGCCGGCGTTGGTGACCATGGCCCGCACCGGGCTCGCGGCGAAGGAGCGGCCGTACTTGCACTCGGTGATGTGCTTGTCGTACTGGTTGTAGGTCTCCACCGGGTCCATGGTGCCCCGGTTGAGCTCCTTGTGCTTCTCGAACGCGGCGATGGCCTTGTCCCACTCGGCGTTGTTCTGGTAGGCGTAGCCCAGCAGGAAGTGCACGCGTGGCAGCGTGGGGTCGAGGGCCGCCGCCTTCTCGAAGAAGGGCAGCGCGCGGTGGTGGTAGCGGCCGTTGAGGTGGCACAGGCCCACCTTCAGGTTCAGCAGCGCATCGTCGGGCATCACCGCGATGGCCTCCTCGTAGAGCTTCAGGGCCTTGGGGAAGTAGGCCCCGCCCTGGTCGAAATGGGCATCGGCCTTCTTGATCGCATCCTGCGCCCGGCGCAAGGTCTCGGGGTCGGCCTGCGCAAGGGCCCGGGCGGAAAGGAGCACGGCAAGGGAGAGCACCGTCAGCTTGTTCATGGCGTCGCCGGTTATCGCACGGCGGCTGTTCATACGATCCATCGGCCCCGCGGGTTCCGCCCCCGCTCCCACGGGTACCTTCGGCCCCAGCCGGCCCGCAGGCCGCCATACCACCCATGGCCACCAAGAAGAAAGCCGCCAGCAAGGCGCCCAAGAGCATCCTTACGCCCCGCTCCCTCGCGTTCCTCGAGCAATACCTCAACAACGCCTCCCCCACCGGTTTCGAATCGAAGGGCCAGCAGCTCTGGCTCGACCAGGTGAAACCGTACGTCGACGACCACTTCGTGGACCCCTACGGCACCTCGGTGGCGGTGATCAACCCCGGCGCCAAGTACAAGGTGGTGATCGAGGCCCACGCCGACGAGATCAGCTGGTTCGTCCACTACATCACCAAGGACGGCTTCATCTACGTGCGCCGCAACGGCGGCAGCGACCACCTGATCGCCCCCAGCAAGCGCGTCAACATCCACACCCCCAAGGGCATCGTGAAGGCCGTGTTCGGCTGGCCCGCGATCCACGTCCGCAACGGCAAGAACGACCCCGTGCCCAGCCTCGAGAACATCTTCCTCGACTGCGGCTGCACCAGCGACAAGGAGGTGGCCGACCTGGGCGTGCACGTGGGCTGCGTGATCACCTACGAGGACGAGTTCATGGTGCTCAACGACCGGCATTTCGTGGGCCGCGCCCTCGACAACCGCATCGGCGGTTTCATGATCGCCGAGGTGGCCCGCCTGCTGAAGGAGGAGCGCACCAAGCTGCCCTACGGCCTGTACATCACCAACAGCGTGCAGGAGGAGGTGGGCCTTCGCGGCGCCGAAATGATCGTGGAGCGCATCCGGCCCGATGTGGCCATCGTGACCGACGTGACGCATGACACGCAGACGCCGATGATGAACAAGATCAGCAACGGCGACATCGCCTGCGGCAAGGGACCCGTGCTCGCCTACGGCCCCGCGGTGCACAACAACGTACTGAAGGTGATCCTGGACGCCGCCGACAAGGCGAAGATCCCCTTCCAGCGCAGCGCCGTGAGCCGAGCCACCGGCACCGACACCGATGCCTTCGCGTACGGCGCCGCCGGCGTGCCCAGCGCCCTCATCAGCCTGCCCCTGCGCTACATGCACACCACGGTCGAGAGCGTGCACCGCCAGGACGTGGAGAACGTGATCCGCCTGATCCACGCCTCGCTCAAGGGCATCAAGGCCGGGCAGGACTGGCGCTACCACAAGTAGGCCATGGCCCACTTCGATGACAACGCGCGAACGGGGCTGCACGCCCTGGCGCTCGGTGCGTTGATCATCGGCGTGCCGGTGCTCGTGGTGCAGCTGGTGGACATGTGGCAGACAGTAAGCGTCACCACCGACGCCAACCTCCTGCACATCTTCCGCAACGGCTACCTGCTGCCCATGGAAGGTCCGCAGCTCACCTGCGACACCACCACCCGGATGGAACGCATCGGACTGGCCGCCGTGGCGTCCGTACCAGCAGGACTGTGCTGCGGCCTGCTCACCCTGCCCTTGCGGAACAGGGCCCTGCCCTGGGCCGTGGGGCGATGGAGCGCGTTCATGGTGTTCCTCTTCCTCGCGTGGTGCGCGCTCACCACCCCCGCATGCAGCGCGACGGTGGTCCATGGCGGTGTGAGGATCACGGAGCGGGCCACATTGTTGGGAGCGATCGCGCTGCCGTGGACGGCTATCGAGAATACCTTGAACGTGAACGGCGCAACGATCGTGTCCGAGCCCATGGTGGCGGAACGGACGCAGGTCCTTCTTGAGCGGGACGGTGCGCGTACACCCATCGCCACGGCCCGTGCCAATGGGGCCGCCGTCGAAGCCGCTGTGGAATACCTGCAACGCAGGCTGCATCCATGACCACGATGCACACCCATGCCGTGAGGCCCATCCGCCCCGAGGACACCTGGAGCCTGCGGCACCGCGTGCTGCGGCCGCACCAGACCCTGGCCGATTGCGATTACCCCGGCGATCACGATCCCGCCAACTTCCACCTCGGCGTGCTCGACACCGCGCGGACCCCACCTGCCGTGGTGTGCATCGGCACCTTCCACGCCGAGCGGAACCCCGACCTGCCGGGCATGCACCACTACCGCCTGCGCGGCATGGCCACCGCACCGGAGCTCCGTGGACAAGGGCTCGGCGCCCTGCTGCTGCGCGATGCCTTCGAACGCCTCCGCGAACGCGGTGCCGACCGCCTGTGGTGCCACGCCCGCGAAGGCGCCATCGCCTTCTACACGCGTCTGGGCCTCATCGGCCATGGCGAACTGTTCGAGGTGCCCGGGATCGGGCGCCACCTGGTGATGTCCGTGGCCCTGTAGGCCCTCCCCGTTCGCACTTGCACCAGTGCGGCCCCACCGTCCCTGAGGCCATCGCCAACGGTCCATCCCGGATCCGAACCGCTCATGGAACCGGGAAGGGCCGCATGCCCGCAGGGATCAACTTCGCGGGCACTTTCACCCAACGAACCATGAAGCACCGTTCCATCCCCTTCGTTGCCGCGGCATTGCTGCTGGCCGCCTGCGGGCAGCACGAGGAGAAGAAGGCCGAGGCCAAGCTCGAGCCCGCTCCGCTGATCCCCATGCAGGACTTCTTCAAGAACCCTGAGAAGAGCGGCTACCAGATCAGCCCCGACGGCCAGTACTTCAGCTACCGCGCACCGTGGAAGAACCGCATGAACATCTTCGTGCAGAAGGTGGGCGATACCACCGCCGTGCAGGTGACCACCGACACCGTGCGCGACGTGAGCGGCTACTTCTGGAAGGGCGACCGCCTGCTCTACAGCCGCGACATCAACGGCGATGAGAACTTCATCGTGTTCAGCGCCAGCCGCGACGGCAAGGAGGTGAAGGCCCTGACCCCCGAGAAAGGGGTGCGCGCCGGCATCATGGACGACCTGCACAACCTGCCCGGCATGGAGACCAAGGTGCTCGTGCAGATGAACCAGCGCAACCCGCAGGTGTTCGACCCCTACCTGTGCGACATCGTGAGCGGCGAGCTGAAGCCCTTGTACGACAACAGCAAGGAGAACTTCGAGGGCTGGGTCACCGACCACACCGGCACCATCCGCTTCGCCACCAAGACCGATGGCACCGACAACGTGTTCTACTACCGCGCCAGCGAGAAGGAGCCCTTCACCGAGTACATGCGCACCGGCTTCAAGGACAGCTGGAGCCCGCTCCTCTTCACCTTCGACAACAAGAACCTGATCGTGAGCCACAACCTCAACGGCCGCGACAAGACCGCCGTGGTGGAGTGGGACCTCGCCGGGAAGAAGGAGACCAAGCTGCTCTTCGAGAACGCTGATTACGACGTGAGCGGCGTGGACTGGAGCCGCAAACGCCAGGTGCTCACCATGATCACCTGGGAGGGCGAGAAGGCCGAGAAGCACATCATCGACGAACAGACCAAGAAGCTGTACGCCTTCCTGGAAGGCAAGTTCCCCGGCTACGAAGTGGCCGTGGCCAGCGAGAACGATGACGAGACCAAGCGTACGATCTGGGTGGGCAGCGACCGCGTGACAGGCCGCTTCTACTACCACGAGGACGGCAAGGACGAGCTGCAACTGCTCTGCGACCGCACCCCCTGGTTGAAGGAGGAGCACCTCGCCGAGATGAAGCCCATCAGCTACACCAGCCGCGACGGCATGACCATCCACGGCTACCTGACGCTGCCCGTGGGCCGCGAGGCCAAGAACCTGCCCGTGGTGGTGAATCCGCACGGCGGTCCGTGGGCGCGCGACGGCTGGGGCTTCAACCAGGAGGTGCAGTTCCTCGCCAACCGCGGCTATGCCGTGCTGCAGATGGATTTCCGCGGCAGCACCGGCTACGGCCGCAAGCACTGGGAGGCCAGCTTCAAGCAGTGGGGCAAGACCATGCAGAACGACATCACCGACGGTGTGGAATGGCTCGTGAAGCAGGGCATCGCCGACCCCAAGCGCGTGGCGATCTACGGCGGCAGCTACGGCGGCTACGCCACACTGGCGGGCATCACCTTCACCCCCGACCTGTACGCCTGTGCGGTGGACTATGTGGGTGTGAGCAACATGTTCACCTTCATGAACACGGTGCCCCCCTACTGGGAGCCGTTCAAGAAGATGATGTACGAGATGGTGGGCGACCCCAAGGCGGACAGCCTGCTGCTGCGTGAGGCCTCCCCCGTGTTCTTCGTGGACCGCATCAAGTGCCCGCTGTTCATCGCCCAGGGCGCCAACGACCCGCGCGTGAACAAGGCCGAGAGCGACCAGGTGGTGGAGGCCCTGAAGGCCCGCGGCATCGAAGTGGAGTACATGGTGAAGGACAACGAAGGCCACGGCTTCCACAACGAGGAGAACCGCTTTGACTTCTACGGAGCCATGGAGAAGTTCCTGGACCAGCACATCGGCAGCGGCTACAAGGGCGCCACTGCGGCGGCCGACAGCACCGCGAAGAAGGCGGCCTGATCCGTTCCGACATCGACCCGCAAGGCGGCGGTCACCCCGGGGTGGCCGCCGCCTTACTTTTCGGCCATGCCCCAACACGCCCTGCCCATCCTGGTCACCACCGAGGCCGTGCGCCGCCTGCGCGAAGGCCAGGAACGCATCCACGCCTGTGTGAAGCGCCTGAGCGACGAGCAGCTCTGGCACCGCCCGAACCCGCAGGTGGTGAGCGTGGGCAACCTGGTGCTCCACCTGGCAGGCAACGTGGGGCAATGGATCAACGCCACCCTGGGCAACGCGCCCGACCAACGGGAACGCCAGGCGGAGTTCGACACGCCTGCGATGGACCGGCGCGCCCTGCTGGACCGGCTGGACAGCACCCTGGTCCGTGCCTTGGAGGTGGTGCGGGGGCTCACCGCGGCCGACCTGGAGCGCAGCTGGAGGGTGCAGGGATTCCAAGAAAGCGGGCTGGCGATCGTGCTGCATGTCGTGGAGCACTTCAGCTACCACGTGGGCCAGATCACGCTGCACACCAAGCTGCTACTGGCGATCGACACCGGCTACTATGCGGGTCAGGACCTAGAGCGCAAGGGCTGAACACCGAGGCAACGGGAAGCGTTCCATCGGCGTCATCCCCATGGGATGACGATCGGTTTCCAAGGTCAGTGCCCAGGATGCATGGCCATGAAGGAACCCGATGGTCCTAACTTGCAGCGAACCTGCCCGAACACATGAACCAGCTCCGAAGCACAGGCACCCTCCTCCTGGCCTGCATGCTCGCCGCCAGCACCGGCCATGGCCAGGTGGTGGTGAACGAGGTATGCGCCTCGAACATGGGCGTGAACACCGACAACTTCGGGGAGTACGAGGACTGGATCGAACTCTACAACACCACGGGCGCCGCGGTGAACATCGGCGGATGGTGGATGAGCGACGACCCGGCCGCCACGCAGAAATGGGCCTTCCCGGCCGGCACCAGCATCCCCGCGAACGGCCACCTGCTCGTGTACTGCAGCGGCCGCAACTCCACGGCCGCCCCCTTCCACACCAACTTCAAGCTCACGCAGACGAACCAGGAGCACGCGGTTCTCAGCGATGCGGGCGGCATCATCATCGACGACTTCGGCTTCACGCTCGCCAACCGCTGCCAGGTGGACCACAGCCGCGGGCGCACCACGAGCGGAGCCGGCACGTGGTCGCTGTTCACCACCCCCACTCCCGGTGCGGCCAACGCCGCTGCGGCGGCCGAGTACGTCGCGCGCCCGGTGCTCGCCCCTGCGGCCGGCTTCTATGGTGGCGCCCAGAACGTGTCGATCACCTGCGCCACCCCGGGGGCCACCATCCGCTACACCACGGACGGCACCATCCCCACCGCAGCATCCACGGCCTACGCAGGCCCCATCGCCGTGAACGCCACCACGGTCGTGCGTGCCGCGTGCTTCCTGGCCGGAGCCCCCGTCAGCTTCACGGAGACCAACACCTACTTCATCAACGCCAACCACACCGTGGCCGTGCTCAGCATCGCCGGTGACGAGCTCGATGACCTGCTGGACGCCGGCAACGGTGCGATCCGTCCGCTCGGCAGCTTCGAGTACTTCGGGCCCAACGGCGCCCTGCGCGACGAGGCCGTGGGCGAGTTCAACGAGCACGGGCAGGACAGCTGGGCCTACGGCCAGCGCGGCTTCGATTACGTGGTGCGCGACCAGGCCGGTTACAACGATGCCATCAACTACCCGGTGTTCCGCACCAAGACCCGCGACAAGTACCAGCGCCTGATCGTGAAGGCCGCCGCCGGCGACAACCTCACCTACGGACCGGGCCAACCCGCCCACATCCGCGATGCCTACGTGCAGGCCCTGAGCCAGGTGGGCGGCCTGGCCTTGGACGAACGCAGTTACGAGCCCTGCGTGCTCTACCTCAATGGCCAGTACTGGGGCGTGTACGACATGCGTGAGAAGGTGGACGATGCCGACTTCACCAAGTACTACTACGACCAGGGCGAGGATGACCTCTACTTCCTCAAGACCTGGGGTGGTACCTGGAGCGAGTACGGCGGTGCCGCCGCCCAGGCGGATTGGGATGCCCTCCGTGCCTTCATCAACGCCAACAACATGGGCGATCCCACGGCCTTCGCCTATGTGGACAGCCTGCTGAACTGGGAGAGCCTGATCGATTACTTCTGCCTCAACAGCTACACCGTCTGCGCCGACTGGCTCAATTGGAACACGGCGTGGTGGCGTGGCCTCAACCCCAACGGCGACAAGAAGCGCTGGCGCTATGCCCTCTGGGACATGGACGCCACCTTCGGCCACTACACCAATTTCACCGGCATTCCGGACCAATCGGCCAATGCCGACCCCTGCAATGCCGAGCAGCTCCCCGACCCCGGCGGCCAGGGCCACACCGAGATCCTCACCAAGCTCGTCGCCGAGAACCAGCAGGTGCACGACCATTACGTGAACCGCTACATCGACCTGGGGAACACCTTGTTCAGCTGCACGAACATGATCGCTTTCCTCGACAGCCTCGTTGCCCTGATCGACCCGGAAATGCCCGGCCAATGCACCCGCTGGGGAACGCCCTACGCCACCTGGCAGGCCAACGTTCAGAACATCCGCGACTTCATCAACCAACGCTGCGCCACCATCGATTCAGGGCTGGTGGACTGCTACAATGTGGAAGGGCCGTATCCGGTGGTCTTCAATGTGGACCCGCCCCTGAGCGGACAGATCAAGATCAACTCGATCACGCCGCCCATCTACCCCTTCTCCGGTGATTACTTCGGCGGCATCACCACCACGCTCGCCCCTCTGCCCGCCACCGGCTGGGTGTTCAGCCATTGGACGGTGAACAACAACGTGGTGCTCCCCTCCCTGAACGACTCGCTCGTCACCCTCGACTTCACCGGCCCCGACTCCATCGTGGCGCATTTCATCCCGCCGATCTCCTATGATGTGGTGTTGATGGTGGATCCACTGTCATCGGCGACCATGACCTTCAACGGCACCACCTACACCACCTTCCCGGTCACCGTGCAGGTGCCCGAGGGTGTGGCCATCCCCATGGAGGTGTTCCCGGCCCGGTACTTCGACTTCCGCTACTGGGAGATCCGGAACAACTACGCCGCCTCCTTCGACAGCACGCTGCTCACCCAGAGCGTCACCTTCTACGAGAGCGACACGATCATCGCGCACCTCCTGCCACAGGAGCATGCGTACTACGTGCCCAACTCCTTCACCCCGAACGGCGATGGCATCAATGATGTTTGGCAGCCGTGGGCCAGCGTGGTCGACCTGGAGACCTTCGTGCTGCGGATCTACGACCGTTGGGGCGAGCTTCTCGTGGAGACCAACGACCCCATGAAGAGCTGGGACGGCACGCTGAACGGCACGCCCGTTCAATCCGGGGTGTATGCCTTCCATGCCACGTTCAAGGAGGGCATCACCAAGGAAGCGCACGATGTGCGTGGGCACCTCACGGTGATCCGCTGACCCGTCGCATCAGGTCCTGTCGCGGTGCGGCCACCTCGGCCTGTCGACTTTGTTCAATCTTTCGTCGAAATGATTGAACATTTTGATCCGGTCTGTGTTCCCCTTGCACTGAACACACAAACCCTATCGACATGAACCGGAACAAAACCCTTTGGCTCGCAGGCGCTTTCGCGCTGACCGCGGGAACCAGCCTGGCGCAGACCGCGAGGCTGCAAGTGATCCACAACAGCGCGGACGCTGCGGCGGCTGTTGTGGACGTTTACGTGAACGGCGGTCTCCTCATCGACGACTTCGCCTTCCGCACCGCCTGGGGCTACCAGGACGTGCCCGCCGGTGTGAACCTGCAGGTGGGCATCGCCCCCGGCACCAGCACCAGCGCCAATGATACCATCCCCGGCCTGGGCGCCACGTTCAACCTGCCCGTAGGCGGCACGTTCGTGCTGGTGGCCAACGGCATCGTGAGCGGCAGCGGTTACAGCCCTGTGCAGCCTTTCGCCCTGTACCCTGCTGCGGGTGTGGAGACCAGCATCCCGGGCACCACCTCGGTGAACGTGTTCCACGGCTGCACCGACGCCCCCGCTGTTGACGTGTTCGAGAGCGCGGTGCTCGGCGCCAACGCCATCACCAACCTCGCCTACGGCCAGTTCACCGGGGTGCTCCCGCTGCCCACCGCCGACTACGTGCTGGAAGTGCGTGCCGCCGGCGACCCCAACACCCTGGTGGCCTATAGCGCTCCCCTTTCCACCCTGGGCCTCGACGGTCTCGGCCTCACCGTGGTGGCCAGCGGCTTCCTGACGCCTGGCAACAACAGCGGTGGTCCTGGCTTCGGCCTGTGGGTGGCCCTGCCCTCGGGCGGTGCCCTGGTCGAGCTCCCGGTTTACACCCCGCCCACCGCGCGCCTGCAGGTGATCCACAACAGCGCTGACGCCGCCGCCGCGGTGGTGGATGTGTACGTGAACGGTGCGTTGCTGATCAACGACTTCTCCTTCCGCACGGCATGGGGCTTCGAGGACGTGCCCGCCGGTGTGGACCTTCAAGTGGGCATCGCCCCTGGCAGCAGCACCAGCGCCAACGACACCATCGCCGGCCTGGGCGCCACCTTCAACCTGCCTGACGGCGGCACCTTCGTGCTCGTCGCCAACGGCATCGTGAGCGGGAGCGGCTACAACCCCGTGCAGCCCTTCGCCCTCTACCCGATCGCCGGCGCCGAATCCAGCGCGGCCGGTACCACCTCCCTCAATGTGATCCATGGTGCCACGGACGCCCCCTCGGTGGATGTGTTCGAGAGCGCCGTGCTTAACGCCAACGCCATCACCAACCTGGCCTATGGTGCATCCACCGGGGTGCTCGCCCTGCCGACCAACGACTACGTGCTCGAGATCCGCGCAGCAGGCGACCCCAACACCCTTGTGGCCTATAGCGCCCCCCTGCAGACCCTCGGCCTGGACGGCGCCGCCCTTACGGTGGTGGCCAGCGGCTTCCTCACCCCCGCCAACAACAGCAACGGTGCGGCCTTCGGGCTGTGGGCGGCGCTGGCGACCGGCGGCCCCCTGGTGGAGCTTCCCGTGTACACCCCGCCCACCGCGCGCCTGCAGGTGATCCACAACAGCGCCGATGCCGCCGCTGAAGAGGTCGACGTGTACGTGAACGGGGGCCTGCTGATCGACAACTTCTCCTTCCGCACCGCATGGGGCTTCGAGGACGTTCCTGCCGGCGTGGACCTGCAGGTGGGCATCGCCCCCGGCAGCAGCACCAGCGCGGCCGACACCATCCCCGGCCTGGGCGCCACCTTCAACCTCGCCGATGGCGTGGCTTATGTGCTCGTCGCCAATGGCATCGTGAGCGCCAGCGGCTACAACCCGGTGCAGCCCTTCGCCCTCTACCCCTTCGGCCCTGCCCGTGAGGCCGCCACCAGCGGCGCCGGCAACACCGACATCCTGGTGTTCCACGGTGCGTCCGATGCACCCACGGTGGACGTCGGTGAGACCGCAGTGCTCGGCGGTGCCACGGTGGTGGACGACATGGCCTATGGTGAGTTCGCCGGCTACCTCGAGGTGCCTACGGACGACTACGTGCTCGAAGTGCGTCTTTCCGACGGCACGCCGGTGGTGTCCTACCAGGCCCCGCTGAACACCCTGAACCTCCAGGGTGCCGCCCTCACCGTGGTGGCCAGCGGCTTCCTGAACCCCGCCAACAACAGCAACGGTCCGGCCTTCGGCCTCTGGGTGGCCCTGCCGAGCGGTGGCGCCCTCGTGGAGCTGCCCCTGGCCACGAGCGTGGAGGACAACAGCCTCGTGAGCCGCATGGACGCCTGGCCGAACCCGACGAACGACGTGCTGAACGTGTCGCTCAACAGCCTGCGCCCTGCCCAGGTGGACGTGCGCCTTGTCGACGTGACCGGCCGCACGGTGCTCGCCCTGCCCGGCACACAACTGGCCGCCGGCGAGAACCGCCTCAACATGGACCTGAGCGCCCTGGCCGAAGGGCTCTACCAGCTGAGCATCGCAGGTGAAGGTGCCGTGCGCACCCTGCCTGTGCAGGTGGTGCGTTGATCCCTGCGTCCCCAACACCACCTTGTGCGGAGGCCTTCCCGGGAGGGGAGGCCTCCGCCGTTGGGGGCTAACGAACCATCCCGTCCTTGAACTGTTGTTCACTTGGAAGTAACATTGTCCGATCCCGGAGCACATGGGATCGAACAGCCAGCGAAGCGCCGTGAACAGTCCGTACCCGTCTCAGTTCAGCATCAGCGAGCTTGAAGGCTTCAGTGGTGTGAAGGCCCATACGATACGCGTATGGGAACGCCGGTACAACCTGCTGGATCCGGACCGCACCGGTTCCAACTACCGGCTGTACTCCATGGATGAGCTTCGTACCATCCTGAACGTCGCCTTCCTGGTGGGCCAGGGCATGAAGATCGGCAAGGTGGCGGCCATGTCGCCCGCGGAGCGCGCCGCCAAGATCCAGGAGCTGTCCACCAACAAGGCCGGCGTGGGCGAGGTGCTCAACCAGCTGAAACTGGCCATGCTCACGTTCGATGAAGCGCTCTTCCGGAGTGCCTCCGAACAGCATCGCCGGCTGGAGGGCTTCAACGCACTGGTTGAAGGCGTTTACGTGCCCCTGCTCGAACACATCGGCCACCTCTGGCACTCGGGCGCCATCTGCCCCTCACAGGAGCACTTCGTGAGCAACCTGATCCGCCAACGGATCGTGGCCGAGACCGACGCCCTGCCGTTGGCACCGAACGCGGCGGGGCTTTATGTGCTGTACCTGCCGGACCAGGAGATCCACGAGCTGGGCCTGCTCTACACCAATTACCTGCTCCGCTCGCTGGGCAACCGCACGATCTACCTGGGCCAGAGCGTGCCCAATGAGGACCTCCAGCAGGTGTCGGACCTGTTCGACGGTCCCATCACCTTCATCTCCTTCATCACCACTTCGCCAACGGCGGAGGGCATGCAGCGCTACATGGATTCGCTGCGCGCCATGGTCGCCTCCCCCAAATGCACGTTCTGGTTCTCCGGTTCGCAGGTGAACCGTGCGCCGCAACTGAAATTGCCCGAGGGCTTCCGCACCTTCCCCCACATCCGCGACCTCATCGGCGCGTTCTCCTCCGCACAGGCCTAGGGCAGCACCTTGCCGGGGTTCATGATCCCCAGCGGGTCGAAAACCTGCTTGATGCGCCGCATCAGGTCGAGCTGAACACCGTTGAAGGCGATGTCCATGTATGGCCGTTGCACCAGCCCGATGCCGTGCTCGCCACTGAGCGTGCCGCCCAATGACACGGTGAGCTCGAAGATCTCGCGGATGGCCTTCGGAAGTTCCTCGTCCCACGTACGCTGGTCCAGGTCGCCCTTGATGATGTTGACGTGGAGATTGCCGTCGCCGGCGTGGCCATAGCACACGCTCCTGAACCCGTAGCGCGCACCGATCGCCTTCACGCCCGCCAGCAAGCGCGGCAGCTCGTAGCGGGGCACCACGGTGTCCTCCTCCTTGTAAACGGAATTGCTTTTCACCGCCTCGCCCACGCGACGGCGCATGCGCCAGAGGCCGTCCTTCTCGGCGGTGGTCTCCGCGAAGAGCACTTCGCCGCAGCCGTGCGCCTCCATCACGGCCATGATGGCCTCGCACTCCTTCATGAGCACGTCACCGTCATTGCCATCCACCTCGATCAGCAGGTGCGCCTGCACCTCATCGGGCACCGCGACGGTCACATCACCCACGAAGCGGAGCGTCCAGTCGATGGCATCGCGCTCCATGAACTCCATGGCGCTCGGCGTGATGCCAGCGCGGAACACCGCGCTCACCGCCTCGCACGCCTTCTCGGCGCTGGTGAACGGCACGAGCATCAACCGGTTCTCGCGCGGCAGCGGGATCAGCCGCAGCACCGCCTTGGTGATGATGCCGAGCGTGCCCTCGCTGCCCACCAGCAGGCGCGTGAGGTCGTAACCGGTGGAGTTCTTCAGCGTGTTCGCGCCCGTCCAGATGACATCGCCGGACGGCAGCACGACCTCAAGGTTCAGGACGAAGTCGCGGGTGACGCCGTACTTCACGGCGCGCGGGCCACCGCTGTTCTCGGCCAGGTTGCCTCCGATGGTGCAGCTGCCGCGGCTGCTGGGATCGGGCGCGTAGTAGAGCCCCTTCGCGGCCACCGCCTCCTGCAGCACCTGGGTGATCACCCCCGGCTCCACCGTCACCTGCAGGTTACGCTCATCGATGGCGGTGATGCTGTCCATGCGGTCGAGCGCGAGCCCCACCCCACCGTGCACGCTCAGCGCCCCGCCGCTCAGGCCCGTGCGGGCGCCGATGGGCGTGACCGGCACACGGTGCTCGGCGCACAGGCGCACCACCGCGGCCACCTCGGCCGTGGTGCGTGGCCGCACCACCACGTCCGGCGGGAACACCAGGTCCTCGGTCTCGTCGTGCCCATAGGCCGAACGACGCTCCTCGTCCACGTGCACGTGGTCGCCTTCGACAGCGGCACGCAGGGCACTGATGAAGGCAGCGGTGATGGCCGGGCGGGCGGGTGTGGAGGTGCCGATCATGCCGCGAAGTTGGCACCGGATCGGCTTGTGCCGTGCGGCACGATCCGTAACTTGAGGGTCCGCGAAGGGCGTCCGGCATGCACCCTTCCGCGTCTTGCCTTTCAGAAACACCATCCCCACGGCCATGAGACACCTCCTGCTCGTATGCCTGGGACCTCTGCTCATCACACAGGCCCTCGCACAGAACATCGGCATCAACGTGAACGGCGCGGCGCCCGATGCGAGCGCGCTGCTCGACATCGACGGCTCGGCACTGCCGGCCAACGCCCAGCGCGGCCTCCTGATCCCGCGTGTGGCGCTCACGGCAAGCAACGTCGCCGCCCCCGTGGTGGCGCCCACCCCATCGCTGCTGGTGTACAACAATGCGACGGCCGGTGCGCCACCGAACAACGTGACGCCCGGCTATCATTACTGGAACGGCAGCGCATGGGTGCGGTTCGGCCTGTCGGGCGAGGCCTGGAGCCTTACCGGCAACGCGGGCACCAACCCGGCGGTGAACTTCATCGGCACCACCGACGCACAACCCTGGATCATCAAGACCGGTGGCTCAGCGGCCGCCAACGAACGGATGCGCTTCCTGGCGGGGGGCCAGGCCATCGTGAACAATACCACGCTCGGCGTCAACACCAACGATGTGTTCAGCGTGTATGCCACGGGCACCACGAACGGCACCACGGCGAACACCGCGGCACTGGGCACGCGCGCGATCAGCGGGTACACCAGCACCGGCTTCGGCGTGCTGGGCTCCACCACCGGCAATACCGGCACCACCATGGGCGTGGTGGGCTTTGCGACCTCCACCACGGGCAGCACCAACGCCGTGCGGGGCGAGGCCGCCTCGGTCAATGGCACGGCCATCATCGGCATCGGCAACACCAGCTCCGGCGCCGTGCCCACCGGAACGGGTGCGCGCGGCGTGCTCGGGCAGGTGAACGGCACCCTGTCCGGCACGGCCCAGGCCATCGGCGTGCAGGGGCTGGTGAACGCCACCATGACCACCGGGGATGCCCGCGGCGTGAACGGATCCTCGCCCTCCGACAATGGGCTGGGCGTGATCGGCTTCCAGACCAGCACCGCCACCACCGGCTTTCCGGCAGGGACATGGGGCCAGGCCGCAAGTCCCGCAGGGGTGGGTGCGGTCGGGGTGAACACCTCCAGCGCGGCCACCGTGTTCAACCCCACCGGCGTGTACGGCCAGGCGAACAACGCCAGCGGCTTCGGTGTGGACGGCTTCAACGCCAACGCGACCGGCACCGGCGTGCTCGGTGAAGGCAACGGCATCGGGGGCACCTACCTGCTGGCCGGTGGCGGCGGGGCCTTCACCGGCACCAGCAACGGAGCGCTCGCACTGGCCACCACCGCGGCCAGCGGTACGGGCCTCATCGCAGCGGGCAACAACGCGGGCTTCAACACATTGGTCCAAGGATCCGGCGTGGCGGCCACCGGCGTCAACTTCGGTGTGTACGGCGTGGCCACGAGCAACGCCAACGGTTCGGCCGGAGCACCGGCGCGGGCAGGTGGCTATTTCGTGAGCGGCTCCGGAGGCGCCCAGGTGTTCACTTATGTGGCCTGCTACGAGGGCGGCGGCACCCCGCGCAAGGTGATGGGCAACGGCACCGTGAACACCGTGGTGCGCGATGAGGCGGGGCGCCATGTGCTGCTCTCCGCGCCCGAGGCACCGGAGAACCTGTTCCAGGACCTGGGCAGCGGGCAGCTCGTGAACGGCAGGGCGCACGTCACCCTCGACCCCACCTTCACCCGCAACATCCTGGTCAACGAACAGCACCCACTGCGGGTGTTCGTTCAGCTCCGCGGTGATTGCAAGGGCGTATACGTGACCAATGAGACCTCCGAAGGCTTCGATGTGGTAGAGCTCCAGGGCGGCACCAGCAACGTGCCCTTCCATTGGACGGTGAGCGCCAACCGTGCGAACCAGGTGCTGCCGGACGGTACCGTATGGCCGTTCGCCGAAGAGCGTTTCCCGGTGACCCAGGGCCCTCAGGCCACGGAGAGCCCCGCCGCCATGCAGCGCCAGGCCCGATCGGCGGAGGTACGCCCCATGGCGCCGACCGGTGCGCAGGCCGATGGGCGTCCCTGAACACCGCACTTGCCGGAGCAGGGGCCGTGGCGTTCCTTCGCCGCGGACACCATGATCACCTATGACCCCCGCGAATGGCTGCGGCCCGTGCTCTATGTGCACAAGAGCGACACCTTCCGCAAGCTCCTGCCGCTGATCCTGCTGATCGGGGCCGTGACCGCCGGCTTCGTGTGGCTCGAGAACGAGCGCCTGCACCTCTCGCAGGACAGCCGGGTGAAGAACATCACCGTGATGCACAACCTGCTGGGCTTCGCGATCAGCATGCTCCTCGTGTTCCGCACGAACACCGCCTATGACCGCTGGTGGGAAGGCCGCAAGCTGTGGGGCGCACTGGTGAACGTGAGCCGCAATCTCGCCGTGAAGTACGCGGCCTGGCTGCGCCCCCAGGACACCGACGACCGCCACCATTTCGCGCGGCTCATCGGTGCCTTCTCCCACGCCCTCCGTGGCCACCTGCTGAAGGAGACCACCCGCCTGAGCCTCGATGAGCAGGAGCACCCCGAGCTCGCCGCCCTGGACCGCCAGCGCCATGTGCCCGCCCAGGTGGTGACGCTCATGCACCAGCGCACCGCCAGGCTCGTTCGCGAAGGCCACCTCACCCAGGAGCAGCTCATCGTGCTCTCCAACGACATCAATGCGTTCCTCGACATCTGCGGTGCCTGCGAACGCATCAAGAACACACCGATCCCCTTCTCCTACAGCACCTTCATCAAGAAGTTCATCGTGCTGTACACCGTGACGCTGCCCCTCGGGTTCGCGCTCACCATGGGATGGATCGCCGTGCCGGTTGTCATGTTCATCTTCTACGTGCTCGCCAGCCTCGAACTGATCGCGGAGGAGATCGAGGACCCCTTCGGCCGCGACAGCAACGACCTGCCCATGGAGAAGCTGGCCACCGGCATCGCCGCGCAGGCACGCGACATCCTGGCCTGAACCATGAAGCACATCTTCCCCGGTCGCTCGCTCCTGCTCGTGGTGGTGGCCGCGCTCGGCTACTTCGTCGACATCTACGACCTGGTGCTCTTCAACGTGGTGAAGAAGGAGAGCCTCGAGGCCATCGGCCTCAGCGGTGACACGCTCCTGCGCTACGACACGGCCCTCTTCAACTGGCAGATGGGCGGCATGCTGCTCGGTGGACTGCTTTGGGGCATGCTCGGCGACAAGCGTGGCCGCGTGCAGGTGCTCTTCGGGTCCATCCTGCTCTACTCGCTGGCCAACGTGGCCAATGCCTTCGTCACCGACACCTTCCAGTACGCGCTGTGCCGTGTGATCGCCGGCATCGGACTGGCGGGCGAGCTCGGTGCGGGCATCACCCTGGTGGTGGAGAGCATGCCACGCCAGCACCGCGGCTGGGGCACCATGATCATCGTGACCTTCGGCGCCCTGGGCGCAGTGGCCGCCAGCCTCGTGGGCAACAGCGGTGGCGCCATCGCCGCCACGCTCGGCCTCGACCTGCAGGCGTGGCAGATGGCCTACATCGTGGGAGGCGCGCTCGGCATCGCCCTGCTGGTGATGCGCGCCGGCGCCTTCGAGAGCGGCATGTTCAAGCATGTGCACGCCCGCACCGACGTGGAGAAGGGCAACTTCCTCGCGCTCTTCCGCACCCGGCGGCGCGCCCTGAAGTACCTGGCCTCGATCGCCATCGGGCTGCCCGTGTGGTACGTGATCGGCGTGCTCATCAACAAGAGCCACGTGATCGCGCCCGCGCTCGGTGTGCAGGGTGAGGTGAAGGTGGGCGACAGCGTGATGTGGAGCTACATCGGCCTCAGCATCGGCGACCTGCTGAGCGGCCTGCTGAGCCAGCTGATGAGAAGCCGCCGCAAGGTGATCCTGCTCTACCTGGCCTTCCTGTCCATCACCGTGGTCGTGTTCCTGTTCACCAGCGGCATGAGCCTAGCCCTCTTCTACGCCATGTGCCTCGTGCTCGGCGCCAGCACCGGCTTCTGGGCCCTCTTCGTGACCGTGGCCAGCGAGCAGTTCGGCACCAACCTCCGCAGCACCGTCACCAACACCGCGCCCAACTTCGTGCGCGGCGCCGTGATCCCCATCACGCTCTCGTTCGTGGCCCTGCGCACCAGCATCGGCGACGTGGGCGCCGCGCTCCTCGTCGGCGCGGTGTGCATCGGGCTCTCCCTTTGGGCCACGCTGCATGTGAAGGAGACCTTCGGGGACGACATGGACTTCCTGGAGTGCTAGGCCCGCAGCCGGCCGGTGACGACCCGTTGCCTTCGGGACGGCACGCTTCCTGCACCTGAACGGACCGGCTATCTTGGCCGTCCCCTGTTGCGACCCCCGATGCGTACGACCATCCTGCTCCTGCCGGCCCTTGTGCTCGGCCTTCATTCCGCCACGGCCCAGAAGGCCATCACCAACCAGGAGATCTGGTACAGCCCCGCCTTCGGCAGCGAACGCGTGGGCGGCCTGGCCAGCATGAAGGACGGCCTCCACTACACCGTGCTCGAGGCCGAGGACAAGGTGCCCGTGGTGAACCAGTACGCCTACCGCACCGGCGAGAAGGTCGGTACCATCCTGCGCGGCGACCAGCTGGTGCCCGCAGGTGGCCGGGAGCCCGTGGAGATGGACGGCTACAGCTTCAGCGGCGATGAGAAGAAGCTGATGATCGAGACCGGCAGCGAGCCCATCTACCGCTACAGCTACTACGCCCACCACTACGTGTTCGACCGGGGCACCAAGGCCCTGCGTCCCCTTTCCGACACCGCGAAGAGCAAGCAGCGCCTGGCCACCTTCAGCCCCGATGGAGCCCGTGCCGCTTTCGTGCGCGACAACAACCTCTACGTGGTCGACCTGTCCACCATGGAGGAGCGCGCCGTGACCAGGGACGGTGAATGGAACAAGGTGCTCAACGGCGCCACCGACTGGGTCTACGAGGAGGAGTTCACGCTGGTGCAGGGCTACCAGTGGAACCCCTCCGGCACCAAGCTCGTGTACCTGCGCAGCGACGAGGGCCGCGTGAAGGAGTTCGACCTCACCCTCTTCGGCCACGAGCTCTACCCCTCCGAGTACCGCTACAAGTACCCGAAGGCCGGCGAGGACAACAGCCGCATCAGCCTGCATGTGTTCGACGTGCTCAGCGGCACCACCACCGATGTGCCCATCGGGCTCGGGCTCGATGACTTCTACGTGCCGCGCTTCGGCTTCACCGACGACGAGACCGTGTGGTACATGCAGCTGAACCGCCTGCAGAACGAAAAGCTCATCCTCACCGTGAAGGTGCCGTCGCTCCGCCCGGTGCAGGCCGGCCTGAAGCCCGTGGAGATCTACCGCGAGACCAGCCCCACCTACATCGAGGTGACCGACGACCTGCACTTCCTGAAGGATGGAAGCGGCTTCCTCCTCACCAGCGAGAAGGGCGGGTGGAACCAGGTGTACTGGTGTTCGATGGACGGCAAGGTGCAACGTCCCATCACCGCCGGCACGTACGATGTGACCGGCGTGCAGGGCTATGACGAGGCCGGCAGGCGGGTCATCTTCACGGCGGGCATCCAGTCGCCCACGCAGCAGGGCGTGTACGCCATCGCCCTCAATGGCAAGGGACTCAAGGAACTGAGCCCGGCCGGCGGCTACAACGATGCCGAATGGAGCACCGGCTTCAAGTTCTTCATCAACACGCGCAGCACCGCCAACGAGCCCGAGATGACCACCCTGCACGAGGGCTCGGGCAAGCAGGTGAAGGTGCTGAAGGACAACGCGAAGCTGCGCGGCCGGCTGCGCGACCTGGCCCTGCCGCAGAAGGAGTTCTTCACCTTCACCACCGCCGGCGGCGTTACGCTCAATGGCTGGATGATCAAGCCCAAGGGCTTCGACAGCCGCCAGCAGTACCCCGTGTTCATGACCCAGTACAGCGGGCCCAACAGCAACGAGGTGCTCGACCAGTGGGACGGCCGCGGGTACATGTGGCACCAGCTGCTCGCGCAGAAGGGCTACGTGGTGGTCTGCGTGGACCCCCGCGGCACCGGCCGCCGCGGCCGCGACTTCCGCCACATCACCTACGGACAGCTCGGCAAGTACGAGACCGAGGACCAGATCGCCGCGGCCGTGTGGCTGGGTACGCAGCCCTGGGTGGACAAGGGCCGCATCGGCATCCAGGGCTGGAGCTACGGCGGTTACATGAGCAGCCTGTGCATCACCAAGGGCGCCGAGGTGTTCAAGGCCGCCATCGCCGTGGCCCCCGTCACCAACTGGCGCTACTACGACAGCATCTATACCGAGCGCTACATGGGCCTGCCCCAGGCCAACGCCAAGGGCTACGACGACAACAGCCCCATCAACCACGTGGACAAGCTCAAGGGCAACTACCTGCTGATCCACGGCACGGCCGACGACAACGTGCACTACCAGAACGCCGCCGAGATGACCCTCGCGCTGATCAAGGCCAACAAGCCCTTCGACCAGTTCGCCTACCCGGACAAGAACCACGGGATCTACGGCGGCAACACGCGCTGGTACCTGTACGAGCAGATGACCAACTGGCTGCTGGAGAACCTCTGAACCAGCAGCAGGGGCAGCACCAGGCGGCAGCGCCCTGCCCTGCCCCTGCCGCCTGTAGTTCCGGCCCTTTCCTACCTTACGCCGCAACCTTACACACCGTCCGACCCCGATGAGCCAGACCTCGACCTCGACCACCGGCCACCCGGTAGGCCTCTATTGGCTGTTCGCCGCCGAGATGTGGGAGCGCTTCTGCTACTACGGCATGCGCGCCCTGCTCCTCCTCTACCTGGTGGAATCGCTGCGCATGGGTGACAACATGGGCTTCGCGGTCTACGGCGCCTACACGGCGCTGGTGTATGTGATGCCGGTGCTCGGCGGACGCATCGCCGACCGCGTGCTGGGTTCACGCCTGGCCGTGCTGCTCGGCGGGGTGCTGATGGCCATCGGCGAGTTTGTGATCGTGGGCGGCACGGAGATGCTGCTCTTCTGGGGGATGGCCATCATCATCGTGGGCAACGGCCTCTTCAAGCCGAACATCAGCACCATGGTGGGCAAGCTCTACCCCGATGGCGACCACCGCAAGGACTCCGGCTTCACCATCTTCTACATCGGCATCAACCTGGGCGCGCTGCTGGCCACCACGGTGTGCGCCGAGGTGGGGCACATCTACGGCGCCAAGGCCGGCTTCGCCCTCGCCGGCATCGGCATGCTCTGCGGCATCGTGATCTTCCAGATGGGCAGCAGGCACTATGCCCACGTGAGCGCCCCGCCCGCCCCGGAGAGCCTCTTCACCCCGAAATGGGGACCGCTGAGCCCCTTCACCGCCGTGCTCGCCGGATGCCTCGCCCTCATCCCCGTGCTCTACTTCCTGCTCCGTAACACCGATGTGGCCGGCTACGTGCTGCTCGCCGTGGCGGTGCTCGTGCTCGTCACCCTCATCTCCCGCGGCATCAAGGACGGCAAGGTGCAGCTCGACAAGATGTTCGGCTTCATCATCCTCATGCTCTTCAACGTGGTGTTCTGGGCCTGCTTCGAACAGGCCGGCAGCAGCCTCACCCTCTTCGCCGACCGCAACGTGGACCGCCACGTCTTCGGCTGGGAGATGGGCGCGGCCACCACGCAGTTCTTCAATCCCGCCTACATCCTGCTCTTCGGCTCGCTCTTCTCCATCATGTGGGTGAAGCTGAAGCAGGCCGACAAGGACTTCAGCATCCCCATGAAGTTCGGCCTCGGCATCACCCAGCTCGGCCTTGGCTACCTGGTGATCCTGCTCGCCGCCCCCCTCGCTGTGGAATACCAGGTGCCGCTGTGGACGCTGGCCCTGCTCTACATGCTGCACACCACCGGTGAGCTCTTCCTGAGCCCCATCGGACTGAGCATGGTGACCAAGCTCGTGCCGAAGGACATGACGGCCACCGCCATGGGCGCCTGGTTCCTGAGCATTGCGGGCGCCAACTACGCCGCGGGCATGCTCGCCAAGCTCACCGGCGTGGAGCACGAAGGCGGCGAGGAGGCCGTGATCGACACCGCAGCCAGCCTCGCCACCTATGTCGATGTGTACAGCACCATGGGCTATGTCACCGTGGGCATCGGCATGTTCCTGGTGGTGGTGAGCCCCTTGGTGAACAAGCTCTTCCACGGCATCCGCTAAGCGCTGACCATGGCGAACACCCCCCTGGCCGCCGGGAAGCACCCCAGTGGCCTGCCCTTCCTCTTCCTCACCGAGATGTGGGAGCGGTTCGGGTACTACCTGATGATCGGCATCTTCCAGCTGTACCTCACCGATCCGCTGGCCACCGGCGGCATGGCGATGGACCGCAAGGAGGCCGCCGACATCTACGGCACCTTCATCGCCTTCGTGTTCCTCACGCCCTTCCTCGGCGGCTTGCTCGCCGACCGCGTGCTGGGCTACTCCCGCAGCATCTTCATCGGTGGCACCTTGATGGGCCTGGGCTACATGGGCCTCGCTCTGCCCGGCATGGGCGCCTTCTACACCTCGCTCGCGCTGATCATCCTGGGCAACGGCTTCTTCAAGCCCAACATCAGCACACTGCTCGGCAACCTCTATAACGACCCGCACTACAAGGCGCACAAGGACAGCGGCTACAACATCTTCTACATGGGGATCAACGTGGGCGCGAGCGTGTGCAACCTGTTCGCCGCCTACATGCGCAACAAGTACGGCTGGGGCGAGGCCTTCTTCACCGCGGGGGTGGGCATGTTCATCGGCCTCATCGTGTTCGCCATCGGGCTGAAGCACTACCGCCACGCCGACGTGCGCAAGCCCGCGCAGAAGGAGGACATGCCGCTGTCCCGCGTGTTCAGCACCGTGTTCCTTCCCGCCATCATCGTGGGCATCGCCGCGTGGAGCATCCCCGGCAACCTGCTGGGCAGCGACAGCACCGACGCCTTCATCTTCGCCACCATCCCGGTCATCATCTTCTACGTGGGCCTGTGGGTCCGCGCCAGCGTCGACGACAAGCGGCACCTCGCCGCCCTGCTCAGCATCTTCGCGGTGAGCATCATGTTCTGGGCCGTCTTCAAGCAGAACGGCACCGCCCTCACCACCTGGGCCCAGTTCTACACCGACCGCGAGGTGCCCGCCGCCGTGCAGCCCGCCGCCGAAACGCTCTACCTGGCCGAGAAGGTGGTGAACGCCACCGACTCCGTCACCGCCTACGACGCCAACTTCAAGGTGATCAAGGTGGACGGCAAGGAGGTGAAGGAGCTCGGCAAGCCGGTCTACTTCAAGAACCTGCAACCGGAACTGATGCCCGCCGAGGGGGCCACGCTGCACCTGTTCAACACCGAGCTCTTCCAGAGCGTGAACCCGCTGTGGGTGATCCTGCTGACCCCGGTGGTGGTGGCCTTCTTCGCGCTGTTGAAACGGCGCGGCCGCGAGCCCAACACCGCCACCAAGATCGCCTGGGGCCTGCTGATCAGCGCGCTCAGCACGCTGGTGATGGTGGCCGCCGTGTACGTGTGCCACAACGGGGAGATGAAGGCCAGCGCCTGGTGGCTGATCGCCTGCTACGGCGTGGTCACCGTGGGCGAACTGTTCCTGAGCCCCATGGGCCTGAGCCTGGTGAGCAAGGTGAGCCCCAAGCGCCTCACCGCCCTGATGATGGGCGGCTGGTTCCTCAGCACCAGCATCGGCAACAAGCTCAGCGGCATCCTCGCCACGCTGTGGGACAGCTACGCCCACAAGAGCGGCTTCTTCCTCGTGAACTTCGCCCTGCTGGGCGCCGCGGCCATCGGCATGTTCCTGATGCTGCGCTGGCTCAACAGGACCATCTCCGAACACTGACCGCACGATGTCGCAGCACCTCACTCTCGATCAGATCCGCTCCTTCAAGGGCACCTACCCGAAGCAGCTCTGGGCGCTCTTCTTCACGGAGATGTGGGAGCGCTTCTGCTTCTACGGCATGCGCGGTATGCTCACCGTGTTCATGGTGTCCCAGCTCGGCCTTGATGACCCCACGGCCAACCTGCAGTACGGCGCCATCCAGGCCTTCGTGTACGCATTCACCTTCATCGGCGGCGTGTTCGCGGACAAGGTCCTCGGCTTCCAGAAGTCGCTGTTCTGGGGCGCGCTGCTGATGATCGCAGGCGGACTGGTGATCGCGTTCTCGCCCAGGGACCTCTTCTACATCGGCATCTGCTTCTCCATCATCGGCACCGGCTTCTTCAAGCCCAACATCAGCACCATGGTGGGCCAGCTCTACCATGCCGACGACAGCCGCCGCGATGCCGGGTTCAGCCTCTTCTACGCCGGCATCAACGTGGGCGCCCTGCTCGGCGGCATCGTGATGATCGCCGTGGGCAAGTACGTCAGCTGGAACTGGGCCTTCGCCCTGGTGGCCGTGGTGATGACCATCAGCCTCGTGAACTTCGCCCTCACCCGGAAGAGCATGGGGCCCATCGGCCTCAGCCCGCTGCATCCCGACATGCCCGCGGCAAGGCGGAAGTTCTACGAGGTCGCCACCTACGTGGGCTCGCTCATCGCCATCCCCTTCATCCTGCTGCTGGTCACCAACACCCGGTACACGGACCTCTTCATGTACATCATCGGTCCCGCCACACTGGTGTACCTGGCCTGGGAGATGCGGAAGTTCAACGCGCAGGAGAACAAGCGGCTGGGCGCCGCCCTGGTCTTCATCCTCTTCTCCGTGCTCTTCTGGGCCTTCTTCGAGCAGAGCGGCGGCAGCCTGAGCCTCTTCGCCCTGAACAACCTGCGGCACGACCTCCTCGGCATCCCGATGGACCCGAACGTGGTGAACAACGGCGCGAACTCCCTCTTCGTGATCGTGTTCGCAGCCCCCCTTGGCATCCTTTGGGTGTGGCTCAGCAAGCGGAAGCTCGAGCCCAACAGCGTGGTGAAGTTCGGTATGGGCTTCCTGCTGCTCGCCCTCGCCTTCTATGTCTTCTACGCCACCATCTTCTTCGCCGATGCCGATGGGGTGACCTCGCTTGACGTCTTCACGCTTGGCTACTTCGTGATCACCTTCGGGGAGCTGTGCCTCAGCCCCATCGGCCTTTCGCTGATGACCAAGCTCTCGCCCCAGGGCGTGCAAGGCCTGATGATGGGCATGTGGTTCCTCGCCAGCGCCTACGGACAGTACGTGGCCGGACTGCTCGGAGCAGGCATGAGCATCGCCGATGAGAAGGCCACCAACATGGCCAAGCTGCAGAGCTACACGGACGGCTACCTGCAACTGGGCATCTACGCGCTGGTGGCCGGCATCGCCCTCATCGTCATCTCCCCCGGAGTGCGGCGGTTGATGCGGGGGATCCACTGACCTACCTTCGTTCCACACCCCTCCGGCACGGTATTCGCTGATCCCGGCACACCACATCACCCATGCGTACAAGCCTCCTTGCCCTCGTCCTTCTCCCCCTGGCACTGCTGGCCCAGGACCCCCACGCCGGCCAGAAGATCAAGTGGATGACCTTCGACCAGGCCATGGCCGCAGCGAAGAAGGACGGCAAGCCCCTCTTCATCGATGTGTACACCCAGTGGTGCGGGCCATGCAAGATGCTCAGCGGCCGCACCTTCATGGACGATCAGCTCGCCGCCTATGTGAACGAGCACTTCCACGCCGTGAAGTTCGACGCCGAGGGCAACGAGAAGGTCACGTACAAGGGCAAGTCCTACGGCAACCCCAACTTCAACCCGCAGGCCGTGGGCGGCCGCAACGGCACGCACGACCTCACCATGCTCATCGCGCCTGTGGAGGGCCGTGTGGCCTACCCCACCATCGTGTACATGGACAAGGACGGCAATGTGCTCGCACCCGTGCAGGGCTTCATGACGCCTGAGCAGATGGAGCCCATCCTCATCTACTTCGGCGAAGGCAAGCACAAGACCATGGACTGGCCCACCTTCTCCAAGGACTTCAAGAGCCGGCGCACGCCCGTGGGCCAGTAGGCGCCGCGGCGCTCCTGCGGCTACCTTTGGACCGATGTCCCGCCTGGTCCGCCCCTTCCTGCTGCTGCTCCTCTGGCTGCCGCTGCACGCGAGCGCCCAGTTGCAGAACTGGAACCCCGAACCGTGGGTCACGGACCAGGGCCTTCTCTTCCGCAACGACCTCGATTTCTACCTGAACAGCTACAGCAAGGAGGAGATCAAGTTCATGCGAAAGCAGGTGAACATCTGGCGCATGAACTGGGACAAGGTGATCCAGGCCACCATCGACGACCTGCGCGCATACAGCGAAGGCCGCGGATTCGATGAACAGGTGCATGGCATCGACCTGGTCGACGCACGGAGCGGAACGCGCTACGACCTGCTCGCCGACACTGGTCGGGTGCGTGTGTTCATGTTCGTGAGCCTCACCAACCCGCCCGCGCGCATGCAGGCGCCCCACTGGGACAAGCTCGCGGCCAAGTACGACCCCGCCAAAGTGCACCTCTTCACCGTGTACGGGCGCGAGCTGCATCCCGGCGACCGCAAGGAGTACAAGTACTGGCCCGCGCCCAAGAGCGAGGACGAGAAGCGCGCCTATGCCAAGGAGTTCGCGCAGCTCACCGGCATGCCCGTACTGGTCGACGGCCTCAACGACGCGGTCTTCGATGCCTATGGGCGCGCGCCCAACGGGGCCTACGTCATCGATGGAAGCGGCCGCCTCATCTTCCATGGCACCTGGGCCGACCACCGGAAGATCGAGCACATCCTGGACACCCTGCTCAAGTGGGAGGCCGCCGGCAGGCCCCGCAAGCTCCCCGACTAGTCCGCCGTTCGCGGACCCGGACACCGTCCTGCGCTTCCTTACACCTTCACCTTCCTCCAGGCACCGCGCTGGAAAAGCACACCGCTGAGCACGGCCAGCGCGCTCTCGCTGATCGCCACCGCGGCGAACACCCCCGTGGGACCCCAGCCCAATAGCTTGGCCAGCCACCACGCCAGCGGGATCTCGAGGAGCCAGAAGCACACCACGTTCATCCAGGTGGGGGTGAGCGAATCGCCGGCGCCATTGAACGCCTGGGCGAACACCATCCCATAGCCGTAGAACAGGTAGCCCAGGCTGATGATGCGCAGGGCGTCCACCGCATAGCCATCGGCCGCGGGCGTCTGCTGGAAGAAGGAGACGAGCCAGGGCGCGGTGAGCCAGAAGAAGGCGGCCACCGACACCATGAAGAGCGCGTTGTAGTGGCCGCACAGCCAGGTGCTGCGCGCCGCGCGATCGGGATGGCCGGCACCGAGGTTCTGCCCCACCAGTGTGGCCGCCGCGTTCGCCAGGCCCCAACCCGGCAGCAGCGTGAAGATGATGATGCGCACCGCCACGAAATAGCCCGCCGTGGCATCCGTGCCCGACTCCGACACGATGCGCACCAGGAACACCCAGCTCGCGCTGGCGATCAGGAACTGGCCCACGCCACCGGCCGAGATGCGCACGATGTTCACCAGCACCTCGCGCACCGGCCGCAGGTCCGGCCAGCGCACCGCGAAGGGACCGCCGGCACGGGTGAGGTGGTACACCTGGTAGGCAACGCCGCAGCACCGTCCGATGGTGGTGGCCACCGCGGCGCCCGTCACTCCGAGCTCGGGGAAGGGACCTATACCGAAGATCAGCAGGGGGTCGAGCACGATGTTGATGGCGTTGGCCAGGCCCAGCGACCAGAGGGCCATGTAGGCCGCGCCCGCCCCGCGGAAGATGGCGTTGATGGCGAAGAGCAGCATGATCACCACGTTGCTCGCCATCATGATGCGCGTG